>PLYS01000555.1 GCA_003153455.1 Betaproteobacteria bacterium | reverse complement strand
GGTCTGTCCCGACAGCGTGCGCCCGGAAGCATCGGTGATCGTGCCCGAGATGATGATCGGCAGACGAATTTTTCGGTTCTCGAAAAATTCGTCTATGGCGAAGATCGCTGCCTTTGCATTGAGGGTATCGAATATGGTCTCGACAAGGAGAATATCCACTCCCCCTTCCACAAGGCCACTTACAGCCTCGCTGTACGCGGCCTTGAGTTGATCGAAAGTGGTATTGCGGAAAGCCGGGTCGTTGACGTCGGGCGAAATCGATGCGGTGCGATTGGTTGGGCCGAGGGCGCCGGCGACAAAGCGCGGCCGTCCGTCTTTTTGCTCGAACTCGTCGGCGGCGGCGCGCGCGAGCCGCGCCGCCTCGACGTTCAACTCGTGCACCAGGTGCTCGAGCGCGTAGTCGGCCTGCGCGATGGAAGTCGAGTTGAACGTGTTGGTCTCGATCACGTCGGCGCCCGCTGCAAGATACGCGACGTGTATTTCGCGGATGATCTGCGGCTGCGTCAGCGTGAGCAGGTCGTTGTTGCCTTTGAGGTCGCGCGCGAAGTCCCTGAAGCGTTGCCCCCGATAACCCGCCTCGTCGAGCCGGTAGCCCTGGATCATGGTGCCCATTGCGCCGTCGAGGATCACGATGCGCTCTTTGAGCAGGGATTCGAGCTGGGCGCTGCGATTATTTTTCATGGCTGGAAATGGCGCCGCACGGCGGCGCGAAAGGGACGGATTTTATCACGCGGCCGCCGCGCAACTGGCGGCCGGGCGCGGTCTGCGCCTATAATGCGCGTTCCGTTTGCGACCGGTGGCGATAATGCAACACCTGACTCCCAAGGAAGCGTTCGAGTTCCTGAAACAGAGCCCCGATGCGGTGTTCGTGGATTGCCGCAGCGAGATGGAGTACCTGTTTGTCGGCCACCCGCAAGGTGCGATCCTGGTGCCGTGGAACGACGGCCCCAACTGGGACATCAACCCCGAGTTCGTCTCGCACGTGAAGAAGGCGACCAGCGTCAACCGGCCGGTGGTGCTGATCTGCCGCAGCGGCAACCGCTCGCTCGATGCTGGCCGTGCGCTCGAAGAATCCGGCTTCTCCAAAGTCTACAACGTGCTGCACGGCTTCGAAGGCGAGCTCGACACAGACCACCATCGCGGCGCCAGCACCGGGTGGCGGTTCGAGGGTCTGCCGTGGGAGCAGTGTTAACGCCGTCCCGCGGGTGGAAGATTCGGCGTTTTCGCGGGCTTGAGCGGTCCCCAGACGCGGCTGTAATAGGTGTCTGCAAACTGCAGCGCCGCTATCGGGTTATGCGCGAGCACCCGGTCCTTGGCAACCAGCACGGTCGTCAGCGCCTTGGCATGCCTGAAGAACAGGCTGTCGTGCCCGAGGCATAGCCCGAGCACGATGTTGAACTCACAGCCGTGGGCATTGAGTAGCTCGGCCTGGCACACGGGATTGCACATTGCCTCGAACTGGCCGGGACGAACTTTCTCCTGGTCGGCGATTCCCACCTCTTCTTTCGGAATGCTGCCGGTCTTGCAGGCGACCGACACGACCTCGAAGCCATGGCTCTCGAGGATGCCGCTCAGCACCTTGGCGTAATCGACGAAGGCAATGCAGTTCGCGATGCCGAGCTTTTTGTAGCCCATGCGCTTGGCGAACTGGACGATCTCTTCGACCCGCGTCCACTTGCAGTAACCTTCGGCCTCGACCACGGCTGATTCACGCGAGATCTTGCGGGTTTCCGGGTCTTCATACAGCGCGCGCGCCACTGCTTGGCTATCAGGGTCGACTTTGGTCGGGCAAAAGCCCGGGCCGCGCTCCTCGGATTCGTCGACGCGGCAGGCGCGGACCGTGTCAGGACAATAAGCGCAGGCGGGATCCTCGTATTTCATGGCTACCTCCCCATCAAAAGAGCGGTTTGGTCAAGTCTAGGCGTTCCACGGCGAGATTCTCTGATCTGGATCAACCTAGAAAAGCTATTTCAACGCAAAGACGCAAAGTTCGCAAAGAAATTCAGAGTATTAACGCAAAAATGAAGATCACCAATCCGGTGAGTATCGTTTCCCGATATTTTCCTTTGCGTTCCTCTGCGTGCTTCGCATCTTTGCGTTTAGTCGTTTTTGGGATCAAACCAGGCTGACTCCCAGCAGTTTCCCCACCAGAAAAGTGATGCCGCCCGCCGCAGCGCCGATCGCCAGCATGCGCAGCCCGCTCAGGATCGCGCCGCGGCCGGTAAACAGCGAGAGCGTCGCGCCGACTGCAAACAACGCGAGCGCGGTCAGGACGATCGCCATCGTCAGGCTCGCGCTGCCCGCGCCAAACACAAACGGCAGCAGCGGGATCGCGCTGCCGGCGGCGAACGAAAAAAACGAAAACAGCGCCGCGCCCCACGGCGAGCCGAGATCCTCGGGGTTCAGGCCCAACTCCTCGCGTGCCAGCGTGTCGAGCGCCTGTTCGGGATCGGCGATGATCTGCTGCGCCATGCGCTGCGCCTCGCCGGCGGCGATGCCGCGCGCCTCGTAAATCAGAGCGAGTTCGCGCGCCTCTTCCTCAGGATATTCGGCAAGCTCGTCGCGCTCGAGCCCAATCTGATACTCGTACATTTCGCGCTGCGAGCGTACCGACACGTATTCGCCGGCCGCCATCGAAAATGCGCCCGCGACCAGCCCGGCGACCCCGGTCAGCAGGATCATCACGTTGTCGGCACTCGCGCCGGCCACGCCCATGATCAGGCTCGCATTCGAAATCAGCCCGTCGTTGACGCCGAACACCGCAGCGCGCAGGTTGCCGCCGCCCGACAATCCGCGGTGATGACCGATGTCGTCGAGGCGATGCGGAAACACCTTCCCCGAGCCGCCGGCAGCGTAAACCGACATGCCGCGCACTTTCATCGCCGCCAGCACGCCGCGCAGACGGCGTGGACCGTGATGGCGCACCAGTCCGGCCACAATGCGCGAACGCACGTCCGGCACGAATGGAGGAATGTCCGCGCCCGCGGCGCGCGCTTTCTTTTCCCAGATCGCAGCCTGTCTCTCGGCTTCGGCGGCAAGCCCGAGGAACAGCTTCTCGCGCGGCGTGCCGGATTCAACGGCGGCGATGACGCGGTACAGAAAGGCGGCGCGTTTTTCTTCCGTCCAGCTCGAAACTTCAAGCATTCCGTTGCTCCTGCGACCTGGGTAACCTCGAATAGATGAACGCGCAGACGGCCCCTGAAACTAGCAGCACCGCCGTGGTTGCGGCCAGGCCCAAACCACTCCCCGCTACATAGGGAGATACCACGCCCGCAACGATTGCGCTGAACATGTTTTGCTGGAAACCCTGCAGCGACGCGGCAAGACCGCGATTACCGGGAAACAAATCGAGCGTGAGCAGTGTCATGGTCGGCATCGCGAGCACCATTCCAACGGCATACACCATCACCGGCAGCACCGTCCACGGCAGCGCCGGCGGGTACAGCAGATGGTAGCTGGCGCTGAATGCCGCCGCGGCGAACATGATTGCGTAGGCAATGCACAGGATGCGGCGGGTCGTGAGCTTGCCGGCGGCGCGCCGTGACAGAAACGCGCCAAACACGACCCCGCTAGTCGCCGGAATGAACCACCACCCGAACTGGTTTGCGTCGAGATGAAGCAGATTGTAGATGATCAGCGGGGCCGACGAGATATACAAAAAGAAACCGGCGAAATTGAAAGCGATCGCCGATGACAATAAACCGAAACGCAGGCTGCCGAGCAGCTTGAGATAGTTCGCGGTCAGCGGCCGCGGCGCGAAGGGCTGGCGCGCCGACCACGGCAGCGTTTCGGGCAGGCGCCAGTAACAGCACGCAAGCAGCAGCGCCGCGTAGAACGTCAGAAACACGAATACCGAACGCCAGCCGAACCCCGCCTGCAGCCAGCCGCCTATCACCGGCGCGATCGCCGGCGCCACGCCGAAGATCATAATGACCATCGACAGCATGCGCTGCGCTTCGTGGCCGGCGAAGCTGTCCCGGATCATCGCTCGGCCGACCACCATGCCGGCGCCCCCTGAAAGACCCTGCAGCGCGCGGAACAACAGCAATTGCCTGAAGTCCTGCGCGACCGCACATCCGATCGTCGCCGCAACGAACACCGCCAGATTCGCCAGAATTACCGGGCGCCGTCCGAATGAATCCGAGATCGCGCCGTGAAACAGGGTCATGATCGAGAACGTTGCCAGATACGCACTCAACGTCAGCTGCATCTGCTGCGGCGTCGCGTTGAACGTTTGCCCGATCTCTGGAAACGACGGCATGTAGGTGTCGATCGAGAACGGCCCGAGCATCGCCAGCCCGGCCAGTATCGCGGCCAACAACAACACGGTGCGGTCGGCCTGGCGTTCCGGTAACGGATTCTGCATGCGGAAGAGGATTATCCCGGACTGCGACGATTTTGCGTTGGGCACGGCTTGGCCGGATACATGCCAACACAATAAACGAGTAGCGGTGTGATAACCAGCGTCGTGCGCGCGATCAAGCGCACCTTGAGCGTGGGAATCGGTACGCCGCCATTGTCGCCCGCACCGGTGCAGGAATCTCCGCCGGCGCTCGGTACGCTGCACGGCGCAACGATCTAATGCGCTAAACCCGGATGCCCTGCCTGCCCATCGACGTCAGGTGCATCATCACCCGTTTCGCCATGTCGTGCAGCGGCACGATTTCATCCAACGCGCCCACCGCAATCGCCTCCTTTGGCATCCCGAACACGACGCAGGTGGCTTCGTCCTGGGCGAAGTTGTAGGCGCCGATTGCTGGCATTAACCTCCTCGCACCCGCGGGGACAAAAAGTTTTGTTCGATGCCTTAAATACGGCAGCAAAAGAAATAACTTTAGAACGGGCCCGATTGCGGTGGGTCGGCGCGCTTGCCGGAATTTTCCGGCCTGCGGCTCAAGTAAATTCGAACGGTGCCGTTTATTGATGCGTGGGCCGGGCACATGCCTCCGTCCACGATACTTTTTATTTCACCCTGCCACGTTGCGTCCGGGACGCAATCACAACCCCGCAAAAAGGAGAGGCTGCTTGAGCCGCGAAAACACAAACAAAATGATACTGGTGGTGGAAGACAATCCTGACGACCGGGAGCTGGCGCTGCTTGCTTTCAAGGAAGCCAACATCCTGAATCAGGTCATCACCTGCAGCGACGGCGAAGAGGCGCTGGAGTTCCTGTTTGCCACCGGCACGCATGCCGGCCGCGATACTCGTGTCATGCCCCAGGTCATCCTGCTCGACCTGAAGCTGCCCAAAGTGGATGGCCTTGAAGTCTTGAAGTGTTTGCGCGCAGACCCCAGGACCAGGCTGCTGCCGGTAGTGGTCCTCACCACCTCCAGGGAACAAAAAGACGTGGTGGAAAGTTATCAGCTGGGGGCCAACAGCTATGTGTGCAAGCCGGTTGATTTTTCCCGATTCATCGAAGCCTGCCGCCAGTTGGGGTTGTACTGGCTGGTGTTGAACGAGGCCCCGCCCGCCTATGTCTGACCGGACGCAACAGCAGGCGCTGCGCGTGCTGATGGTCGAAGATTCGGCGGACGACGCCAAACTGATCGTGGACACCCTCACCGAGGGCGGGCTCGTCGTCGACTGCCTGCGGCTCCTGCATATTCGAGTATTGCCGTATACTAACTTCTCCTGGTTTTCGACACCGCTGTAAACCACACCTGCGGCGTGGGTGTTTCCGTGATCCAGCGGCTTCCCGCCGCTGGATCGCGACGGACAAAGGAAAACGAACATGCCAACCAGCGTTGAGACACCCGATAGCACGGCCAGGAATCCTGACCGGCCGGATCACGGCGGTGGTGTGTTTTCTGTTCTCGGCGTGGACCTGACTGCGCTACTGGCGGCGCTGCTGCTTATTCTGATCGCTGTAAGCGTATTCCCCTCCCGGCAAACCGTTGTTGCAAGCCTGGTAGCCTATCTGCCGCTGCATGCCGTGGTGCAGATGTTCGCCATTGTCGTGTCGATACTGGTTTTCGCCGTGGGGTGGGTTGCTTACAGCCGGGAGCGCGTCGGGAACAGCGTGGTGTTGTCCTGCGCCTTCCTTGCCGTGGCTTTCATGGATTTTGCCTACACCATGGCTTTTCCCGGGATGCCGGATTTCGTCACCCCCAGCAGTGAGGGAAAGGCCATCGACTTCTGGCTGGCGGCCCGCGGGCTGGCTGCCTGCGCCCTGCTGTATGCAGCGGTCAGGCCGTGGCGGCCGTTCGCCTCACCTTGGACCAGGTACTGGCTGCTAGTTGCCGCCTTCGAAATTACCGCGCTGGTTTACTGGCTGGTACTGTATCTCGAGGCCGCACTGCCGGTCACATTCATTCCCGGCCAGGGGCCGACTCCGTTCAAGACAGGAGCGGAGTACACCCTGATTGCTGTTTATATGCTGGCGGCAGCGGTTTTCTTTGCCCGCCTGCGCATTGAGCGCGCTGATTACTTGCGCCGGTTGTTTACGGCATGCTGCGTGATCATGCTTTCCGAACTTTATTTCACCTTCTATTGGGACCTCGCCGACATCAATAACCTGCCGGGCCACCTTTACAATGCGATCGCGTATCTCCTGATCTACCAGGCGTTGTCAGTGCGCGGCGCCCAAGAACCGTACCAGCGATTGCAGCGATCCCGGCAGCCGCGGCGGGTAAACATGGAACGCAGACGGACTGGGCTCGTTTCCGACTGGTGGAGGGTTGGGCTCTCTCCCGACTGGTACCGCGAGCAGGACGGCGAGGCGGCACAAGCGATGCTCGCGGCTATCGTCGAGAACTCGAACACCGCCATCATCGGTTGCGCGCTCGACCGCACCATCCTGTCGTGGAACGCCGCGGCCGAGCGGATGTTCGGCTGGTCCGCAAGCGAAGCGATCGGCCAGCCGGTCGCCACCATCACGCCGCAGCAGCACCACGGCCTGTTGCAGCCCCTGTTCGAGCGGGCGGCGCGTGGCGAACCGGTGGGGCAGGTCGAGGACTGCTACCTGCGCCGCGACGGCACCTGCATCGACACCGCCGGGACCCTGGTGGCGATCCGGGATGCGAACGGCGATACCGCTTTTTTTGCGCTGACTTTGTGGGACATCACGCAACAAAATCAACTCAAGCGCGAAGTGCGGCAAAAAGCGGCGCTCACGGAATTGCTGGATGCGCTGGCG
Organism: Betaproteobacteria bacterium; assembly: GCA_003153455.1. Lineage (GTDB taxonomy): Bacteria > Pseudomonadota > Gammaproteobacteria > Burkholderiales > SG8-41 > PALSA-1004. The sequence goes on along the minus strand of PLYS01000555.1, from coordinate 8,222 downwards.
CGAACGGCCAACGAATCAGCAACTTCCGAATCAACGCTGCAAGACTGTCTCGAGCGCATCTGCGATTACGGCCAATGGATGCTCGGGCGCATTGGAACCTTCGCGCCGGGTCAGCCCAAGGGCGTGCCGCAGTCGTCCATCTGGAATTGTGCGCAGCCGGCGCGTTTCGATGAGTTCATACGCATTTCGAACAGCCTCGATCACTCCCTGCCATCCGGCAGATTCACCGATCTTGCATTACGGGAGAAGAAGGCGGTCTGGGCGTCCGATTTCCTGGCCGTGTCCGAATCCGGACGCGTGGCCAGTGCGGAGAAATTCGGCATCCGCTGCGGCTTTGTGTTCCCGGTGGTGGTAGGCGGCGAGGCATTGGCCTTTCTCGAATTTTTCGCCGATGAAGTGCGCGATCCCGACTCCGCGTTCCTCGAAGCAATCAACAGCGTCGCCAGCCAGCTGGCACGGGTGATTGAACGCGAGCGGGCCGAGGACGCCCGTGCCCAGTTCGCAGCGATCGTCGAAACCTCCGACGACGCCATCATCAGCCGCGCGCCCGATGGCACGGTGCTGTCCTGGAACGCCGGCGCGGAGAAGATGTTCGGCTATAGCGCCGCCGAAATGCTCGGGCACAACGTCTCCATAATCAGGCCGCCGCACCGGCAGGATGAGCCGCAACACAACGCGTGGCTGCAGCAGCAGGGCAAACCGGTGCCGCCGCCGCCGTTCGAAACAATCCGTATCGCCAGGGACGGGCACCCGTTGCACGTGCAGATCAGCGTATCGGCAATCCGTGATGCCGCCGGCAACGTGGTGCGCATCACGGCGATCATCCGCAACGTCACCGAACGCAAACAAGCGGAACAGGAAATTGCGCGTCTGAACCAATCACTGGAGCAGCGTGTGAGGGAACGCACGCGGCAACTGGAAGCCGCCAACAAGGAACTGGAGGCTTTCAGTTATTCGGTGTCGCATGACTTGCGAGCGCCACTGCGGGGAATAGACGGGTTCAGCCAGCTGCTGCTGAAGAAATATGCCGACCATCTGGACGCGACGGGAAGCGACTACCTGCTTCGCATCCGCCGCGCCAGCCTGCGCATGGGGAAGCTGATCGACGACCTGCTGCAACTGTCGAGGGTGAGCCGCAGCCAGATCAAGCTCGAACCGGTGGACTTGAGCCGGTTGGCGCGCTCGATACTGGCGGAGCTTCAGGGACGCGAGCCCGAACGCATGGTAGTGACCGAAGTGCAGGACGGGATTGAACTCAGCGCAGACCCGCGCCTGCTCAAGATCGCGCTCGANNGTCAAGGACAACGGCGCCGGGTTCGATATGAAATTCGCCCACAAATTGTTCGGGGCATTCCAGCGGCTGCATGGCGCGACCGAATTCGAAGGCACCGGCATGGGCCTGGCCACGGTGCAGCGCATCCTGAATCTGCACGGCGGGCGCATCTGGGCGGATGCGACCGTAGGCAAGGGCGCGACTTTTTATTTCACCCTGCCACATTGCGTCCCGGACGCAATCGCAACCCCGCAAAAAGGAGAGGCCGCTTGAGCCGCGAAAACACAAACAAAATGATACTGCTGGTGTTGAACGAGGCCCCGCCCGCCCATGTCTGACCACACGCAGCAGCAGGCGCTGCGCGTGCTGATGGTCGAAGATTCGGCGGACGACGCCGAACTGATCGTGGACACCCTCACCGAGGGCGGGCTCGTTGTCGACTGCCTGCGGGTCGAAACCGCCGAGGCGATGCAAAACGCCCTTGCCGGTGGAAACTGGGACGTNNAGGCTGGAGATCCCGTTCATCATCGTTTCCGGCTGCATCGGTGAAGAAGCGGCGGTGGCCCTGATGAAGGCGGGAGCCCATGATTTTGTGATGAAGGGAAGCGCAGCCCGGCTGGTTCCGGCGGTGCATCGCGGCTTGCTGGAAACGGAAACCCGCAAGCAATTCAGCCTGGCGCAAATCGCATTGCAAAAAAGCGAAGCGCGCTTCCGGGCCATCTCTTCCAATCTTCCCGGCGTGGTATTCCAGTGGCTGCAGGAAAAAGACGGCACGGTCGTGTGCGCCTACGCCAGCGAAGGCTCGGTGGGGCTGTTCGGCTTGAGCCCCGCGGCATTAAAGGAAAACCCCGGGTTGTTCCTCGACCGCATCCTGCCCGAAGCCCGCGGATCTTACGACCAGTCCATGGCAGCCTCGGCCAGAAATCTCACCACTTGGAACTGGGAAGGCCGCATCCGAAACGGCAGCGAGAACGAGAGCAAGTGGATCAACCTGCGGGCGAGCCCGAGGCAGACTTCCCGGGGAGCGATCCTGTGGGACGGCATCATGGCCGACATCACCCAAAACAAGCTTGCGGAAACCGAAATCAAGCGCTCCCACGAACAACTGGCCGAGCTATCTTCCCATTTGCAAACGGTAAAGGAGCAGGAACGGGCCAGAATTGCCCGGGAAATCCACGATGATCTGGGGGGGGACCTCACCGCGGTAAAGATCGATTTGCGATGGTTGCACAATCGGCTGCCCAAGAGGCGACCGGAACTGCAAGCGAAAGTGGAGGCCATCGACAGCCTGGTGGACCGGATCCTTGAAGCCACGGCAAGAATTGCCAGCGACTTGCGCCCGGGCGTCCTGGAATTCGGAATCATCGCGGCCATCGAATGGCAGACACGGGAATTCCAGAACCATACCGGAATCCGCTGCGAAACTGCGTTCGGGAGCGAGGAGATTTCTCTGGATCCCGACCTGTCTGTGACCCTGTTCCGCATTTTCCAGGAAACGCTGACCAACGTCGCGAAGCACGCCAACGCTTCCACGGTGCGTGTCGACTTCAGGGAAGCCCACGGGTGGCTGGAACTCGAAGTGCGCGACGACGGCCGCGGCATAACCCGGGACGAGATGTTGAAGCCGAAATCCTTCGGCATACGCGGCATGCTGGAGCGCGCCAGCAATCTGGGAGGGAAAATCGAAATCAGCGGCGCGCCGGGGCAGGGAACCACGCTCAGCGTCCGCTTGCCGCTTACGGAAAGCGCCAGGCAGGCCGTGGAGTAACACCAAACGTTATTTTAATCCGCGGCATGCAGTCCGGCGCCAGCGCGAAGTTGATATCGTCTAAAGTTTAAACTTTAATTATCTATTCACGGCAGAGCACCCTGAGACCGGAGAAACAGCCATGATTCGCGTATTGATTGTTGATGACCATGCCATTGTCCGGCGCGGATTAAGGCAGATTGTTGCCGAGACCGGCGACATCGTAGTCAACGGCGAAGCGGAGACCGGATCCCAGGCGATCAAGACCGCAAGGCAGGAAGACTTTGACGTGATGCTGCTGGACATTTCGCTGCCGGACAAAAATGGCATCGAGGTCCTCAAACAGATCAAAAAGGAACAGCCCAAGCTGGCGGTGCTGATGTTGAGCATGCATGGCGAGCGCGAATTCGCGGTGCGCGCGTTGAAAGCCGGCGCCTCCGGCTATCTGACCAAGCAAAGCGCCCCGGCGCAGCTCGTTACCGCAATACGCCACGTGGCGGCCGGCAAGAAGTATGTCAGCCCTGCCCTTGCCGAGGAACTCGCCAATGCCATGGGCGTGGACATCGAAAAACCGCTGCACGAAACTCTGTCCGACCGCGAATTCCAGACCCTGCGCCTGATTGCGTCGGGTAAAACCCTTTCCGACATGTCCGCCGAGTTGTGCCTGAGCCCCAAGACCATCAGCGTGTACCGTTCGCGCCTGCTGGAAAAACTCAAACTCAAGAACAATTCGGATCTGATCCGCTACGCCATTAAAAACCGCCTGGCGGACTGAGCGATTGGCTGCGCAGCCGGACAATGGCCTGCGTATGCAATTGGCATACGCGCGATTCGGTCACCCCCAATACCGCCCCGATCTCCCGCAGGTTGAGCTCTTCTTCGTAGTGCATGCCCATCACCAGCTTTTCCCGCGGCGGCAGCTCTTCGATGGCCTTCTTGATCAGGGTCGCCCGCAGATTCTCATCCAGCAATGCCTCCAAGGCATCGTTCTGGGGGTCCGGGTAACGCTGGTCCAGGAAATGCTCGTCATCGCCGCTTTGGAAGTCCTCGTAGTGGATCAACTGGCCGCCCCATGCGTCTTGCAAAGTCTCGTGGTACTCGGCAAGGGACATGTTTAATTCGTTGGCCAGCTCCTGCTCGGTTGGAGAGTAACCCAAGCGCTGTTCCAGGGCGCTCACGGCCGCTTCGATCCGCCGTACCTTCTTGCGTAGGCTGCGGGGCAGCCAGTCTGCCCGCCGCAGTTCATCCAGAATGGCACCGCGTATACGCTGCGCCGCATAGGTTTTAAACTGAGCTCCTACGGAGCCTTCGTAGCGGTTGATCGCATCCAGCAGACCGATCATTCCGGCCTGAATGAGGTCATCCACCTGCACGCAGGCGGGCAGCTTCGCCATCATATGATGCGCAATGCGCTTCACCAGTGGGGCGAACTCGGCAATGTTGTAGGTGAGATTGACTTCCTTGATTTCTGCCATCATGTGATCAGCGGCCATCGTTGCCTCTCCTATCCGAATTAGAACAGGGGCTCGAAATAAACGCCTAAGCCCGTGACGACATTCTCGGGCCGGCCCGGGCGGAAGGAAATCAGGGGTTTGCTACGTTTCTTGTAGGATTCGCGCTAAAGACCGTGTAGGAAGTGTTCCTACATGCAAAGCAGAACAGCTCCCCGGCGCCAGGAGGAGCCGGGGATAATCAGGACCGGCATGGCGTCCGCGTCGGCGCTGCGGAACGTCTGCCTTCAGAAAACTCGGGGGATCAGGCCGGCTCCGCAGCCCGCATTGGCATTATCAGGGGAAGCAGCGCGTCCGGATTCACGGGCCTGCTGTAATAGTAGCCCTGCACCCTGTCGCACTTCTCCTTGCGCAGGAAGCCGAGCTGCTCTATTGATTCGACGCCTTCGGCCAGGACCGACAGGTTGAGGCTTTTCGCCAGCGCAACTATGGCTGTGACGATCGACGAACTGTCCGCATCACTGCCGATATCCCGGGTGAACGACTGGTCAATTTTCAGAATATCTATGGGCAACTGCTTAAGGTAGCTCAAGGACGAATAACCGGTACCGAAATCGTCCACCGAAATCTTGATCCCCATGTCCTTCAGCGCGCCCAGCATTTTGATGCTGGCTTCCGCGTCCCGCATCACAACCGACTCGGTGATCTCCAACTCCAGGCAGGCCGGATCAAGGCCGGTTTTGCTCAGAACGTCCGCCACTTGGTTCAGCAATTGCGTTTGGCCAAGCTGGACCGCGGAGACGTTAACCGCAATGGTCATAGGGTATAGTCCCATGTCATGCCATGACTTGGCTTGCATGCACGCCTGGTGCAGCACCCACTCGCCGATTTCGATAATTAGGCCGGTCTCATCGGCTAGCGGAATGAAATTGTCCGGCCCAAGCAGGCCGAATTCCGGATGGTTCCAGCGCACCAGCGCCTCCGCGCCGGTGAATTTCCCGGTCTTCAGGTCCACAACGGGCTGATATTGCAAAAACAGTTCCCCTCTTTCCACCGCCCGCCGCAGCGAAGTCTCCAGCGCCAGGCGCCGGGAGGACGCTTCGCCCAACGCCTTGACGTAGTACTGGTAATTGTTGCGCCATAACTTTTTGGCGAGGTACATGGCGCTTTCGGCGTTGACCAGCAGGGTTGATACGTCTTCGCCGTCGTCCGGATAGACGCAGATTCCCACGCTCAAGGTGACATAAAACTCCAAATTCTCTATCGCGAACGGGGCGCCAAATGATTCCATGACGTGGTCGGCAAACGTCTGGATCTCCCGGGAATTGGCGACGCCGCCCCTGAAGACGGCGAACTTGTCGCCCCCAACGCGGGCCAGAACGCCGGTTTCCCCGACGCATTCCTTCAGGCGTTGCGCCACCTGCCGGATCAGCGCATCGCCCGTGGCATAGCCATAGGTATTATTAATGCGCATGAAGCGGTCCATGTCTATAAAATACATGGCGGCCGCAGCCCTTGAATCGGCGCGTTCTGACAGCACGTCGCCTACCTTTTCGCAAAACAGGTTGCGTTTCGGAAGCCCGGTCAGCTCATCGTAGTAGGCCAGCTGGTAAACGTGGGCTTCGGCTTGTTTCTTGGCACGCCGGTCGGCAGCATTTTTCAGCTCGCGCTTGATTGACGGGATGAGACGGGCAAAGTTGCCTTTGTAAACGTAGTCGTGCGCACCGTTGTGCATGGCCGACACCGCCACCTCCTCGCCGATATTGCCGGAAAAAATAATGAACGGGATGTCCTTGCCGCTTTGTTTCAGCAGCTCCAGCGCCTCCAGAGAGCTGAAAGACGGCATGGAATGATCGGAGATGACGACGTCCCAATCGGACTCCTGCAATGCAGCCTGCATCCCCGCGAAGGAATCCACACGCCGATAATTCAGGTCGATTCCGGCGCTTGCGAGTTCGGAGCACAAGAGATGCGCATCATCTTCCGAATCTTCAACATTCAGTACTCTCATTTTGGATCCCGGTGCATTTCCAAGTCTCTGCGCGGCCAGCTGCTGTCTCGTTATCGGCCGTACCAAGCAAAACTTTAGTCCCCGCCAAAGATTTTTCTGCGGAATATGTGACGCGCAACCTGCAGCGCCCCGCTCGCCTGTGGTGGCGACCGTGACAAGTCTAAATGAATCCTGCAGTACGGTCAAAGCATCCCCCGCATAGCCGGGGGCTTGCCTTTCTGAGTTAACGACCCCATTCTTGAAGACTTGAGCAGCGCTCGAACGAGCCTGTTCTTAGATTCATCAATCGTATTGACTAAATAGTCAGGGCTTCTTAGGATAGATATCTCCCCGGATGAAAGGAACGCGATGTCTTCACTAAACCTGACGATGCTGTCCCCGCTCGCGACGTACCTCGACGAAATCTCCGACTGCAAGCTTGCGCCGCGGCCCGCCACGCTCGACGGCAAAGTCGTTGGCCTGCTGCCCAACTGGCGGCCGTCCGCGATTCATATTCTCAGGTCGCTGGGCGACCTGCTGCAGGAACGCTACCGGCTGAAGGCTGTGATCATAGAGCAGCCGGTGCGGGAAATCCCGCTGCGCACCGGCAAGCTCCTCGACACGATGAAGGAGCAAATCAACAGCCTCGTCAGCCGCGTCGACGTCGTCATCACCGCAAGCGGCGACTGAGGGTCGTGCACGACGTGGTGTAGCCACGTCACGCCCGCTCTCGAAGAACGCGGCATCCCCACGGTGATGGTCGTCACCGATACGTTCTCGAAATTCGCGCGCCGCATGTCGTCAACGCAGGGTTTCCCCTACGTCGTGATTGCGGAAACGCCGAATCCCATCCGCCAGCTCGAACCCGAAGCGCTGCGCCCGCGCGCCGAAGCGATGATCCAGACGGTGATCGACGGGCTCACGCTGCCGCCGGCCGAGCTGCAGGCACGCATGCAGGATGCCGTCAAACTGATCCACCCGCAGGGCGTCGCGCGCTCCACGGTACCGGTTTGAAAGGAATCCGCCAGTGACGCAGCCACCAACACAACTCGAAGCCGCATCGGTCGCCGAACTGCTGACGCGCAGTTACGAACACGCCTACGAGCAGGGCTGGACCGACGGCCTGCCGATCATTCCGGCAACGCCCGAAGCCGTGAAACAATTCGTTGCCGCCTCGGGCCGCCAGGCCGGCGACCTGATCGCCGTGCTGCCGCCGCGCAAAGGCCGCGCGACAGTCGAAGTGATCGCGGTGAACGCCATCATGGCCGGGTGCCGTCCGGAATACATGCCGGTGCTGGTCGCCGCCGTGGAGGGCGTGACGGACCCGACGTATCCACTGGAGCTGATGCAGGTCACCACCAACCCGATGACGCCGTTCCTGCTGGTAAACGGACCTGTGCGCAATAAGCTCGAAATCAACTATGGCACCGGTTGCCTAGGGCCCGGCTGGCGCGCGAACGCGACCATCGGCCGCGCGTTGCGGCTCGTCCTCATCAATGCAGGCGGCGCGCTGCCCGGCGTGTATTCGAAAACGAGCTTCGGCTCGCCGCTGCGCTATTCGTACATCTGCGCAGAGAACGAGGAGGAGAATCCGTGGACGCCGTTTCACGTCGACCGCGGCTTCAAGCGCGAGGACAGCACGGTGACGGCGTTCAAGGCGTCGAATTTCTGCAACATCTCGGGCGGCGAAGGCGTCGGCCCCGATGAAATCCTGCGCCAGATCGCGACCAACATGCCGCCGATGTACGGCGGCGGCGACGG
>PLYS01000537.1 GCA_003153455.1 Betaproteobacteria bacterium | reverse complement strand
CTCGCGCACCGCCGCTCGCTCAAGAAAATCCATGGCCAGCTCGAGAACAACGTTGACTGGAAAATGGTGCTGGCGCTGCGGCTGGCGGCGCTGATCCATCGCAGCCGCAGCGACGCCGCGCTGCCGGAAATCCGCGCCAAGGCCAGGGCGCAGAATTTCCGGCTCAAGCTCAACCGCGAGTGGCTCGAAAGCAATCCGCTCACGGTAGCGGCGCTGCGCGAGGAAATCCAGGAGTGGGGCGCGATCGGCTGCGAGCTCGAGATCAAAGCGCTCGACGACATCGAAGTCGGCGCCGACCTCGCGCTCGCCAGCTAGCCCGGCGGGCTGGTAAAGCCCCGCATCTCGATGTGGCTGGGATCCATCCACTCGTTGAGCAGATTGGCGGAATCGAACATCATGCCCCGTTTATGACAAGTCAGCGGACATTACCGCACGCAGGTAGGCGCGCCCGCCGACTTCGCGGTCGCGCTGCGCGAACCACCAGATCGCGCCCTTCTTGATGTCCCACCCGCCCGCGCTGCCGGTCAAGAGCAGCGCCGCAACTTGGCCGAGCGTCGGCTGATGGCCGACCACCACCACAGTTCCGGCGGCGTCCGGCCAGCCGGCTGCGGCGAGCATCACCTGCGGCGTCGCTGCGGCGCCTATTTCCTTCACGGTGCGGAAATCGTGCGTTAAAGCGCGTGCGGTTTGCTGCGCGCGGCGCGCCGGGCTCGCCAGCACCACCGCGTCGGCGGGCAGCCGCTTTTTCAGCCATTTCGCGACGCGCGCCGCCTGCTTCACTCCCTTGGCAGTAAGCCTGCGCTCGCTGTCAGCCATGCCGTCTTCGGCGTCGGCGTGGCGCCACAGAATAAGGTCCATCTCTGTTTATCCTGTCATTCCGGGTTGTGCATCGATCATTTCTGGTGGTCAGCTCGCCCGCTTGCTGGCAAGCTTCTCGAGCAGCTGCGTCTGCGGGCGGACGCGCTTGCCGCGACTGCCCTTGCGTCGTATGTAATGACCGTTGGCATCCATGTCCCACGCCTCGACCGCGCGACCGAGGAACGGCTCCAACCCCTCACGCAGCACGCGCTGCTTGAGCCTGGAATCGAGCACCGGGAAACAGATCTCGATGCGGCGGAAGAAATTGCGATCCATCCAGTCGGCGCTCGAAAGGTAGACATCCTTGGCGCCGCCGTTGTGGAAAAAGAACACACGCGTATGTTCGAGAAAGCGGCCGAGCACCGATATCACGCGGATGTTATCGGAAATACCGGCGATCCCCGGCCGCAGCGCGCACACGCCGCGCACGATGAGGTCGATTTTGACGCCGGCCTGTGACGCCTCGTAGAGCGCGGCGATGATTTCGGGCTCGAGCAGCGCGTTCATTTTGGCGATGATGCGGGCCTTGTGTCCGGCCCTGGCGTTGCGGGTCTCGGCCTGGATCGCTTTCAGGCTGCGCTGGTGCAGCGTGAACGGCGATTGCCACAGGTGCCTGAGCTTCATCGCCTTGCCGAGACCGGTCAGCTGCATGAACACCTCGTTGACGTCGGAACAGATCTCCTCGTTGCACGTGAACAGTCCGAAATCGGTGTAGAGCGTGGCGGTGCGCGAGTGATAATTGCCGGTGCCGAGGTGCACGTAGCGCCGCAGGCGGTCGCCCTCGCGCCGCACCACCAGCGCCATCTTCGCATGCGTCTTGTGGCCGACCACGCCGTAGATCACGTGCGCGCCCGCCTCCTCGAGGCGCTGCGCCCAGTTGATGTTCGCTTCCTCGTCGAAGCGCGCCATCAGCTCGACGACCACGGTCACCGCCTTGCCGTTGCGCGCCGCGGCAATCAGGAGCTCCATCATTTGCGACTGCGCGCCGGTACGGTAAACCGTCTGCCTGATCGCCACCACCTGCGGATCGTGCGCGGCGCGTTCGACGAAATTGATCACCGGTATGAACGACTGATAGGGATGGTGCAGCAGAACATCGCCGCTGCGGATCGCCTCGAAAATGTCCGGATACCTGATCAGTTCGCGCGGCAGTCCCGGCACGAACGCCGGAAACTTGAGATCGGGACGGTCGACGGTGTCGAGCACCTGGATCAGCCGCACCATGTTCACCGGGCCATTGACTTGGTAGAGGTCCTCCGGCGTCAGGTTGAACTGCCGCAGCAATGCCTCGATCATGCGCGGCGAGCACAGGTCGGCGACCTCGAGCCGTACCCCGTCCCCGAACTGGCGCTGCGACAGTTCGCCCTGCAGCGCCTTGCGCAGGCTATTGAGCTCGCGCAGTTCTTCCTCGTCAATGTAGAGGTCGCTGTTGCGCGTCAGCTGGAACTGGTAACAGCCGAGCACGGTCATGCCCGGAAACAGTTCGGCAACATGCGCGTGCAGGATCGAAGACAGGAACACGAAGCCGTGCTCGCAGCCGGACTTCGAGCGCGGAAACGCTATCACCCGCGGCAGCACGCGCGGCGCCTGCACGATCGCCATGCTCGATTTGCGGCCGAACGCGTCCTTGCCTTCGAGCTCGACCACGAAATTGAGGCTCTTGTTCAGGAGCCGCGGAAACGGATGCGCGGGGTCGAGCCCGATCGGCGTCAGCACCGGCATCAGCTCGCGGAAAAAATACTCCCTGACCCACTCCTTCTGCGCCTCGTTCCACTGGCTGCGGCGCAGGAAGCGTATGCCTTCCGCCGCGAGCTGCGGCAGGATCTGCTCGTTCAGCAGCTGATATTGGCGCGCGACCAGAGCCTGCACCTGCTGCGACACCTGGCGGAAAACCTGACGCAACGGAATGCCGTCCGGCCCCGGCGGTGAGCCGGCTGCGATTTCCTCTTTCAGGCCGGCGACACGGATCTCGAAAAACTCGTCGAGGTTGGAATCGACGATGCACAAAAAGCGCAGGCGCTCGAGCGCGGGAATGCCGCGGTCTTCTGCAAGCGCGAGCACACGGCGGTTGAATTCGAGCTGGCCAAGCTCGCGGTTGAGGTACAACTCGGGCGCAACGTGTCGTTTAGCCATTGAAGGAGTGAACGGGTGAAGGGGTGAACGGGTGAAAGAGTTCCCTCCCCCTTTTGACAAGGGGGAGGGTTAGGGAGGGGGTTTCACTCGTTCACCCGTTCACCCCGATCATGGCCGTTTATCCGCGCTACTTGCTGGACGGGGAAACGTAACCCTGCGCAACGTCGGCGCCGCCGCCGAAAAAATGCCTTTCCATTTGCTGCGCCAGATAATCGCGTGCCTTCTTGTCGGCAAGATTGAGCCGGTTCTCATTGACCAGCATTTTCTGCATCTCGAGCCATTGTTTCCAGGCTTCTTTCGACACGCTCTCAAATACCCGCTTTCCGAGCTCGCCGGGGTAAGGCGGGAAATCCAGCCCTTCCGCCTCGCGCCCGAGCTTGACGCATTTCACCGTTCTTGCCATGGCACACTCCAGGCTGACATCCGTCATGTTATGGATTTGTTACATCCAAAAGAGGATTTTATCAGGAAAGCTTGAGTACCCCGCTGATGCCCGTGACGACAGCATTGCTACAGGCGTTTGATGAACACCTGTGACCGACGTTGGTAATTGTACAAATCCTGCTTGCGGCGCGGCAGCGCCGACACCGGCGCCGCGCTGAAGCCGCGCTCGATGAACCAGTGCGCGGTGCGCGTCGTCAGCACGAACAGCCGCTTTATCCTGCGCTGCTTCGCGCGTGCTTCGATCGCATGCAGCAGGCGCTCGCCGGCGCCGGCACGGCGGTGGTCCGGATGCACGGCAAGGCAGGCGAGTTCGGCCACGCCGCCTTCGAACGGGTATAGCGCCGCGCAACCGATGATGACCCGGTCGTGTTCGAGCACAAAAAAGCGATCGATTTCCATTTCGAGCAGATCGCGGTTGCGCTTCACCAGCGTGCCATCGGCCTCGAGCGGCTCGATCAGCCGCAGAATGCTGCCAATTTCCTCAATGCGTGCCGGGCGCAGCTTTTCGAGCGGGTCCTGCGTCAACATGGTGCCAACGCCCCGATGCGTGAACAGCTCGAGCAGCAGCGCGCCATCCGCATGGCGCGAAAGCAGGTGGGCCCGCTTGACGCCTGCGCGACAGGCATCCACCGCGCGCGGAAGATACAGTCTAACGTCTCCCGACAAAACCCCTTCCCGAGCCAGCAGCCGCTCGGCTTCGCTGCAGGTCAACTCGTGCTTCAATTCTGCGCGTTTGCCCGTTACGACTCCCGTTGCATCCATCAAAAATATGAGCTTTTCCGCACTTAGCGCGACAGCGGCTGCCGCGGCCACGTCCTCGAGCGCGAGGTTGAAGATTTCGCCGGTCGGCGAGTAGCCGAGCGGTGACAGCAGCACCAGTTCGTTATGATCGAGGCGATCGCGGATGCCGACGACATCGATCTTGCGCACCTCGCCGGTATGCACGAGGTCTACGCCATGCAGCACGCCGATCGGCTTCGCCGTCACAAAATTGCCGCTTGCGACGCGGATGTCAGCGCCAGCCATCGGCGAGTTCGACAGACCCATCGACAACAATGCTTCGATTTCGACGCGCATTCTGCCGCTCGCTTCCTTGGCGCACGACAACGCGATGTCGTCGGTGACGCGCAAGCCGTTCACATAGCGCGTGCGGTGTTTCAATTGCTTCAAGCGGGTCTCGATCTGCGGGCGCGCGCCATGCACCAGCACCAGCCGCACGCCGAGACTCGCCAGCAGGTTGAGGTCGTGGATGATGGCCATGAACTTGCCGTCCGCCACGACCTCGCCGCCGAATGCGATGACAAAGGTGCGGCCGCGGAATGCGTGGATATAGGGCGCCGCGGAGCGAAACCATTTGACGAAATCGGCAGAAACGGAATATGCCATAACAACGAGCCAGTCGCCTTTATATTCAAACACATGTTATGCGAGAACTCACGGCAGGGAAAGCGGTATTCAAGCGCGGCGGCAACTGCCGCTGCGCCACGCGGGAAAGGAAAACCATGTTTGATCCAAGTCAATTGTGCACTGCTGTCTTTTGTCGTAGCATGGCGCCATGATTGCAAGACGGGTTCAACGGGGGTGCATACGGTTGGTATTGCTGGCTGCGCTTTTTGCGCAGGCCGCAGTTGCCGCCAATGCATGTCTGACGCCCAACTCGATGCGCGCTCAACCCGCGGCGAATGCTGCATCCTCGCATTGCGAACAGTCGGACGGGATCAGTCTCAATCTTTGCCTGTATCAATGGGCCGACCAAACCGATCAAAGTACGACGCCACCGGCAATTGCCGCGCCGATTGCGGCAGTCCTGACAGTGCCAGACGCAGCTCAGTGTTTACTCCCCTGGATCTCTCCGATCATCGCGGGGTACGCCGGTCACGACCCTCCCATCCCGATCCGTTTCTGTAGCTTCCTGATTTAGACGCACACCGTTCGCGCAAACCAGCCAGAATATTCTGGCTGCTGTTGATCATTTGTTGCGGAGGTGTGTCATGTCGTTTGTACCATTTGAGTCGTTCCCGAATTGCTGTGGGCTGCGTGAAGCGCGCGCTGTCAAGGCCTGCGCGCAGGTTGCGCTCTGGTTCATCATCGCCGGGACGCCCATGGCAGCGCTCCCTGCCGATTCGTCCACACCGGCCGAATCGCGATCAGCGGCCGGGGCCACGATATCGCTCGCGGAAGTCGCGAGCGAGGCGCTGCGGGCCAATCCCGAGATTCAGGCGGCGCTCAAGGAAAGGGAGGCTGCACAGCACAGAGTTTCTGCGGCCGGCGCGCTCGATGATCCGATGCTGGAGGCGGGCGTAATCAACCTGCCGACCGACTCGCTGCGTTTTGATCGCGAAGACATGACGATGAAGATGATCGGTCTGTCGCAGCGGTTCCCGTTCTCCGGCAAGCGCGAACTGCGCAGGGACGTCGCCGCGCGGGATGCCGAGTCGGTGGGTCACGGCTTCCGCGAGACGGTGAACCGCGTCCTGCGCGAGATCAGGATCGCCTACTATGACCTCGCGCTTGCCGTGGAATCTCAACGGCTCATCGAGAAAAGCCGGGCCGTGCTCGGACAACTCCTGAAGGTGGCTGAGTCGCGCTACGCAGTCGGCCAGGGCAGCCAGACCGACGTGCTCAAAGCCCAAACCCAGTTCACCAGGCTGCTCGATGAGTTGCTGCGGCTCGAGCGCGAGCGGACGATGGCTGAGGACGAGATCGGGCG
>PLYS01000286.1 GCA_003153455.1 Betaproteobacteria bacterium | reverse complement strand
AGACTCGCGGTCGGTCGCATCCCGCAAGCGGGAACCCTGCTCCCTGCTCGCAGGCGCGCCGCCGCTCGGCAGTGTCGGCTGCGGCGCGCGCGCGACCGCGGGTGCTACTGCAGGCTGCGTGCCGCGTGCCGCGAGATGAGTGATCACGTCCTCGCGCGTGAGACGGCCGTCGCGGCCGGTGCCGCGGATATCGGCCGGGTTAAGCTGATGCTCGGCGATCAGCCTGCGCACGACCGGCGACAGCCGATTGCCGGCGGCGGCNNGCGACGACGCCGCTTGCCGGCGCCGGAATCTCGGTGCTGACCTTGTCGGTTTCCACGTCAAACAACATCTCGTCCGCCTTCACTGCGTCGCCGACTTTCTTGTACCAGCGAGTGACGACGCCCTCGGTGACCGTTTCGCCGAGCTGCGGCATGATGACATCCATCTATCTAACCCTCAAAAAAAACATTTCACCGCAAAGGACGCGAAGGTTCGCAAAGGAAACCATGCAGAATTTGCATTCCCAAGAATGGTCAGCGCCTTTCAACTTCAAGCTAAACCCAAAACACTGATAAGGAACACGGGACGCATTAACGTCATGATCATGTCTTTTGTTTTTCCTTTGCGTCCTTTGCGGTTCAAGATTTTCCCGCCTTTTTTGCTTCATACACAATCTTGCCGCCGACCATTGTCAGCAGCGGCTTGAGGTCCTTGATCTGGTCCGCGGGCACCGTGAGGTAATCGCGATCGAGCACCAGCAGATCGGCATACTTGCCCTTCTGCAGCGAACCCAAATTGCCCTCCTGGAACAGCAAGTAAGCATTGCTGCGCGTATGCGCAATCAGCGCCTCCTCGCGCGTAATGGTTTGCTTGAGCACCTTGAATCCGCCGAGCATGCGCCCGGTGACCGCCCACCCCAGCGTGTAGAACGGATTCGACGGCGTGACCGCGGTCGCATCCGACCCGAGTCCCCACGGAATACCGCTGTCCTGCACCATCCTCAATGGCGGCATGTCGTAGGCTTTGTCGCCATAGACATTATGGAACAACACGCCCTGAATCGTGGGCCTGCTGTGCAGTTGCACGTACATGCCGAGCCGGCGCAGCCGGTCGAGGTCCTGCGGCTCAAGCTGATCCACGTGCGAAAACGTCCATCTGAGGCCCTTGATCGGCTTGACCTTGTTGATATCCTCGATTTCAGTGAGGAATCGCTCGATCGACCCCCGCAGTTGGGTGTGCACGTTGAGGTGCATGCCTTTGTCGGCAACCGCCTGCGCGATGCGCCGCCATTGCACCATGTTCTCCGCGGAAGGCTGTGTCTTCGCCACCAGCGTGTTGTCGTGCAGCGGGAAATAAACGGTTTCCCCGTAGCCAGTGTTGTCGAACCAGTTGTCCCCCTGGAACGGCTTCATCTCCTTGATCTTGGGGAGTATCCCGTCGACGTCCTTGGGCGACTCCGGTTCCTGCCACACGTTGTAGAACACACGCACCGTCAATTCGCGGTTTTCCCAGAGCGTGCGGATGGGCTCGAAATAGCGTGGCGTAAACGAGCGGCCGCCCTGATCCTGGTAGGCGGTAATTCCCATGCCGTTGAGATCGCGCAAAAGCACGCGCGCGTTGGCGGTCATCTTTTCCATCGCGACCTCGCCCAGCTTGGACAACGTCACGCGCACGGCGCCGCCACCATTCAGCACACCGGTCGGTTGTCCGTTCGCGTCTTTTGCTATGGTTCCGCCGGGCGGATTGGGCGTATTGGCGTCGATGCCGAGCGCCTTGAGGCCCACAGTGTTCGTGTAAATACGGAAATAAATGAGCTGCAGAGCCACCGGATTGTTCGGCGCAACCGCGTCGAGCTCGGCTTTGGTAAATCCCCTGCGGTCGTCGCCGAACTGCTCAATCGACCAGCCGCCGAGCGCCAGCACCCACTCGCCCGGCTTCGATTCCTGCGCCTTGCGCGCGATCATCTCCAGCGCTTGTTTGCGCGAAGTCACGCCGTCAAGCCGGATTTCCTGATGCCAATACTCGGCCGCGCGCATGAAATGCGCGTGGTTGTCGATGAGGCCGGGAATGACCGTCCTGCCCTTGAGGTCTATTTTGCGCGTGCCGGAGCCTGCAAGCTTCGCGATTTCGCCGTTCCTGCCTGTCGCCATCACACGCTCGCCCTTAATGGCAACCGCCTGTGCAACCGTGAAATAGTCGTCGACCGTCACGATCTTGCCGTTGTGGAAAATCACGTCCGCATGCTCGGTTGCCGCCGCATGGACGGGTACGGCAATGACGATCACCGCCAGGCTCCAGCATATTCGGATGATGCGAAACAGGGTAACGTGCATGCGGCTTGCTCCCGATTTTCAATGGTGAATGAGTGAACGAGTGAACCCCCTCACCCCAGCCCGGCCCCCTCGCTCGCTGCGCTGGCTCTTCCCCGGTAACGGGGGAGAAGGGGATTAGGCGTTGCCCGTTCGCCCGTTCACTCGTTCACTCGTTCACTTTTTCGCTTCATACACAATTTTTCCGCCAACCATCGTCATGAGCGGCTTGATGTCCTTGATCCGGTCGGCCGGCACCTTGAGGTAGTCGCGATCGAGCACCAGCAGGTCGGCATACTTGCCGTTCTGGATCGAACCGAGGTTCGCTTCCTGGAACACGATAAAGGCGTTGCTACGGGTGTGGGCGATCAATGCCTCCTCGCGCGTAATGCTCTGCCGATTCACTTTTTTCCCGCCCACCATCTTGCCGGTCACCGCAAAACCCAATGTATAGAACGGATTCGATGTGGTCACCGCGGTCGCATCGGAGCCCAGCCCCCAACGTATGCCGCTGTCCTGCACGCGGCGAAACGGCGGCATGTCCCAGGCTTTGTCGCCGTGCTCCTTATGCATCAATGCGCCTTGAATCAGCGGGCGGCTGTGGATCNNGGACTCACCTTGTTGATTTCCTCGTACTCGTTGAGGAAGGCATCGATCACGTCGGTCATCTCTACGTGCGAGTTGGAATACAGGCCCCGCTCGGCAAGCGCCTGCGCGACGCGCCGAAACTGCGCCATATCTTCCGGTTTGGTGTTGCTCTCCTTGCGCAGCAGCTGCGTGGTTACCGGCCCGTAGGTCGATTCACCCCAGCCGATATTGTTGAAGTAATCGTTGCCTTGGAACGGCTTCTGCTGCTGGATTTCGGCGATCACCTTGTCGACCTGCTCGGGGGTGGCTGGCTGGCGGATCGTGGTATAGAACGCGCGTGCGTTCAGCTCGCCGTGGTCGGCAAGATATTTGTAGGGTTCGTAGTGTTTTGCGCCCATGCCGCGCCCCCCCGCGTCGAGCCACGCCGTGATTCCCATCGAGTTGAGTTCGGTCACGAGCTTGCGGGTATTGGCAAGCCACTCGTCCTTTTCGAACAGCGGAATCTTGGCCGCAGCGAACGCGACCCCGCCGGCGCCCCGGATGATGCCGGTAAGCTTGCCGCTTGCATCTTTCTCGATCTTGCCGCCGCGCGGATCGGGCGTGTTCTCGTCGATCTTGGCCGCTTTGAGCGCCGCGGTGTTGAGATAGCTGTGGATGTAAACAGCCTGCAATACCACCGGATTATTGGGAGCGATGCGATCCAGTTCGTCGAGCGGGAAGCCGCGCGGGTCGTCGTTGAACTGCTCCTCGGCCCAGCCGCCCAGCGTCACTATCCATTCACCGGGGCGCGCGGCGCGCACCCGCTCGGCAAGCATTTTCAAAGCCTGCTTGCGCGAGGTGACTCCGTCGAGCCGCAATTCGTCATGTTCCGCCGCGCGTACCCAGTGCGCGTGGTTGTCGATCAACCCCGGTATGACGGTCTTGCCTTTGAGATCGATCTTCGTGGTGCCGGCGTCGGCCAGCTTCGCGATCTCGGCCGTCTTGCCGACCGCGACGATACGGCCGCCCTTGATCGCGACTGCCTGCGCGATCGTGAAACGGTCGTCGACCGTCACGATCTTGCCGTTGACGAGGATCAGGTCGGCCTGCCCCACCGCGAAAACAGGCGGCGCGACAGCAAACAGCAAGACCAAAGCCACGCTGCGAAGGGCGCCAAGGACGCGAAGGAACAGCAAAAAACACTGCGTGAATGGAAACCCGATGGCCCATAGCCGCGGCTGCTTTGCAATATCCTTGCGCATTGCGTCGTCGAATAATCTTGTTTGCATTTGTTTCTCCTTGGCGTCCTTGGCGTCCTTTGCGGTGACGCTTTTAGTCTATTTTCGCGCGGATCTCGCGCACGATGCGCGCGGCCGACGGGATCGTATTGTCCTCGAGCAGATCGGCCGACGGCAGCGGCACGTGCGGAGTCGTGATGCGCAGAATCGGCCCGTCGAGGTCCCAGAAGCACTCGTCGGCGACTATCGAAGCGATCTCGGCGCCCCAGCCGCANNGCTGCTGCTCGAGAATCTCCGCAGCCTCGAGCGCGCGGTGCACCATCAGCGCGAGCGCAACGATCGTGCAGTCCTTGCCCCGGCGCAGCACTTTCGCCGTGCCGAGCTGATCGACGTATTCGCCGTCGGGCACTTCGCCCTTCATCGAATACAGCGACTTCTGTTCGAAGAACAGCACCGGATTGGGATCGCGCACCGCCGCTGCGAGCAGCCCTTTGACGTCGGCGGGAAACG
>PLYS01000004.1 GCA_003153455.1 Betaproteobacteria bacterium | reverse complement strand
TGTTGGTGGGGATTAAAAAAGGCGGCTGATTGGATGTCGACGGAATCATGGGCTGTCGGTTATGGCGTTTGCTGCGAGCGAGTTGCCGTGGGCGCAGCGGTGCGCCCACGTGATCAGAAAGGCGGATCGCTTGTCGGAGAGGCGAGATTGAGTTCGGGCTCGGGCGCAGAGCAGTCTTTTGTTTGGTAGTAGCGATGTAGCTGATCGAAGTAATGGCGCTCGAGTCCCTCGGTGAGCTCGTAGAGAAACTCGACGAGCTTGGCGACCGCCTCATCGGACATATCTGTGGGCAGACACAGTAGGGGCAAATCGTTAGGTTGCATCATGAGCGCGGCTTGCGCGGGGTTGATTTACGGGCTTTGGCTTTGCGCTCGGTGCGCTCCATCGCCTCCTTGAGGCGGTAGCTTTCCCCCTCCAGGGCCACGATCTCGGAGCGGTGCACGAGTCGGTCGACGAGGGTGCCGACGCAGGTGGCATTGGGGAAGACCTGGTTCCATTCGCCGAAGGCTTTGTTGGTCGTGAGAAGAATCGGGTGACCCGGACTCTGGTAGCGGCGGGTCACGACCTCGAAGAGCAGATCGGCGTAGCGCGCGTCATACGATAAATAGCCTACCTCATCGACGAGGAGGATAGTCGGAGCGGTATAGCGGTGCAGGCGGCGTTTAAGCGTCGTGGTGGAATCCTGTGCGGCGAGGTCATGAAGCATGTCGGAGGCGCGCATGAAGCGAGCGGTGTGTCCGTGCAAGACGGCCCGGTAGGCGAGGTTTTTGAGCAGCATGGTTTTGCCCAGGCCGTTGGTGCCGATGAACACCACGTTGGCGGACTCCTCGATGAAGGCGAGCGAGAACAGTTCTTCGATCAAGCTGCGGTCGCACTTGGTGGGCCACGCCCAGTCGAAGTCGGCGACGGGCTTGAAGGCGCCCAGGCGTGCGTCATCAAGGCGGCGTTTGAGAGAGCGGCACGTGCGCTCGGCTTCTTCGATTTCGATCACGCGCGCAAACCACGGTTCGAGCATCAGGGTTTCGGCGAGAGCCAACAGGCCGTAGAGGCCGAGCTGGCGCAGGCGCTGACGGACCGTCTCAAGGTTTAGGTTCGCTGTCGTCGTCGGTGCGTTCATGGTCGGTGTCCTTGTTGGTGAGTTGTTCGTAATCGCTTAACGGCTGCGGGCGCACGTTGATCGCCTGCAGGCGCGGGTCGTCGGGTAGCACCACCGCGATGGGTGGGCGTTGGCCGCGGGCGTGGGCGTGGCAATCGATGAAGTGACGCACGGCACCCAGGTGCGCGGCGTCTTCGGCAAGAGCTGCGGCGATGGCCGCTTCCAACGCGCTTGCGCCGTGGGTGTCGAGAAGCGCGAGCAGGCCGCGGGTGAGCACGCCCAGGTGTGCGCCGCGCTCAGCGGCACGCAGGAACAGCAGCTTCGCGCTGGGCGCGGCGTGGTGCAGTTGGTCTTGCGCACGGTGCGCACGGGCGGCGCGCTTGTGAGCGGTGAGTTCTTCGAGGTGAGCTTGTATTTCGATTTGCTCCCCGCGATCGAAACTGCGCACATGGGTGGCGAGCACTTTCTGGCCATCGAGAATGCGCACGGTATCGAGCGTGGCGAGCACGATAAGTGTGCGGCGCACGTGTGTGTGCGGCACCGAGTAGTCGTTCAGATCGAAGCGCGCGTAGGGGGTTTTGTGCACGCTCACCTCGAGGCGCTCCTCAGTCGGGAACGGATTGTCGGGCAAACTGAGCAGTCGAGGCTTCTCTTCTTCGAAGACCGCGCGCACAGTGCGGGTGCGGTCCTCCGGGCACGGCCGGTCGGCCGCTTGACCCTGGCACCAGGCGTCGGCCTGCGCATTCAGATCATCCAGATCGCGGAAGGTGCGCGCGGCGAAGAAGGCGTCGCGCACATAGCGAATAGCTCTTTCGACTCGCCCTTTTTCATTGCCGCGCGCCACCGCCACCGGGCGCGGCTCGAAGCGGTAGTGGGCGGCCAACTCCAGTAGCGTGGGATTGAAGCGGATCGCATCGTTCGAACGCTCGAGCACGGCGCTGCGAAGGTTGTCATAGAGCATCACTCGCGGCACCGCCTGAAATGCGGCGAACGCATCGACATGACCGCGGATGAAGTAGTTCATCGCCGCGCCCAGATAGAAGCGCAGGAACAACTTACGCGAGTACGAGAGCACCATCACGAAGGCCATCAGCGGGCGCGTCGCACGCCCCACGGTGAGCTTTGAGAAATGTGCCCAGTCGGTCTGTCCCTGGTCTCTGGGCAACGTGCGTAGCCGCAGGTACGCTTCGGCGGCAGGCCGCGGACGCAGTTGTGCAATGAGCGCGCGAAAGTGGTCAGCGGCGCCCGGATAGCCGCGCTCACGCACCATCGTGTAGACCCGGGAGGCGCGTAGCGTGGGGTACTTCGTCAATGTCTCGATGATGAACGCCCGGTACGGATCCACGATCGAGGGGCGCTGGGTCGGTTGCGCCGCCGGCGCGCCGGCTTGCGCGAGCACCCGCCTCACGGCGCCGTGATGGATTCTTAATTGGGTGGCAATTGTCCCGATTGGCCAATGTTCGATTTGATGAAGCCGCAGAATCTCGGTCTCGAGCGCGCGCGTGATCATCGTGCCTGCCCCTGCTCACGGTCCGCTGCGTAGTGAACCGAAGTGAGCAAAAGCCGGCAGCGCACGCCAGCAGAAGCTGCAGCAGTGCACAGATCGCGTGATGCGATGGGCGTGCCAGCGAGCATGCGCGCACGTAGGGGCCGCACTGAGCCTCGCGCGCGGCAGGCCCTGCAGCGTTGGTGGTGGTTGAATCGATGAAATGTCGACATGGGTTCCCTCGGTCGTGGTTTGGGTTAAAACGGCCGCCACTATGAGCGTGGCAGTGCCGGCAAGGGAACCCTGATGAGTCACTATTTTTGTTTGCGTCTTACGCCAGACGCTCTGCCGGCGGGCATGCTGACACGCTCCGTCGTGCGTTGACTGGTAGCATTTAGCCGCGCGGCGCAACGACTCGAGCCGGCTTATCTGCGCGCATTCGCCCGCACAGTAAATGTTGCCGTGGTCACAGTCGCGGCAGATGAGCACCTGCACTGCGCAACGCAGGCAGTTATACAGCCGATACGTCTTCTCTTTTGTCCTCATGCTTCCCGCACGCAGCACTGGACAAAGCTGCGCATCGCTGGCATAAAGGCAACGCGAACGCGCCTTTGTGCGTGCGAGCGTGTAGAAGGCCCGGGGTTCTGCCAAGAATTTACCCGGGCCTTCGTTTATCCGGCGTCCGGGAACAGCATAGCGCGAAAGCGACGCATCGATGTATGTGGGGCATCCGCGTGCCTCGCGTCGCGACCGCAGCCTCGACCTACGACTGCGTTTGGTTCAATCAGACCATATCGTCAAACGCGTCCAGATCAACCCCAAAACCAGAATTCGCACGGAAAAAGATGGCGAACAATTTTGGGGACGTCTCGCGCTAATCTTCAGTCTACAGCGCGTCCTCAACCCTGTTTACAAACCTACTCGTACTCGAAATCGACGAGATCAAATCGGTTCCCAACGTACCCGCTTCGCATCCTTTTGTGGAACGGCTGATCGGCACCCTGCGCCGCGAGTATCTCGATCGCNNCAGCGCGTCCTCAACCCTGTTTACAGATGTGGCAGATTTAGTCGGTTTTCAGTAAAAGCCCTTAGATTTTCTCTTCATGAAGAGACTTACACAAAAAGCCATTAATCCGTCACATCCGTCACTTGTTCTTACGCCGCCCGTCGCTTCGAACGTTCCAATAGTTGCTCAACCCGCGGATACTCCGAAGCAGGGATCTGCTCAAGAGTATCGACCCGCAGGAATCCGAGCAGCCGCTGCAGAGTCTGGCCGGTTTCAGCCAACAGCGTTTTGATACGTGCGATCTGCTCAGCGTTAACGAACTCTGTTGCAGGCACCGGCCGCTGC
>PLYS01000625.1 GCA_003153455.1 Betaproteobacteria bacterium | reverse complement strand
GCTTCGCCAGTTCGTCGGCGGCGGGTGTGTGCACGTGGCAATGCAGGTCTACGGCAAAGCTCCTGCTGCCGCGCTTGACGACTTTGCGGCTCGCGGGACGGGATGCCGCGCGATCGCGCGGCGTGCAGGTGAACAGCATGGTCTTCCTCCTCGGTTCGCTGAAGCCGCGATGTTATTGGAAACGATAGGAAAATCCTATCCCTTACCCGCTCCCCTTGTCATAACAGAAATATTGTTTTGGTTTGCAATCTTTAATACGCCCGGCATTTGTTTATGTATTTTGCGGTTAACCTATCTAGGTAGCCATTTATACCATTCAGTATTTTCCAATGCTAAGGGAAATAGATTTAAATGCACAATGTTATTATTAATGTTAGAGCGTTTGAAGGGCACTTGGCAGCCGGGCCAGACGACGATGCCTTGCAACGCCGGTTCTGGGAAATTTATCCTGTTGACGCCCGAGATGCTTCCGAAAACCGGCCTCTTCACGGCAAGGTTCGTGCCCGTTATGGATCCCAATTTCTTCGTGATAACCGGGAGTGGTTGGAGTGATCAAAGGCTTAAAATAGAGTGCGATCGCACTTCAAGTGTTCAAAATAACATTTTTGGCAATCACAAATTCAATTCCGCTTGACCTGTCCCCGATATGTCGGAAGGACCGCTTGGTGCTGTCTTGGCTTGACAAGTTCGTGAATGTGTCCTATGCCAACCGGGGAACGATACAGGATACAGTGCTATGTCAGAGACAAAGGGTCGGAATTGCTGGGTATGTGGTTCTAGTGGCCTTAAGGTGGACCGGCCTTCTAGTATAAAAGAAGAGATCGGTAGCCGGCATTTTGCTATCACCGATAGTCATTACGGGGTAACCGGTACGCTACTCCATTGTCCCCAGTGCGGCTTTCTTCAATGCGATGATTTAGCGAATGTGCTGCGTTTCTACGAGGCGCTGGAGGATCATGACTACACGGAGGGCCGCGAGCAGCGAATCTTGCAGGCCCGTCGTTTGCTGGAGATCGTCAGACGTCATGTCCCACGCGGCCGCTTGGTGGATATCGGTGCCGGTAGTGGCATCCTGGTGGAACAGGCCAACGCGCTTGGTTATGAAGCCGAAGGGGTGGAACCGTCGCGTTGGTTGTGTCAGCGTGCCGTCGAACGAGGGCTCAAGGTTCACTTGGGCACTTATCCACACCAGGATCTGCGGCCGGGGTTCGATGTGGTCACACTGGTAGACGTGATCGAGCATGTACCTAACCCGGTCGAACTGCTGCGGCACGTGGCATCACAGTTGTCAGACCATGGCATCGGTCTGGTGGTCACACCGGACGTGAAATCGATCGTGGCGAGATTAATGGGGCCAAAATGGTGGCACTTCCGGATCGCCCACATCGGTTATTTCGATCGGCGCAATCTGGAACTGGCATTGGATAGTGCCGGGCTCGCGCCAGTCGCAGTCGGGAGACCAGGCTGGTATTTCAGTCTGGATTACCTGATGGTGCGGGCTAATTGCTACCTGCCTCGCCCTTTCAGAGTTCCGGTACTGTCATTTATGCGGAGAATAACGGTGCCGCTCAATCTGCGTGACTCGTTGTACGTGGTGTTCAAGAAGAAGCCGAATTCATGAATCCGTACCTCAAGATTGCCCGCTTGGACCATTGGTTCAAGAACATCTTCATGGGGCCAGGTTTCGTCCTTGCGCTGTTGTTCACCGGCATAAAGATTTCGAATGCGATCGCGCCGGTTTTTATCGCCGTGCTCAGCACGTGCCTGGTGACCTCCGCCAACTACGTCATCAATGAATGGCTGGACGCCGGATACGATCACCACCATCCGACCAAATGGAGTCGCCCTTCGGCCAGCGGACAGGTCAAGGCCCGTTACGTCTATCTGGAATATGTCCTGCTGAGTATTGCGGGGCTGACTCTGGCATCCCTGCTCACCCGCGAGTTCGTGATTTTCTCCGTCTTTCTGTTGGTGATGGGCCTGATCTACAACGTCCGCCCGATACGGTCCAAAGATCGTGTCTACCTGGATGTACTGTCCGAGTCTGTCAATAATCCCTTGCGTCTGCTGCTCGGTTGGTCCGCCTTGATTTCCGGGTCGTTGCCGCCGTCCAGTATCGTAATAGCGTACTGGATGGGCGGCGCCTTTCTGATGGCGGTCAAGCGTTATGCGGAATTCCGGGCGATCGGTAACGCAGAGCAGGCTGGCATGTATCGCCGGTCGTTCCGTTATTACACGGAGGAGAAGCTGCTACTGACCTCCTTTTTTTACGCCCTTAGCTCGGCTTTGTTCCTCGGCATCTTCCTGATCAAGTACCGCATTGAGCTACTGCTTAGTTTTCCGTTGTTTGCGCTGCTGTTCGTGTGGTATTTGGCGATCGGAATGAAACCGTACTCGCAGTCTCAGGATCCGGAGAAGATCTACCGCGAGCGAGGATTCATGGCCTATGTTGTCTTTCTCGGGATTGTGGTCATGCTGCTGTTGATAGTCGATATACCCTGGCTGCAATTTCTTGTCGAGCGGCTGACCTACTGAGATCCGCTCAGCGTGTCGGGTAGTAGCGATTCGATGAACCGTAAACGGTGTATTTCGACTTGGGTGTTGCGGCCGCAATCGGCCGTAAGACGAAGGCTTCCGTTTCCCGCGGGGAAAAGCGGCGAGGCATTGGGGCTGGCGCTGACATTGGGGCTGGCGCCGACCCGATAGATGTGCCGCAGGCCATCATCGAGGACGGGCATCAGGTATTTTCCGGGGCGATATCCGACGAATTGCGGGGCAGGCGTGTCGAAACTCAACTCGATTTTCCGGCAGCGCCGGGAGGGCGAATGCTTGATCGACAATTCGATTTCCCATATCGAATTGAGCTGACGCGGCGCCACGCCCTGAACGGGGATCACGGCAGAGACTTGATCGCCGGTAGTCACCGGCGGGGCGATTGCAGACAGGTCGAGGGCGACCGACAGCGGCAGTCCGTCCGTACTGGGGGACGGCGGCAGGCTGAAGTTGAGCTCCCAATATCCGGCCAGGATTGCGGCGGCGAGCGACAGGACGACGATCATCCGACGGCTCAAGGACGTGCGCCAGGACAAGATGATCGAATCGCCGGTGGCCTGCCGCTGCTGCACAATGGACGTCATGCCCGCTGCGGCAAGAAGAATGAGTAGCGGCTCCAGTGTCCCGATGCTGTAGCGTGGAGAGTAGAGGGCGACCGACAACTGGAGTAGCTGAAAAACGAGGCCCGAAGCCAACAGCACAACGATTGGCTGGCGAAAGCAGGCGAGCACGCCGAGCATCGCCAACAGCAGTTCGCAGACCCGGTAGCTGCGCAGGTTCAAGAAATCCGGTGGGAAATCGTAAGCGGTGAAAAAGAGGGCATACCCGGCCTTGCGCAGGAAAAATTCTGCGTTCTCGAGGAAATCACGCTGCTTGACGAGCTGACTGCCCCACTGCGTAAGAATCCGATCGGTCGGGATCGACCGGGGATCGGCGGCCCGCGGATCGACAACGACCCATTTCTTGCGTCCGCTGTCGGTTTCGGTTTCGAGCGCAAACTGACCCTGCCGAAGGTGATCGAAGTTAAGCATGAGCAGCGGCGGATCGATTCCCCGTGTCAAGGGATGATTGCCATAGTAGAGCTGCGCGCCGGCTCCGGTGGCCAGAGCCGGAAGACCGAACAACCACAGGTTTTTCAGGAGGAACAGGCCGGGCAGCAGCAACGCGCCAAGGTGATATGCGGAGGCTCTTCGGAGTTCGCTTGCCCGGTGCGCGACTTGAGGGCGGCGCGCCAGGAACCAGAAGCACGGGATTGCGAGTAAGGTCCAGTACAGCCACAGCGGGCGGGTCAGTATGGACAAGCCCAGGCCGGCGATGATCAGCATCCCGGCGTAGCGCTGGTGGCTAAACAGGCGGGCCAGTCCGAGCAGCCAGAGCGCGGTGAACAACAGGAAAGGGGGTTCGCTCAGCGCGGTCGGTACATAGGGGAGAATGAGTGGCGACAGCGCATGTATCCAGGCGGCGAAGGTTCCTGTGAGTGGAGTTCCGATCTGCCGCCCGATGAGGAAGAAAAGCCCGGTGGTCACCAGGCTGGCGCCAATGTTGCCGGCCCGTAGAACATCCGGTGCGCCGGCGAAGAGGGCTGGCCAGATATAGGTCATCGGGAAGGCGCGCGTTGATTCCAGTTGCAGCAGGAAATCCGGTCCGGACGCCATGAAGGCCCTGGCCAGGGGGAGATAGAGGTGCACGGCGTCATAATGCAGTTCCGGTTGCCAATGGTATGCGGCCAGCGCTGTCTGAATCAGCAGGGCCGGCAATAGCAGCCAGGCAACGGATACCGTGATGGTACGGGGTGTAGAGAAGGGGGGCATTCTTGGTGTGTTCACCTACGGACGTTGCGGCGAAACTGCTTCACAATTTGGGCGTCCACGAAAGAAATAGGAAAATTAATGCGCCCGTTGCCGGCGTCCTGGGCCAATGCAACGCTGCAGTGATGCCGGATCTGTGCTCGGTGCGCCCGATCGGGGTTGCCCGCGCGTGCTCCACCGTCCGATCCGCGCTGCCGGGGCGATTCGCAACGGACGTTGCGGCAAATTATGCAGTCCCCGTGCGCGCCAAGTCAAACGCGCCGCCCTGCGCTCCAGGGTTAATTTGCTCTCTAGGGAATAGTTGTCGAAATTAAAGAGTTAGCACAATAGGCTGGACAACGCCCAGGATTCCCGGTATAAACACACCGGATGGAATCGGAGAAATTTATAAGTGAAGCAATATCGGAGCTTCAAGTGCGCCCGGTGGAGCGCAACGAGGAAAGGCGCTATCAAGAGCAGATGGCGCAACACCACTATCTTGGCGAGCTACCGAAGATCGGTGAGACGGTGTGGTATGTCGCGACCTGGCGCGAGCAGTGGGTGGCGCAGCTGAGCCTATCGGCCGCAGCCCTGAAATGCGGTGTTCGTGATCGCTGGATAGGCTGGGACTTTCGCTCCCAGTATGATCGGCTCAGACTGATCGCCAACAACAGTCGCTTCCTGATACTGCCCGACTGGCACCGGCCGAATATTGGCTCACGGGTGCTGTCGCTGACCGAACGCCGGGTCGTGGCCGATTGGCAGGCACGCTTCGGACATCCCTTGCTGCTGCTGGAGACCTTTGTCGATCCCCGGCGCTTCCATGGCGGCGTTTATCGTGCGGCCAATTGGATTGAACTGGGGCTGACCAAGGGATACCGGCGCACCCGGGAAGGCTACAGCGCACAAGCCGACGCTCCCAAGCGGGTCTTTGTTCGCCCCTTGTGCCGAAATCCCCGCGCGCGATTGACCCACCCCAACCGGGATCACCTTCAACTTAATGGAGTACCCAAGATCATGCTCAATGCCGAACAGATGCGATCGCTGCCGCAGTGCTTCACTACCATTTGCGATCCGCGCCGCGCTCAGGGGCGACGCCATCGGATGCCTGTGGTGCTGGGTATTGCGGCGGGCGCTATCCTGTGCGGCATGCGCGGTTACAAGGCCATCTCCGATTGGGCCGATGCCTTGGGACAGAAAGCCCGCGAACGCTTCGGCTGTCGGCGTGAGAACAGACATTATGTCGTCCCCAGCGAATTTGTTATTCGCGATTGCCTGGTCCGCATTGACCCGGGGGTGCTGGATCAGGCGCTCAATGCCTGGAATCAGGCCTGGGCGGTGCACGACGATGCAGTGGCGATCGATGGCAAGACCATGAAAAATGCCATCGACGAGGCCGGGCATCAAACGCACATCATGAGCGTGGTGGGACATGACTCGAAGAACTGCCATGCCCAAAAAAAGTGGGTACATTACCCGTCTCGTCTTCGACTACTTGCGAATGACCAAAAACTCACTAACCCTGTCCGCAGACTTTGAGAACAAATTTACCGTGGGGGCCCAGCCGCCCTCCTTGCGGGCTGCTTCAGGCGATGTCGGGTACGGAGTCATACGTCAGCGCGAGGCTCGCGTACGCAGGCCAGGCCTCGAGTGGCACGGGCGGTGCGCGCTCGAGCGCCTCGGGCTGCGAACGGCCCAGGTGCGTGAGGATCTCGCGCGTCTGACCTCGAGACGCCGGGAATCGACACCTTCCACGGAAATCGGCAGCGCGTCGTGGTGGAGCAACGCAAAGCTGTCATCGCGTCAGCAGCTCGTTTTTCATCGGTGCGGATTTTCTATCCTGCTCCAGTTCCTCCATCGCTTGCGCCAATGGGCGGCGCGACAGGCTTGCCTTTGTGCTCTTGGCTGCAATAGGCTTGCCACATTCCCCGAAAGGCAGCTTCGAGGTTGCGGGCAAACAGGGAAGCATCGCACAGAGGGGAGGCAAGCAACTGGGAACGAAGCTTGGCGCGTAATGTGGCAAGGCCGGACAGATCGGTAGCACGCGCGACAGCGATAGCTACATAGGCTTCATTATCTGCGGCGATCCAGTCTGGCAAACCAGCATTGTGAAGAATGCTTTCGCCCTGGCGAGCAATAAACCGATCACCGCGTTTCGTTATCACAGGCACCCCCATCCAGAGTCCCTCTACGCTGGTGGTGCCCCCGGTAAAGGGGAAAGGGTCGAATGCAATATCGACCCTGTTGTATGTCGTCAGGTAGTCGGCACGGGAAGAAGCCCCCTCCAGAGCGAGCCGTTCCGCAGCAATACCGCGATCGGCAAAACGCGACAAGGTGGCCCGCTGCATGGATGGGTCGTTAAGCTGATTGGTCTTGAGAAACAGACGGGAACCCGGCACGGCGTGCAGCACGCGTGCCCACAGAGCTACGACGGCATCATTCATTTTGGTGAGATTATTGAAGCAGCCAAAGGTTACCCGCCCATTTATCAAGGCCGGCAGCGCACCGACGGCAATCTCATCCTGCGGTGGTGTGAAGCACAGGCGCGTATTGGGCAGGTACCACGGCTTCTCGACAAAGTGATCAGATTCATTGGCTGGGGCTACATACCGGTCGCAGAGGATGTAGTCCATCGCCCGCAAGCCGGTGGTGGCAAAATAGCCGAGCCAGGTGACCTGGACTGGCGCAGGCTTGCGGGCAAAGAGCCTCAAGCGGTTGTGGCCCGTGTGCCCCGAGAGATCGACCAGAATATCGATGGCGTCCTCGCGGACGCGATCGGCAGCGCGGTCGTCAGATAGCCCAACCAGGGATTCCCAGGCGAACCCCATGCCCTGTAGGCGTTTGGTGAGCGCGTCGACTTGTGAGTGAGTGGGGTAGAGAAAAATATCCAATGCATGTTGGTCCAGGTGGGCGAGGACGCTTTCCATGAAAAAACCAACCGGATGTGTGCACAAATCACCGGACACGAAACCCACCCTCAATCTGCGCTGTAAATCGCGGTAATTGTCATGTGACGGCCAACTGGCGCGTAGCGGGGCCTCGAACCGTTCTGCGAAATCCAAATGGTAGGCGAGGAGTTCAACCGGGGAATGACCAGGGCCATATTGCGTAGTCATCAGATAATTGCTATGCGCCTCGGCATAATCCGGTTTGATCGAGAGTGCCTTGTGGTAGCTCTCGACCGCCGCGTCGAGCTTGCCTTGTTCCTGGAGCGCAATCCCCAGGTCGCTATGCACCTCGGCGAAATCGGGTTTGATCGCGAGCGCCTTATGGTAGCTCTCGACCGCCGCGTCGAGCTTGCCTTGATCTTTGAGCGCAAGCCCCAGATTGCTATACGCCTCGGCGAAATCCGGTTTGATCGAGACTGCCTTGTGGTAGCTCTCGATCGCCGCGTCGAGCTTGCCTTGTTGCTGGAGCGCAATCCCCAGGTTGTAGTGCGCCTCGGCGAAATCCGGTTTGATCGAGAGTGCCTTATGGTAGCTCTCGACCGCCGTGTCGAGTTTGCCTTGATCTCTGAGCGCAGCGCCCAGGTTGCAATACATTGAACTGGATGGATTTACGCTGATCGCCTTGGTGATAAGTTCAACGGCTATCTCGTTTTTTCCATCTTGGCGGGCAATCACACCTAACAGATGCAGAGCATCCGGGTGGTTTGGCGCTACCTGGAGTATTTGCCGATAGAGGGCTTCTGCCTGAGGCAAACGCCCGGCTTGATGGTGCTCCAGCGCGGCCTGGATGGCCTTGGGGATCGACGTATCCACGGAGTGCGTCGTTGCCGCCTGAACTTCCTCAAGCGACCCGCAACACTGCTTGTATCTCTTGCCGCTGCCACAGGGGCATGGATCGTTACGGCCGATCTTTTTCATAATCATATAAGCCTGAAGATCCCGCGTGACGGGCGCCGAAGCCCACATCGAGCGCTGCATGCGGCGTCGTGGTCGCGTTGGGTGTGGCGAATCGGGTGCGGACAAGCCACATTATCGCAATCCTGCACCCGATGACCCCGTTCAGGCAAGGGACTGCGCCGGTGGCAACCGTGAACGCAGGCCCAACTACGATGGCGTTGATTTGTCCCGCGTGACCGGCTTTCGGTCCGCCAACCTGACGTGGGATTTTATCCGCCGCCTGCACGACACCACGCGCATCGGCAGTGGGTTCCGCTGCGGCACGGACATCGTCAAGGGCCTCGCGATGGGCGCGCGCGGCGTTTGCATCGGGCGGCCGTACCTCAAGTAAGTTATTGCAAATGTCATACCTCGCCTTGACGGCGGCGAGGGGACCGGGGGAAGGGGCGCTGGACAGCCTGGGAGGCGCGAGCGCCCTCGTCGTCAGCGGTTCGCTGCCGAGGTCTGTTCTACTTCTGCGGATGCGTAGAGCACCTTGCCGTTCTTGTCGGCTTTCGCCACGCGCGATTTGATTCTGCTCCTTGTCGATGCGCACGGTATGTCCGAACGACCACGCGTAGAGGTTCTTGCCGATCTCGCGAATGAAGTTGCCGTCGGGATCGAATTCCAGCATCAGCCGGGGTTGCCGCATTTTCTACGAGCCTGTGAAACATCCGGCACGCGGGTTTAATCGCGGCTCAAGTAAAAACAGAGAGGAAACGGGATGCAGCCAATACTGTTCATTTAACAAATTCCCTGATAATCTGCACGCTTTCCGGGAGAGAAGCGTGACATGGCGCGAACCAAGGCGATGCTGGGAGCGGGGGCACGGCTGTCGGACTACTTGAGCACCGGCTTGCTGGCACGCACCTGTCCGCGCGAGGTGGTCGAGGAAGTGCTGCGCTCCTGCGGCCGGCGAAGCCAGCGCCAGCGCGACCTGCCGGCGCACGCGATGGTCTATTACGTGATGGCACTGCCCCTGTACATGGGCGCGGCCTATGAAGAAGTGCTGCGCTGTGTGACCCAGGGGATGGAATTTCTCGGTGATGCGGCGCTGGGCAAGCGCGCGGTGGGCAAATCGGGAATCTCGCAGGCGCGCACTCGCCTGGGATACGAAGTCATGGAGAGGCTGGCCCGTCGACAGATTCGGCCGATTGCAAAGCGCCAGACCGCAGGCGCGTGGTATCGGCGCTGGCGCGTGGTAACGCTGGAGGGTTCGACGCTGGAGGTAGCCGATGAAGCGGCCAATGCCACGGCCTTTGGCTATCCCGGTAGCCAACAGGGACGCAGCGGCTATCCGCAGGTGCGCTTTGTCGGTCTGTTGGAGAACGGCACGCATGTGTTGTTCGGGGTGCGCATGGGCGGCTGCCGGGTGAGCGAGATGGCGCTGGCCCGACAGGCGATCGAGGCGCTGGAGCGGGGCATGCTGTGTCTGGCCGATCGCGGACTGAGCAGCTATGATTTGTGGCGAGCGGCGGCGGCCACCGGAGCGCAGTTGTTGTGGCGCGGCAAGAAGAACCTGATTCTGCCGATCGAACGCTCGTTTCCCGACGGCTCGTACTTGAGCACAATCCATCCCGGCGCGAAAGCGCGCAGGGTGCGCGCACCCGGCATCGTGGCGCGGGTCATCGATTACCGGCTGCCCGCTTTGACCGACTCCGAACCGTGCAATCGATTGCTGACCACACTGCTCGATCCAAAGAGCGCCCCGGCCGAGGAGTTGGCGGCGCTTTATCACGAGCGCCAGGAGATCGGGAACACCCTGGAGAAGTTCAAGACGCACCTGACAGGTGCCCAAGTGGTACTGCGCAGCAAGACCCCGGAGTTGGTCAAGCAGGAGTTCTACGGTTTATGGCTGGCGCATTTCGCCATTCGCACCTTGATTCACGAGGCCGCTCTGGATCAAGGAGGTGAGCCGATGCGCGTGAAAATGAACCGTCGAATCCGCATTATCCTTAAATGAACAGTATGGCGCCAGAGCCGGAATCGACCGATTCATTCAGATCGCCAGCTTGATCTATTCGATTTGTTAACGAACACGAATGGCATGACGAAGAATCATTGTTTATGTTGTATTTATGCAACACACTGCGAGTGCATCATCCCTTTAGTGCACAGCATCGTTGACGTTTCTGGAGAATCTTGGTTAGTATCTGTTCGCATATGACTGAGAAACATGAAATTGCAACAGTGCTCCGCCGCAAGTTGCCGCAACCCGGGAGGTGGATCGGCGCGATGTTGTTACTGGCGCTATCGGCGTGCGCAAGCGTTCCCGAGCAATCGGCCGCGCCGCTTGACAAGCAGGAAGTGGTGGCTAGAATTGCACAATCGCGTTGGGATGCGTTGATGAAAGGGGATTTCGAAGCAGCCTACAAACTGATGAGCCCTGCCTCGCGCTCCGTCGTCAAGCTGGAGGATTTCCGGCGCAAATCGGGCATGGTGACGTGGAAAGCGGCAAGCGTCAGGAAGGTGGAGTGTTCGGCGGACGATCTTTGCGCGGTCCGGATTGATGTGAAATATGCCTACAAGCTGCGGATCGGGAGGACGGTCGAAAGTGATCAGATAATGGCTGAGACGTGGCGCAACACCGCGGGTGGCTGGTGGTACGTGCCGGCAGACGCGCTATAACGGTTTTGTGGTATAGTGTAAAAAGTGTGGTTTCTGGGAGTGTTTTTTGTGTCATCGGACAAGGCCTTCAGGGCCGGAAAGACCCAGGGTTTGGCAAGTTGCGGTAACTGCGGTAACATGCTGCGTGCTCGGACTTCTGAGTATCAACGTTGATGTCAATTACTTTATGTACAAAGGAGCTTAAGCGATGAAATTCAAGACAAGAATGATTAATGCCGCCGTTGCCGCCGCGCTTGGCACTGTTGCTGGAGCGGCCCAGGCGGTTAACCTGGGTAACGATGGCCAGGGGATGGTTTTGATTTACCCGTACTACACGGTGCAGAACAAGGGCAGCACGGCCTTCGACACCTACATCTCAGTTGTCAACTCCGACAGCGTCAATGGCAAGGCCGTTAAGGTTCGCTTCCTCGAAGGCAAGAACAGCGTCGAAGTGCTTGACTTCAACCTCTACCTGTCGCCCAACGACATGTGGGTCGGGAACATCACCCGCAACGTTGGCGACGCCAACGCGAGGCTTTCGACGACGGACAACTCCTGCACGGTGCCTGAAATTCCACCGGGTGGGGTGATCGGCGCGACCTCCACAGTGCCGGGCATTGCACGCTGGGTATCCTTCGTAAACAACGGCTACCTCGGCGACTTGGCGAAAGACGACTCTCTGAGCCGCACCAGGGAAGGTTACGTCGAAATCATCTCGATGGCTGATATCCAGCCCGGCGGTGTGACCGACGGTGCGCAAGGCACTCCTGCTCTCAATACCTACAACGCGTCGCTGCACAACTCAGCCGGTGTCCCGCCGAATTGCGCCGGCATTCGCGCTGCCTGGACTCCGCCCTTTCCCGGCGCGAATGACTACAACACGCCTCCCAACGATGGCGTCTTCCCCCCAACGGGTGGCCTCTCCGGCGCCGCCACCATTATCAACCCGAACGAAGGCACCGACATCACCTATGATGCCGTGGCGGTCGATAATTTCAGCGCCATTGCCCTGCATTTTGAGCCGGGCAGCATTCAACCCCAGTTGAGCGACGTGAATCCGAAAAACAGTGCCGTATTCAGCGGTACCGATGTGGTGCGGACCACTTGGGGCATCGGCATACTCCCCCCTGCGATGCCTGTTACTGCCCTGTTCATGCGCAACGCGGTGATTAACGAGTACGCGTACGCCGTAGGTGGTCCGACGGCTCCGACCCTTGGCACCGACTGGGTGGTGAACTTCCCGACCAAGCGGCTGCACTTGGCTGAGCCCGCGATTGCCAACAAGCTGCCGTTCGTGTCACTTACTGCAGGTATTGGAGCGCCGCTCACCTCGACCGGTGCTTGCGAACTAACGACACCGACGGCCTACAACCGGGAGGAAGGCGTTATCACGACCGGTCTGGGATTCTCGCCGCCGAGAACCCAACCCGGCCAGAACCTATGCTGGGAAGTCAACGTGATCTCCATAGACAGCGCCGGTGGCACTATCAGCAACGTTCTGAACAGTAATGGCGGTGTTCTTGCCACTACCGGTATTAGAATGACCCTCAACCCCGGGTTCACCGAGGGTTGGATACGCATGGCCTTTGCGCAGGCAAGAACCGCCCCAGTCGGGTCTACCGTCCGGACCAACATCTACACTGGCCTGGTAGGGCCCGCCACTGCTTCGGTCTACACCGGCCTGCCAATGCTCGGATTCTCCGCAGTGTCCTTCGTCAACACCAGCACGGTGGCCAACTACGGCGGCAGTTACACGCACCGCTACTCGCGCAACATCAATCCGTAACAGAAAGCGCAAGCGGTTCAGCAGAGCATTTTTCTGCGACATTCAAGGCGGGGGAGTTCCCCCGCCTTTTTTTCGTACCCCGGTTTTCGGTTATAGCCCGAGTCTGCCGAGGGCGTCATTTGGAAATCCTCGCTGTTTATAATTGAGCGCCGCCAAAATGAAAATAAATTAAATACTTTACATGGCATGGAGTTGCTGCTAGTATTTAATGTGATTTATGTGAATAGATCCTAACCATAGCGGCTTAAAGGAAAATTGGATTGTAACTCCACGCTTTTCGAGCACCTGTTCAAGTCCAAAGCGCCGGGGCTGATTGGCTGCGATATCGGCTTCGTCGTCGCTGAAAATGGCCGGGATCGCCTTGAGCTTGCGGTTGAACCAAAACGCCATAGTCGACTCTACAAGGTGAAGGTGAATAAAGGTGGATAAAGCCGCTCTATTTAATGCATCGAAACCCGGCAATATCCCGATAATTGCCCGATAACTTTGGTCTCGACGGACTCTACAATTTAGCGCCCATTACCGTGATCTCATCGAATACGGCCTGCATATAATGCGAAGCGTGACAAAATGCCTTCAGACGGCTGCTAACCTGCGTTAAGGTTTGTTAGCGTATTTCCCCTATCGCTTTCAGAGAGGTATCAAATGATAAAAATTCTTTCGTTGGCATCCTGGCGCCGCCTTGCGCAGGGCAGCTTCCTCGCGCTGGCTTTGCAGTTGCTGGCGACCGGCGGCGCGTGGGCTCAATGCGCCGTCACCCTGTCCTTGATCCTCCCCAGCAACCAGGCGGTGCTGAAGGCCAATTGTGGCAGCTCCAACATGACCAGCATTACTTGGACGAGAGATGCCGGTTCGACTAACCCTGCCCCTGTCGTGTTCGGCCCTTTCACCTTCCCGGCGACCCTGGCGGATCTTAATTTCACTACGCTTCTCACCAGCGGCACCCATAGTTACACGGCCAGCGGCCTTGACGCGAGCGGTCGCCCGGTCCTTGCCGGTCAGGCGGCCGTCGTCACGCTCTCACAGCCGATCCTGACCGTTGCCGTTTCCAATGGAGGTTCGGTGACCAGCGCCCCGGCAGGCATCAATGCCTGCACCGTCGCTGGCGGCATCAATTGCGCCTTCGGCTACGATACCAGCACCACCGTCGTTCTGACGGCGACCGCCGACTCCTCCAGCCACACCTTTTCGAGCTGGGGCGGGGATTGCAGCGGCATCGCCGGCAACACCTGCACGGTCAGCATGGCGACTCTGCGTAATGTGACCGCCAACTTCGGCGCGCAACCGATCGCTGGTGCTTGCGGCACCGTAGCTGCGTCCGCGACTCAGCCGGCTGCAATTTGCAACCCGGGGACACCAAGCGCAGTAACCGGCAACTCCAGCAGCAACACCTGGAACTGGACCTGTGCGGGACCGAGCAACGGCAGCACTGCTAGCTGTTCAGCACCGCAGATTGTCGATGGCGCGTGCGGCAGCGCAAATGGCACGACACCCCTCAGCACAGCGCCAAGCGGGACGGCGGCGTGCCGTACGGGTAACGTCGCGAACTTAGTGACGGGTACCAACACCTTCACGTGGAGTTGCAACGGAATCAATGGCGGCGCGAATGTGACCACCTGCTCAGCGCCCATGCCCCCGACTAATGGCGCCTGCGGCTCCGCGAATAATACGAACGTGGCGTCCGCTCCGACGGGCTCGGCCGCGTGCAGCGCCGGTGTTAGCACCAACCCGACGAATCCCAGCGGCACCTTCAGCTGGACCTGTAACGGCCTGGCCGGTGGCACTCCTCAGTCCTGCTCGGCATTTCAGATTAGCGGCGGTGCTTGCGGTTCGTCCAGTGGCGGCTCATTCAGCTCCGCGCCCAGCTCCGGCCTGTGCAACGCGGGCACGGCCTCTGGAGTGTCAGGCACAGGCCCCTTCAACTGGACATGTAGCAGCACCACTGGCGGAAACTCCGCGAGTTGTTCGGCCAGCCTAAGCAGCACTAACACCGCCAACTGCGGTGCGGGCGAGGTGTTTAACACTGGCGCTGGCGACCAGGTCTTGAGTCCATTAGAGCAGGCACTGTGGCCTGCTAGTCAGCGTGCGCTTAATGCTTCAGGTGATTCCGGGTTGGCCATCCAGTTCGTCGCAGATGCCACAAAATTCCCGTTNNGGTTAGCGCCTGTGCCCACAACTTTGCTAATCCAATTAATGTCTACGGAGACCTATTGCTTGGTAGAGCTGGCACAATTGTTCTGCGCTTTGGATCTGGCAGTGTAACTGACCTCAATAGCGACGTGCCGCTTATTGCAGGAAAGACGTATTACATCAACTTTCGGGAATGGAAGGCTACCGGTGATACGTCACCTCGCGGCATCGCGAACACTCAGATGTGGTGGGAACACCGCACCGACCCGTAATCGGCGATCAGTATTCGGAGCGGTGCCCGGCAGACAGGCCGGGCACCGCCGCCGGGATCAACCACAGGCGCCGCGCCTGTGGTTTTTTTTGCCCATGTCGATTAGAATCGCGCCCAAGCCGAGCGGGCGCGTTTCTGCACCGGCAGAATTCACAGGAGATTCGCGAGCATGAAGCATTTGTTTTTTGTATTGGTTGTGTCCTGTTGTGTGCACGTGCCGGGGGCATGGGCCGCGACGCGCGCCGACGAGGATACGGTGCTGGTGAGCTGGCGCGACCTCCAGCTCACCCAGAGCGATTACGAGGCTGCATTGCAGGGGATTCCCGAGGTCGACCGCTTACCATTCCAGTTTGACCTGCGGCGCATCACCGAACTGCTCAATGCCATGCTGCTCTCCCGCACCCTGGCGGCCGAAGGCCGCAAGCTGGGACTGGACAAGGATCCGGTGATCGGGAAAGAGATGGCCCTGGCGGCGGAGCGGATGCTGGCCGGCCGGCGGCTGGACGCTTTCGAGAAGTCACTCAAAATCCCGGACCTGACCGCGGCCGCCGAGGAACGCTACCGCGTCAAGCCCGAGGAATTCATGGTTCCCGAGCAGGTGCATGCCTCGCATGTGCTGGTGGACGCCAAGGCGCGCAGCGACGAGGAGGCCCGCGCCCGAGCCGAGGAAGTGCGGGGCAAGGCGCTGGCCGGCGCGGATTTCGCCGGACTGGCCAAGGAGTTTTCGGACGATCCGTCAGCCAAGGACAACCAGGGTGACTTGGGCACCTTTGCCCGCGGCCAGATGGTGAAACCCTTCGAGGACGCGGCTTTCGCCCTGGAAAAGCCGGGCGATATCAGCCCGCTGGTCAAGAGCCCCTTCGGTTATCATGTAATCAAGTTGCACAAGAAGCTGCCCCCCGGGCAGCGGTCGTTCGATCAGGTGAAGGCGGGCTTGCTCGAAGAAATGGCGAAAAAGTACGTGACGATGGAAAAAAATCGGTACATGGAGGCCATCAGCACCGACAAGAGCATAGTCCTGAACACGGCCGGCATCGACAAGCTGAAAAAGGAGATGCCGAAAATTCCCGACGAGCTGTTGACACCGGCTCCGAAGGACGCCGCCGCTCCGGCTCCCGGCAAGTGAGGGCCGCAGTGTCGGTCCGGCTCTTCAGCCCGACAGCAGCGCCCGAAGTCGGCCTGAAGCCCGGCCTGTGCCGGGCTGGCTCCCGGCATTGCCCGGCGCAGCCGCCAAACCAACGATTGCGACGGAAAAGATGCCATCCGATCCACAACTGGCGAAGGCCGACGCACTTCTGAGCAAGGGCGCTCTGGACGAGGCAAACAGACTGCTGGAAGGCATGCTACAGGCGGCGCCCGCCAGTCGAGACTTGCTCCTTCGCCTCGCCGACGTTGCGCTGGTCAAGCAACGGCCAGCCGCAGCCCTCTCCTATGCCGATCGCCTGGTCGATCTGGATCACGCAGACAACGATGCCCTGTTCTACAAGGCGAAGGCGGAACTGGCATGCGGCAACACTACCGTGGCGTTGCATCTGATCAACAGGTTGGATCAACTGCTGCACAGCAAAACCGCGCCTTTTCTCCTCCTAAAGGGCAACATATTTGCCGTTGCGGGTGACTACCGGATTGCCGTGCACGCTTTCGAAGCGGCATTGGCAGTTGATCCCAACTATGCGCAGGCCTACCACAACCTGGACTATGTGCTTCACGAGCGCGGCAATTTACAGGAGGCGCGGGCCGTCTGGAAAAGACTTACTTCGCTGACGCTTGTTGCGCCAATCGCGTGGACGAAACTGGCTGAGGTTTCATCGGCATTGGGCGAGACCGACGAGGCTCAAGCGTGTCTGGAAAAAGCTGCCGCGCTGGATCCGGGCAACCCCGGAACGTGGCATGCGCTCGGCAGTCTGTACGCCGAATGCTGGAAGTTCGACAAGGCAAAATATTGTCTGCAGCAGGCGATTGCATTGGATCCCCGACAGGATGGGTACTTAAGTTTGTTTGGATGGGTCAGCAACGAACTGGGAGACACTCGGGGTGCGCTCGCCGCTCTGAATCCGCCAGGCGGTCCCAGGATTTCCTTCAGCCGCCGGCTGCGCCATGCGCTTCTTCTTCCCCAAGTCTACGAAAGTCGCGAGGATCTCAACCGCTGGCGCGGGCGATATTCCGGGGGATTGGCGGCGATGCACGCCGCGCTTGAGAGCTCCTGGCCGGCCTCGGAAGAGGTTTTCAACCTCAGTCAAACCAATTTCCTCCTCGCCTATCAGGGCGGGGACGACTTGTTGCTGC
This sequence comes from Betaproteobacteria bacterium, assembly GCA_003153455.1. Classification (GTDB taxonomy): domain Bacteria; phylum Pseudomonadota; class Gammaproteobacteria; order Burkholderiales; family SG8-41; genus PALSA-1004. The sequence continues at coordinate 46,206 of PLYS01000625.1, read as the reverse complement.
AGAGCGAATACGCAAGGCTTCTCCGGCGCCTAATCACGCGCACGCGTCCGGACCTCGTCGAGTGGGACCGCCCGTCAGCCAAGCGCGGCGGGAAAATCAGGGTCGCATTCGTTTCGAGTTATTTCCGTTTATGCACCATAGGCCATTACTTCCGATCCTGGACAGGGTGCCTCGATCCGGCAAGGTTCGAGTCGATGGTGATTTACACCGGCAATCAGCCCGACGCCACAACCAGGGCGATCGCGGCTTCAGCCGAAAAGTTTGTCGTCCAGCGCGGCAGCACGCTCGACATCGCGACGGCGATTCTCGAATTGCAGCCGGATATCCTCATTTATCCGGAAATCGGCATGCAGAGCACGAACTGCGTGCTTTCGAACATGAGGCTCGCTCCGGTTCAATGTGCCGCATGGGGCCACCCGGTCACGACCGGCAGCGACCTTGTCGATTACTATTTCACCTGTTCGCNNCCGGATAACGACAGGCTCTACCTCGAAATCCTGGCGGCGGATGACAAGGCGGTCATCGTGTTCTTCCAGTCCGAATACAGGCAGGTCACACAATCATTTCTGGATCGCATCACGCGCGCAATGGTCGATCGAGGAATGTCACCGCGCAACCAGATAAAATTCCTGCCCCGGTTGAGCCCAGTGCTATTCCGCTCGGTTCTGGCATTGGCCGATGCGGTCCTTGATACCGTTCACTGGTCGGGCGGAAACACATCGCTCGATGCCTTGAGCGCCGGCGCACCCGTCGTTACCCTTCCGGGGGCCTTCATGCGCGGACGGCAAAGCAAGGCCATGCTCGAGATCCTGGGTGTGCCCGAGCTGATCGCGGATAATTCCAAGGATTACGTCGCCATCGCGCTGCGGCTTGCTGCCGACGCACAGTACAAGGAGGCGATCAAGCAAAGGATTCTGGTCAACAGCGGAGAACTGTTCGACCGGTCCGAGCCATTGCATGCACTGGCACTGCACCTTGAACGAATTCATGCTTCGACCCAATGAAAGAAAGCGGATTGAAAGTTGGCCAGGTTGTTCAGGGCCCACTCTCATCGAGCCGTTCGCGCTTGCACGCCCGCCAGCGATGCACCACGGCTGCATGCACCGCTTCGGCGAGGCCAACGATGCGGTCGCGCGAGTACTTGGCAACATCATTTGCGCCGTCTTGATGCACAATAACCGACGCTCGTGATACTGCCCAGAGCCTCTATCCTCGATAGCCTCGCGGCGGTGCGTCAGCGCCTCTGGCCGGCGCCTCCGGAGCTGCTGGAAAATTACACCTTGGCTGACTACGGCCGTTTCATGCGCGAGGAAACGTTTCATTATTCCGCCCGCTACGCGCGCCGCCTGGTGGTGATGCACGGCCAGGAGCATCTGCTGAAAGCGGCCCGCAACAGCGGAGCGATGGTAGCCTTTCTGCATTATGGCAGCTTTTTCCTCACGGGCGGCGCCATAGCCCACCGCCTCGGCCTCCCGTATACCGCCATCGCCTCCCGGCGCAATCTGGAAATCATGACGCCCGAGGAAAAACATTTCTGGAAGGGCGTTCACTTGCGCGGCAACCGTCTCTATGGCCACCCCATGTTTTTCACCGACCAATCCCCCCGGCTGCTGATCAATTGGCTAAGAAAAAGCGGCCATGTATTGGGTGTGGCGCTCGATGTTCGCGAACATGGTCAACGGTATGAGGAACATCAGTTCCAATTTCTCGGCCATACCATCTTTATGCAAAGTGGGCCCGCCCGCCTGGCTCGCATCGTTGGCGTTCCCATCGTGCCGGCCAGCATCCAGTACCGGCCACGGCAGCGGTGCCATCACCTGTATTTCGATGCTCCGGTTTTCCCGGAAAACAATCCCCAGCATACGACTCAGCATCTGTTGCGGGTACTCGAAAAACCCCTAGCCCGGGCTCCGCAACAGCAGTTCCACGACATCATTGCAGAATTCAGTCGGCCCTGGTCCTAGCGCTACCTGCCGCCCTTACGGAGAACGAGGATCTCGTATGCCTTTTTTTTGTGGGCGGACAATGTTGAACAATTTTTCAGCGCCAAGTTCCATTAGCGGCGTGATTTGTCGCGCCCTCCCGCGTTGAATTTCTCGACGTAAGCCAGCAACGGGTGGAAGACGCGATCTCCAATGTCGACGTTATCCTCATGTTGATTGTTCAGTAGCCGACTCACCACCCATGCTTTATAGGGGCGAATTCAATTCTTCCAAAAATGGGGCAGCGAAACTATTCCCTGCTCAAGGTTGGTTTGACTTACCTTGATTTCAGCCGCGACGTTGGTGCAATCGTAAACGTGAATGCCATTTTCACAAAAAAGATACACCGCAACCCAGTAACTTCCTTTCAGCAACGGCAGCCGCGGGAAAACAAGTCCCACCTCGCCACTACCATCAGGCGCGCGCTCAATCGGCACCCGGTCCCAATAGGTTGAAGCGCTGCACACCACACGGGTGTCCTGCCACATGAACCCCGCCGCGACGCTGGGGCAAGGCAAAGACGGGTCGGATATGAAGGCGACATCTATGGTCACCTCACTTTTCCCGCTCACTGCTTCCAGGCTGTGACCGGTATGGCCGTCCACCGTTACTTTAATCCCACTCAGCCGGGCGACACCTTTTGCAGGCGCCACCTTCCTTTCCTCGTCAATCTGCGTGGCCTCTGCTTCTGGCGCCGCTGGGGCAGGCAAATAATCATTGTACGCGCGCACCACCTCTGCCGCCGCGCCTTGGGCGCGAATTTGCCCACGGTCCAACCACAGCGCGCGGCTGCAAATTGCCTCCACCTGATAAAGGGAATGGGAACAGAACAGAATGGTCTTTCCAGCCTTCTTGAAGTCCATGATGCGATCGAACGACTTGCGCGCAAACTCGCCGTCGCCCACCGACAACGCCTCGTCGATCACCAAGACATCCGGATCGACATTGGTGGCCACCGAAAACGCCAGCCGCACGTACATGCCGCTCGAATAGGTCTTAACCGGCTGCTCGATGAAATCTCTGATGCCGGAGAAATCCACGATCTGCTCGAAGCGCGCCTCGACCTCCGCTGTGCTCAGGCCCATGATCGAGGCGGCCAGATACACGTTCTCGCGGCCTGAAAACTCTGGATTGAAACCCGCCCCCAGTTCCAGCAGTGCCGTCACCCGGCCATTGACCGCGATGGTGCCACTGCTCGGAGCGAGCGTGCCGCATACCAACTGCAGCAGCGTTGACTTGCCGGCGCCGTTGCGGCCAACCACACCGAGCACCTCGCCGCGAGGCACCTCGAAGCTTGCCTCGCGCAAGGCCCAGAATTCGCGGTAGTAACGATGCCTGCGCCCCCACAGCAGTTGCCGCAGGCGGTCGGCCGGCCGGGCGTAGAGTTGATAGCACTTGGACAGCGCCTCGGCGCAAATCGCCGGGGCAGCGAGGCTAGAGAACATCGGCAAATCCCTTGCGGGTGGCGGCGAACCAATGTACCTCGCCCCAGGCGGCGGCGTTTGTGATGCCGTGCGGGATTATTGAATTCATGGGGGTAACAAAGGAGGGTAAAGGGCGGCCGTTGCCGGCAAAAGATGTTATTTGCCGAAATGAACATTAACGCTCTCGATGAATACTACACAGCGTGACCTTATAATGCAATGGGGAACATTCAACAGCATGAACCGACGCGAAGCCAAACTGACTGAACCCGCCAGAGCTGACAGAATTATTGCAAAAAACGCCCAGAACAGCGTTCGGCAGCGCGCGCTTTCCGTTCCGGGAATTTTGCAAGAAGCTCTACAGTTCTAACCATTTTCTGCTACGATTTACCCACTTGAATCTGTATTGAGCCGATTTTCCTTATCGCACCTTCCCGCGGGCACGAGCATCTGATGCAACACTTCTCCATATCACCGCGCGAAATGATCGGCAGCTTCTGGCGCAACCGCAGCTTGATCAATGCATTGATCAAGCGTGAAGTCATTGGCCGCTACCGCGGCTCTGCACTTGGTATTCTCTGGTCTTTCTTCCAGCCGGTATTAATGCTCGGCGTGTACACGTTTGTTTTCAGCGTTGTCTTCAGAGCCCGCTGGACCGCTGGCAGTGACTCCAAAACCGAATTCGCGCTCGTTCTCTTCGCCGGCCTGTTGGTGTTCGGCCTGTTTTCCGAGTGCGTTAATCGCGCCCCCATGCTCATTCTCTCCAACGCCAATTATGTAAAGAAAGTTGTTTTCCCGCTGGAAGTGCTTCCCTGGGTGGTGCTGGGTTCAGCGCTTTTTCACGCACTGATCAGCCTCGGCGTTTGGCTGGTTTTTTATCTCGTCTTCTTCGGCATGCCACATGCCACGATGCTGCTGCTGCCAGTGATTTTGCTGCCACTATTACTTTTTACGATGGGTTTCTCATGGCTGTTGGCTTCGCTTGGCGTGTATTTGCGAGATGTGGCGCAGATCATCAACATCATCACTACGACGCTCATGTTCCTGTCGCCCATCTTCTACCCGGTATCCGCCCTGCCGGCGGAATACCAGTTTCTGCTCAACCTCAACCCGCTCACACCAGCCATCGAGCAGGCGCGCGATGTGCTCATATGGGGCAAAACACCAGACAGCTTGATCTTCGGCATCTACGCCGCCGCCGCAACTCTCATCGCGTGGCTGGGGTTTGCTTGGTTTCAGAAGACACGCAAGGGGTTCGCTGATGTGCTCTGATTCTGAATTTGCTTTCAAGGTGGAACTATCATGCACCAAAGTTCGTTCGAGCACATGCAGGATCTGGCGGCGCGTTATCTGGATCGTGCTCAGGAAGTCACAATTGCCGATATTGGCAGCCATGACATGTATGGCAGTTATCGGCCGATTTTCGATGCTCCCTCTTGGTCGTATTGCGGCGTGGATCTGTCCGTGGGCCCCAATGTCGATGTCGTGCTTTCCTCCCCCTATAGGTTTCCATTTGCCACGGCTTCGTTCGATCTCGTGGTCTCGGGGCAGGCTTTTGAACACATTGATTTCTTTTGGCTCTCCTGGCTGGAGATGGTGCGGATATTGCGCCCCGAGGGATTGATTTTCCTTATTGCACCTTCTCGCGGGCCGGAGCATCGTCATCCCGTAGACTGCTGGCGTTTTTATCCCGATGCCTATCGGGCTCTGGCTCGTTGGGGAGAACTTGAGGCCGTGGAGATCCATACCGACTGGTCTCCGCATCCCGAGCGATATAGTGCCTCTTGGGGCGATACGGTAGGGGTGTTCCGGAGACGCAAGGGCAGAGGTCTTCGTCTGCGTCTTGCCGCGGCGTTGATTCGGTTGCTGCTAAAGGTGTAATGGTAATTCTCCATGTTTATCCGCCGGCAACGCTGGGTTTGGCTTTGACTCGGCGGCGGCATTGGTTGCGAATATGATTACTAAAGCCCAAACGATAGCGATTCCTCGCGAAACTCTGGCCCGCGCCCGGGCAGCGGCGGACGCGGCACCCCGCCATTCTGGCCTGCGCTACAACCTGGGCGTGATGCTGCACGAGGCGAATGATGCGGTGGGGGCCGCGGCAGCCTACGCACAGGCGACGCGCCTGAAGCCGGATTTCTTCCAGGCATGGAACAACCTGGGTCTGGCCTTGGAAGACGTGAACCGCACGGACGAGGCGGTCCGCGCCTTCCGGCAGGCGCTGGCGGTGCGGCCGGATTATCCCGCCGCACTAAAGAACCTGGGCCGCTTATTGGCGGTTGCCGGGGATGTGGAAGCCGCCCGGGTATGCTACCGCCGTCTGGGCGAACTGGAACCCGGGAACTGGGCCGCGCGCATCACAGCCGCCCTCATGCTGCCGGCCGTCTATGATTCGTCCGAGGCGCTGGCGACTGTCCGGGAGCGTTTTTCCACGGAACTGGAGGCGCTGATCGCGCAGGCCAGGACTCCAGCAGGTACCGCAGAGCAGCGCTTGAACGCCTTGGAACTACACAACAATTTCTTCCTGGCCTACCAAGGGGAGGATGACCGGGAGCTGCAAGCCGGCTATGCCCGGCTGACGCGCCGCCTGCTGGGGGATGCCTGCCCCGAACTACACGGACCGCGCCCGCTGAGCGTGACGGGGCGCATGCGAGTTGGGTTCGCCAGTTGTTTTCTCCGCGATTGCACGGTCGGCCATTATTTCAGGTCGTGGATCACGGACCTAGACCCGGGGAGGTTCGAGGTTTGGGTCTATCTGCTCGGTGGCCCGGAGGATGCTGTAACGGAAACGATCCGCCAGGCGGCGTTCAACACTGTCCGCGTGGAAGGGTCCCTACCGCAGGCTGCCCGGGCGATCCTGGATAGCGCGCCTGATGTGCTGGTCTACCCCGAACTCGGCATGAACGGGCGCACCTATGCCTTGGCCGCCATGAGATTGGCGCCGGTGCAATGCGCCGGCTGGGGGCATCCGGTGACCAGCGGTCACAGGACGGTGGATTATTTCCTATCTTGCGCGGCGATGGAGCCGGAGGACGGAGACTCCCACTACATCGAATCTCTGGTGCGGCTGCCGGGCATGGGAACGCGCTATGCGAAGGCGGACGTGGGCACGACCTTGTCGCGGACCGATCTTGGCCTGCCAGAAGCGGCGCATCTGTATTTGTTTCCCCATGCGCCATGCAAGATTCACCCGGAGAACGACGCCCTGGTGGCGGGTATCCTTGCCGCGGATCCCGCGGGCGTGTTGGTGCTGTGCGATGGCTTCGTTCCCGGACAGGGCCGGATGCTCCGTCAGCGTTTGGAAACGGCGCTGGCGGAACGTGGCGTGACACCGAACCGGTTGCGCATGCTACCCCATCTGCCGCGGGCGTCCTTCCTGGAGGCGAACCGGCTGTGCGACGTAATGCTGGACACGACGCGCTGGTCCGGCGGCAACACGACCCTGGATGCCCTGGCGGCCGGGTTACCGGTGGTGACCCGCCGCGGGCGCTTTATGCGCGGGCGGCAGAGCGCCGGCATGCTGGAGTTCATCGGGCTGCCGGAGCTGATCGCCCAGAACGACGACGACTATGTGGATATCGCCCTGCGTTTGGGCAGGGACAAGCACTGGCGGGACGAGGTGTCGTGCCGGATCGCTGCGGGGCGAGAGCGTCTTTTCGACGATCGCGCTCCAGTTGCGGCGCTGGCTGCGTTCTTTCTTACCTTGCGGAAGCCATAAGCCATGGGGGCTGCGATCGTCGACATCGTCATCCCGGTTTTCAACGCCCGTGACGACCTGCGGCGTTGCATAAACAGCGTACGATTGCACACGCCGGCGGGCGATCATTGTCTGGTCTTGATCGACGATGCCTCGACCGATCCCGGCATCGCCGCCTACCTCGCCGAGCTGGCGGCCGAGAGGGTGCCCGGCCTGGAACTGCTGCGCAATCCCGAAAATCTTGGCTTCGTGGCCACCGCCAACCGGGGCATGGCGCTGCGCCCTGATCGCGATGTGCTGCTGCTCAACTCCGACACGATAGTTACCGCCGGCTGGCTGGAAAAAATACGCCGGTGCGCCGACAGCGATCCGTGCATCGGCACGGTCACGCCCTTTTCCAACAATGCGGAAATCTGTTCGTTCCCGCTATTTTGCCGAGACAATCCGCTGGCCGAGCTGCCCTCCATCGGGCAAATTGCCGCCGCCTTGGCAACGCGTGCGCCGACCTACCCCGACCTTCCGACGGCAGTGGGCTTTTGCATGTTCGTCAGTCGGCGGCTGATTGACAAGATCGGGACTTTCGATGCGGAAACGTTCGGCAAAGGCTACGGGGAGGAAAACGATTTCTGTATGCGGGCGGCAGCGGCCGGCTTCCGCAATGTGCTTTGCGATGACGCCTTCGTCGCGCATGTCGGCGGGCGCTCTTTCGATGACAGGAGACTCGCCATGATGGCGGAAAACGCGCGCAGACTACTTGCCCGATTTCCGGAGTATTCGCGACTGGTGCAGGACTTCATCGCCGCCGATCCCCTGCGCGAGATCCGGGAGGCGGCTTGGGCTAGACTGAACTCAGCGCCACGGCCTTTTCTGCCAGAAGATACTCCCCGAGTACTGCTTGGCATCGATGGTGGCGGCGATGGGCAGGAAGAGTCTGGGAGCGAATATACAGGATGAGCATGCTGAGGTTGCGAAGCTTTCACGATAATGAGATTACCTCCATAGCCCGGCGAGCGACCCCAACTCTGCGGGACAGTGCTTCGTGGACTCTCTCGATAACGCCCTGCCAGTCCCCCATTTCGGTCTGCCTGAAGAGCCTTGCCGTCGGATACCAAGGGCTGTCTTCCCGGCCCAGCATCCAGCGCCAGTCGGGCGAGAATGGCAACAGGATCCATACGGGCTTGCCGAGAGCTCCCGCGAGATGCGCAACGGACGTGTCCACGGAGATCACCAGATCCAGGCATGCAATCACGGCCGCGGTCTCCGTAAAATCAGCCAGTCGCGGGCGCAGGTCGCGGATTCGCGAAGTCTCGGAAAGAAAGGCTTCGTCCTCGGGACGGCACTCGTTCTGCAAGAGATAAAACGAAGCCCCAGTCTCAAGCAGTGGCGAGAACTGCTGGAGCGGTATGGACCGATTGCGATCGCTCTTGTGATCGGAATTTCCCGAGCAGACAATCCCGACCTTGGGTTCGCTATCCTGCTCCAGCGTTCGTTTCCAGGTCTGTACCTTGTCGGGGATGGCGGCGAGGTAAGGCACGTCGTTGGGGATGCCGGATATTTCGGTCCTCAGAGCTAGCGGCAGGCTGAGCAGAGGGCAGTCGTAGTCATGGGCCGGCGGCAACTCGGCTTCCGTGGTAATGGCGGTTACGCCTTCAAGTGTGCCCAAGAGCACCCTGAGCGGGGAAGGAACCTCCAGGACGACCTCAACGCCCTTTCGGGCAAGGATCGGCGCGTAGCGGCAGAACTGAATCGTATCGCCTAGACCCTGCTCCGCCCACAGCAACAGCCGTTTTCCCACGACCGTATCTCCGCCAAGCCATTTGGGACTCTTGAACGGCCTCTGCTCGGGGGCTTCCTTTCGCGTCCATCGAAACTCGTATTGCTCCCAGCCGGTCTCGAAATCGCCGAGACACAGATGAGCGAGGCTTTCGTTATACAGTACCTCCGGGTAATCCGGTTTGAGGGCCAGCGCACGGCGATAAGTGGCAATGGCTTCGGCGTGACGCCGGAGCGCCTGCAGGGTGTTGCCGCGGTTAGTGAGCGCCTCGACGAAATCGGGTTTGAGCGCCAAAGCTTGATCTATGCTCGCAAGCGCCTCCGAGTAGCGACCGAGAGCCAGCAAGATGGCGGTGCGATTGCTGAAGGCCTCATGGAAGTTGGGCCTGAGGGCAAGCGCTTGCTCGCAATTCGCCAGAGCCTCCGTGTAGCGTTTTGTCTTGAGCAGCGCAATACCGAGATTGTTGAATGTTTCGGGGTCATCCGGTTTGAGCGCCAACGCCTGTTGGTAGCTGGCGACGGCCTCCCCGTGACGTCCCAGGGCCTGTAGCACAAGCCCCTTACCGTGCAAAGCCTCGGGATAATGGTGGGGCTTGAGCGCGAGAGCCCTATCGTAGCTGGCCAAGGCTTCGTCGTTACGGCCGAGCACTGACAAGGCTTTTCCACAGTTGCTGAGCGCCTCGGGATAGTTAGGTCTGAGCGCCAATGCCCGCGCAAAGCTGGCCAGGGCGTCTTCTTGCTTATCGAGCTTCTGTAGCGTAATGCCGCGATTATTGAGGGCATCGGCAAATACTGGATCGAGCGCCAGCGCCTTGTCAAAGCTTGCGATGGCTTGTTCGAATCGTTTGAGTCCGTGCAGTGCAAGGCCTCGATTGTTCAGAGCGAGCGGAAGATTGGAGTTTATTGCCAGCGCCTTGTCAAAGCTGGCCAATGCTTCTTCATAATGACGTTGCACGTTGAGGGCGTGGCCCAGATAGATCAGCGCATCCGCGGAATCAGGCCGGGATCTCAATGCCTGCGACAGGAACACGATGCCCGTTTCGGCGTCGCCCTTGCCCAGATGAATGAGTCCCAACCAATATAGTGCGTCGAAGTAATCGGGGACACGCTGCACAATCTGTCGGTATAGTGTTTCGGCCTCCTTCAGCCGGCCTTTACGGTGAAACTCAAGGGCCGTGGCGAATTGGTTCTTTACCACGTCCTGCGGACGCTGATCGGCCATGGTTCCTTAACCTATGCCCAGCCGGCGGGCGATACCGCGCAGGAGGTGGCGGCGGGCAAGCAGCCATGAAAACACACGGGGCCGGCGCAACCAGTTGCGCGGGTGAGGAATCTCGATGCGCACCAAGCTGCGCGCGGCGACATGCCGTTCAATCTGGGCGGCGATTTCTCGCGGCGTGGTGACGAAACGCATGTCCGACTGTCGGTGTACGGCCTTCGCGTAGGCCTCGTCCAGGGCTTTCTGCCGCTCGACCGAAATCGACTGTTCGGTCGGTACCCGGTACTTGCTAGTCACCTTCGGCACGAACTGGAAGTCGTCTTCCAGCGTATAGCGGGTCCAGAGGTTCCAGTCCTCCAACTGGTGCATATCCTCCGCGAAGCCGCCGTGCTTTTCGTAGAGCCGGCGGTGAAAGATGACGGTCTGGATAGGCAGGAAGTTGTGATGCCAGAGGGTGATACGATCGAATGGCTGAGCGTGGCGGCCGATATGCAGCACCTCTTCGTATTCGGCACTGTCCTTGTCCCGCGTGCGGGTATGCGTCTCCCAGCCGATGGCATAGGCACCCGCGACACCGTGCTTGAGTGCCGAGTACAGACAAACCTCGACATGATCGGCGAACAGCAGATCGTCGTCGTCGAGGAAACAGAGCCACTCGCCGCTTGCCAAGGCCAGTGCTCGGTTGCCGGCAACCGAGCGTCCGCGGCGCGTGCCGAGTGCCTCGTAGCGGACCGGCAAGCGTTCGGAGAATTCGCGCACCAGTTCAGTACAGGTGGCGGGCCCGTCCTCGACCAGCACCACTTCCACGTTTGGATAGGTCTGGTTTGCGGCGCTCGCAAGTGCCTGCCTTAGCCAGGACAGGCGGCCTGTGGTCCGGATCATGATCGATACCTTGGGCGGATTTGGGCCGGGCCAGTCCTGCCGCGAGGGGAATTCGAAGAAGTCACCCTGGCGGCGCAACTCATAGTTCCATCCGGAAAAGCGAGGTTGAAAATCATTCGTGGGCCGGACCCGTGTGCGCCAGAAATAGGGTAGCAGCTTGGCGAATCGGAACAAGTTAAGAAACAGGCCGAGCCGCCGTCCGGGGAAAGCCTGAGGGACCAGCATTTCCGCCCGAAGCATGGCCACCCCTTGCAACACCTGCCGGCCGCCGCCGTAGCGGGCGCGGAGACAGAGGTTGGTGAGTGTCCCGCCGAGCACCTGCATCCTCTTTATCTGGCCGGGGGTCTCATAGGTTCGGTGGATAACCGCGCAGCGCGGCAAGTATCGCAGACGCCAGCCGGCGGCGCGCAGCCGCCAGGAGAGGTCCACATCCTCGCCATACATGAAGATATGCGGATCGAACCCGCCCACCGCGGCCAGAGCGGAGCGGCGAAACAGGGTCGCGGCGCCGCTGACCCAGGTGGTGTCGAGGTTCACCGGATTGTACTCCTTGGGATGTTCGTACGGTATTTGCCGCATCTCCCACGCCGCCACCCGGGCTTCGTCCCGCCGAGCCGTATTGATAAGGTCGGCCAAAGCACCCGGCTCGATTTCGATATTTTGGTTTAGAAGCAACACGAATTCGGCCCGGGCAGCCTCCAGGTTGCGGTTGTGGCCGACACCGAAGCCCACGTTACGGGGGCTGGCCTCGACGACCAAGGTGTGTGGGGCCTTTGTCAGTGGCGTCAGAATGGCGCGCAACCGCGGTGCAATCTCCGGATCCTCGCTGTTGTCAAGCACCCGGATCGTCACGGGGCCGACATCGGCCGGCAGGATGGCGAGGTTGCCGGCGAGGTGTTGCCCCAACCGCTCCAGTTCTTCCTGAACTGGGTAGTAGGTGACAATTGAGATTTCGAACAGCGACATCCCTTCCATCAACGTCTCCGGAGCGCAGCTAGCCGGTCCATGCCGGCAAAGAGACCCGGAACCCTTTTCGCCAAGCGAACGATCCGCCCGTAACGGGGCCATGCCGATTCGTCCTCGCCCAGCGCGGCGCAGGCGGCTGCCAGGCGCGCATCCCGCTTCTCAAGTTCCTGTCGGNNTTGCGCCAGTTCTTCTTTACGGGCTTGCGCCAATTCTGCGAGCTGCTGCTCGACTTCAGTGTTGCGTGCTTTCAATTCGGCGATATCGGCCTCGAGCTTCCTGTTCCAGCGCGCGCGCTCCTGATCCTGCGTCCGCAGCGCCTGGTTCTCTTCCTGGAATTGCGCCAGTTCTTCTTTACGGACTTGCGCCAATTCTGCCAGCTGCTGCTCGACTTCAGTGTTGCGTGCTTTCAGTTCGGCGATGCCGGTCTCGAGCTTGCTGTTCCAGCGGACGCGCTCCTCATGCTGCGCCCGCAGAGCCCGGTTCTCTTCTTGGACTTGCGCCAGTTCTTGATTGGCTTGCGCCAACGCTGCCAGCTGCTGCTCGACTTCAGTGTTGCGTGCTTTCAATTCAGCGATGCCGGCCTCGAGCTTGCTGTTCCAGCGCGCGCGCTCCTCATCCTGCGCCCGCAGGGTCCTATTCTCTTCCAGCATTAACCTCAGCTCGGAGCGAAACTGCGCCGGGTCCAGGTTCATCTCGCATAGTTCGGACAGCAGACTCAAGCTGCCGGCATCAGCCGGCCCCGGTGCGCGAACCGCAAGGCGTTCATAAATCTCGGAAAAGGTTCTGGCCATATCGTGTAAGGAAGGATTGAGATCGGGAAGTGTAGCGCGAACGCGCTGACGTAGCGCGGCTCGGCGTAGTTTGGCCGTGGGCCGACTCCAGTCATCGAGGCAAGCTGCAACAGCGCCGGCGTCGTCGGCACGGGGGAGTTTCACGGCCGTCCGGGTCGTCGTCCTTTCTCCCAGCGCGCCGAGTTTCGGAATGACCGGAACTCCGCCACAGGCCCAGGTCTCCGAGAGCGTGTAGCCGAAGCTCTCCGGTATTCTGGCGGGAAAATAGACCAGTTGCGGCCGGTAGTGCCGGAATAGCGCCGGTAGATCAACTGGCGCATAGGGGCCGGTGATGAAAATCCGCGAAGCACCGGGATGCATTGCCAGGTTACGATGATGCTCGTGAGCCCATCCGGTGTCGAGCTGCCCGTCCAAATAGCCAAATACCACGATCACCATATCCTCCGGCAACCGGCTGGCCACATCAAATAGGTGATTCGCGCCTTTATGCCCGCCGAGGGCTCCCAAAGCAACCACGCGCCTCGCCCAATAACGGCCGCCGACCTCGACCTCGCCATCGTCTTGCCATTCCGAGGAGGGAAGCAGGTCGATTCCATTGGGCACGACGGTGACTGACACGCCGTAGGTGCGCTGTGCCAATCCGGCGACAAAGCGCGACGGCGCGGTCAGGAAGAGAGCATCCGAAAGGAGATGCCGGCGCTCGTCGTCGGGGAGAAGGGGCGCCGACGGCCAGGTTTCGCTTTGAAACGCCATCGGATCGGCAAAGAGGACGTCGTGCAAGGTGATCCCCATCGGGACACCACATTGGTCGCGCAGCGCCTTAGCGGCTTTCATCGGGGCCGGTGCCGTTGAGTGAAGATGTATCAGGACCGGATGCAAGCCCGACAAGCCGTGCAAGACGCTGGCCGAACCATCGCCCGGAAAGGGCCAGTAACTTGCCGTAAGGGTGTCCTCAAGCAGCCAGCTGCTCCCGGTTACGTGCAGGACGAAATGATGAAAACGGTTTGCAGTGGCATCACATAGGTCCCGGACAAAACGCACTACGCCGCCGCCGCCGGCCTGGAGCACGTGCAACATTTTCGGCAGTTCGGAAGTTTCGCGGGGATACACATCGCCTGACCGTCGCCGCGCCATGCGCTCGCAGCTTGCCCGGCAGTCGGCCAGTTGCGCCGGCAAGCCTTGCGGGTCGCTCCAGTAAGCCTTGGCCGCAAGAAAGTCCGCCGATAACGGGGCATCAATGACCAGTTCGATCCTCCGGGTGATCGCGACTGTGGCGGCTGGCAGGTCGAGAACCAGACGCGACTCCGTCCCCGCTACAAACCACAGGCCGTCGTCACTGGCGGCTTCCACCTCGATACGGCGCGCCACAGGCAGCGTTTCCCGCCCCAGCGCCCACTCCCAAAGCGGAATGTTCCCATCCGACATCAGGCGGATTCCGCGCAGCCGCACGAAGCCGATGCGGTCCGACAGGCGCAGTGCGAGCGCCTGCTGTCCCGCTGGAATGTCGAGGGCGACAGTCTGGTTTTCGCGGCCAAGGGCAGCCCAGACCAGGCGGTCTTGCGGATAGTCGAAACCGCCTTCTTCGTCGCGCCAGAAAACGCGCACCTGAAAACAATCTTCGGACGGCGCCCTTTGTAGTACCACCGGCTGCGGGGCCGGCGACCGGCGCGCCTCCACCACCCACTGGTAGCAAAGTGCGTCGGAACGTGCCAGTAGTTCGTCGCGCAAGGCCGGGGAAAGCGTTTCCAGACGCACCCGGAATTCGCTGTCGGTCAGGGATAACGTGACCTGCTCGGCAGCCCATACATGCCAACCGGCTTGCTCCAGCAGTTCACGCAGGGAATCGAAAGTGAAGAAACGCAAATGGGTGCGGTCCAGCAACCCTTCGTCGCGATAGCGGAAGTTGCCACGCAACAGGTCCACCAGCAGGCCCAGGTAGCCGACATTGGGCACCGATAGCAGCAGGCGGCCTCCCGGAGTGATGCGTTGCGAGAGTTTCCGCACCAACGACCAGGGATCGTGCAGGTGCTCGATGACATCGGCGCAAAGGATGATTTCGTATGCCTGACCGCCGAGCACCTGTTCCAGGTCGAGTTCCTCGACGTTGCCGACAACCAGCCGGCGGCACCAGGGGCGGGCCTGTTCGGCCATCTCGGCGGACAACTCGACGGCGTCGACGGTGCAGCCCAGCGCCTCGTGCAGGTAGCGGCTGCAATAGCCTGTGGCGGGTCCGAGTTCGAGAACGCTGGTTCCTTTCGGAATCCGCCGCAGGAGGCGCGCCAGCGAATCTTCGCCTTCGGGATCGAGGTGTCGTTGATAGAACAAGGTGCGATCCGGCAGGACGGGGAACCGTATTATCCCAGATGTGGCGTGGAGTTGCAGCCTGCTAGGCTCGACGGCTCCGGCCGATCCAGAAGCCGGTGTTGAGAACGACGTTGTAGATTCTGACCGGCAGCCGCACCGAACGCGAATCGAGCCAGTTCAGTAGAGGCAGAAGCAGCGGCACGACATGGCGCGCGAGCGCGTGACGTCCTGGCGGCCGGGCTGGCGGCATCACCGGCTGATCGAACATCAGTTCCGGATGCATCGCGTAGATCGCGGAAATGGTGCCTCCGACCTTGACCTGGCGTCGATAAAAATCGTTCAGATTCATCGCGTGGAGATGTTGGGCGCATGCCAGGCGATTGAAGACGATCCGAAGCCCCCGCTTGCTGAGCTGATATCCGACTTCGACGTCCTCCCAACCATAGGTCAGGAACTCGGGGTCGAAGGGTTGCGGCCCAAGCACGTCGCGGGGTAGCGAGACGTTCGAGGTGTAGAAGCAGGTATAGGGGACGTCGTCACCGTCCTTCATGTAGCGGTAGCCGAATTGATGACCTGCCTCGTTTACGTGCTCGAGCAGGGGGGTGACGCGCATGGCCGAGCGATCCCAGTCCGTATAGCCGACAACTGCACAGGGCATGCCCACCTCACGGTGGCGCAGTATGTGCTGCCGGATGAAGTCCGGATCCGGGATGATGTCGTCCCCCATGAAGAGGACCAGATCGCCCTCGGCATGTCGCAGGCCGTTGTTGCGGGCGATCCCCTGGCCGGTGTTTTCCTGGGTGAAGATTTTCAATCCGAGCGATCCCGGGTGTTCCTCCCGCCATTTCTGCAGATGCTCCCAAGTCCCATCGCTCGACCCGTCGTCGACCACGATTACTTCGAAGTCGTTCCAGGTCTGACGAACCAGCGCCGAAAGAGTAAGCTGAAGTACCGGCCAGCGATTGAAGGTAGTGATGATTACGGTCACGCGGCCCGGGTCATAGGGCGTGGCCGCCATCTCGCCGTGGAAGGCAATGTGACGCACGAGGCATCCAATCTGCCGCAGATCGCCGTTCTTGAAAATCTCGTCGGGACGCCAAGGCGTGCTTTCGATTTCGATCCGCAGGAGTCCATCCTCTCCTGCCTGAACAGGCATCTCGACGGTATTCCAGAAAGCGCCATTTCCGAGGCTGGACCGTTGGCGATCGTCGTTGCAGCCGACCGTGATTTCGGAAATGCCGCGAATGTGCTCCGGCACATGTACTTCGAGCGCCAGCGTTCCAGCCGCGTTTGGACTCACCCGAAGCAAGACGCTGGCGGTTCCGCATGTAGCCCGTACCGGCTCGTCATTCGTTCTCTCTGGCGCATACCAGCCTGGTCCAAGCCGGCCGATGGCGGAGGAACGTCCTGGCCACACGTCGGTTGCGGCGATCCACCCGCCGCTGTCCGGCTTTGGACCCGGGGGCGGCATCGTGGGGACCGGCGGCACGGCTTCGGTGATGAGTCCCCGCGCGAACAACTCGGCATCGGAGACCTTGCGCAGCCGCTGCAGCCGTCTGCGCTCACGCCAGGTTCCACGGATGTGGAGCAGGTTCCACCCCAATGCGTGCAGCGCGAGTCCCGGCTGGCCGGTTCGCAGCCATAGCAAAACCAGTCGGCCGGTCGCAACGAGTGCGTTGTGGAGTTCATAGTTCTTCCAGAGGCTGCGCAAAACGTGGCGGTTGCCCATCCAGTCCCGCCAGGAAGCACCCATCTCCGTCTTCGTCGTTCCACCGAACGCGTGGAACACGATCGAGCCGGGACACATCACAACGCGTTTTCCCAACAGCCAGATGCGCCAGCCGAGATCAACGTCTTCGTGATACATGAAAAATGCGGGGTCGAATGCGCCGATATCGAGAAACTCGGGCTTGCGCATGAGCATGGCCGCGCCCGAAGGGAACAGGACGTCGACGGGCGCCAGTTCCCCGGGGCTTGCCGGAGCAACGAAGGGAAATCCGAAATCCACGTCGTAGCTGAAGCCCAGGCGCGACATGCCTCCCCCGCGCGCGTTCACAAGCTCGGGCCTGGCGAGCAAGCGCAACTGCGAGCAGGCGGCGCCGATCCCAGGTTCCACCAGCAAGGGATGGACGAGCTGCGCCAGCCAAGCGGGCGTGACCACTGTGTCGCTGTTGAGAAGCGCGACATAGTTGCTCTTCGCGGCATGAACGCCCACCAGATTGGCCCGGCCGAAACCGAGATTGCGCTGTTCGGCGATGACCCGCACCTGCGGCCAGTGTTCGCGCATCCAGGCGACGCTATCGTCGCTCGATCCGTTGTCGACCACGATCACCTCGAACTGAGCGCCCCGGGTTTCGAACACCGAGGGCAGGCATTTCTCCAGGTGATGGCGCCCGTTATAGTTGACGATGATGATGGAGACGAAGAGACCCTCTTCGCTGAGTATCGTCCGATCGATCAGCCCTGCATTCTTACTGTGCAGTTGCTCCACATCGCGCGATTTCTCGGCGCGCAGCTGCTCCACATCGCGTGTCATCTGCCGGGACAGCCGTTTTCGCGGACGGCGACCGAGAGTGCCCGTAGATCCGGATCTTCGTCGAAGCGAGACGGAATGAAGACCGTCGCTGGAGCGATCTTGCGCACCAGAGCCGCGAGCGACCGCACTTCATTGCCAGAGTCCTTCGTTCCGGCCAGGAAGACACGGCGGATCTCCGTAAGAAAGTCGCCGAAAGAGGCCGAGGCGGAATCGGTATAGACGATGGCGACCGCGATCCCATTGCTCCGCGCGCGCATGAGGCTGCCGTCCAGCGCGCGAACTTCCTCGCCAGGTCGGCGCGCGAACACGAGCCACGGGCCCGGCGGAAGGAGAGCGTCGGCGGAGTTGTCGTTGTCCACTTCGTTTTCGATCGTTGTATGGTTGTTCGCCGACAGGGCCCTCGTCAGGCATTTTTTATAACACAGTACAAATAGCAGTCCGGGTCGCGGCGTCAGCAAATGTCCTGATGGACAGCGTCAGGAAGCGATTCGGCCTCGATGCACTCCCCTTCACTTTGCCACGGATTCCCTCAGGGGCAGGTGAGGTTGCTAATTTCGCCTGTAGTATACAGTGTCTGCGACGGCATTATGGGGCGCAGTTTGGGACCCGCACGCTTGAGATGCACCCGCGTCGCGGTCAGCGCGTTCTTACCTTCGCAGGTATAGCTTGAGTAGATCTCTCTCCATGAGGCGCAGCAAAGCAAGGGAAGAAATTGTCCGCTGTGACTGGATCTGCCGCCTCTTTCGCCACGCCGAGCGCAAACCGAGGATCGCGTCCCACTTTGACTTGAGGATGGTAACCGGCTGCCCCTTGAATGTGTAGACTACAATCGAAGCCAGATTCAGAAACAGGTGCGAAAGCAGGTAAACGAGAAGGAGCGGAAGCGGCATGTCCTTGAAGAAAGTCCAGACCAGGTTCCGGTGTCCGTGATAGACGGTGAACGGACTCTGGTAGCCTGTAATAGCGGAGCTCACGTGGTGAACGACCGCGCTGGGGACGTAGTAGCAGCGATGTCCCATGAGCCGCATCCGGAATGCCAGATCGACATCCTCGAAATAGCAGAAATAGTCGCTATCAAATCCGCCCGCCGCATCGAATACATCTCGGCGATACAGTGCCGCCGCGGCACAGGGGGCAAAGATTTCTCCCTCGATATGATGACCGTTGGCGAACTCCTGGCCATGGTCTCTGCGCCAGGCCGCCCCGCTCACGTGGTAAATGTCGCCAGTGCCGTCGAGCCGGGCGGGATCGTCTGCCAGAATCAGTTTGCTGCCGAAAAGGGCGAACTCAGGACGCGCCTGCGCCGTCTGCATCAGGCTGGCCAGCCATTCCGGGTGGGCATAGGCATCCGGGTTGAGGCAGGCGATCCACCTGCATTCCGGAGCGAGGGCTGCGCCAATATTGTTGCCCTTCGCAAATCCGACATTGCTTTCAAGCCGGACGGATTCTATCCACGGGTATTCTCGTTCCGCACGCAGCATCGAATCGTCGGAACTGGCATTGTCGACCACGATCACTTTGAATGAACGCCAGGTCTGAAGTTCAAGATCGTGAAGGCAGCGCAGCAGCATATCGCCGCTGTTGTAGTTGATGATTACAACCACCACGCTCGGATCGTGAACGGGCGCTATGCGTTCGCCTGCTGTCGGGATCATGGTCTGCCGGCAGGAGAGGGCTTATCGATGATTGCAATCAGCTCCTCTCCCCGCCAGGGGTTGATGGCCATCGCCAGAATTTCAACCATCTGCGCCACGCGGCCGGCAATCTTGTCGAGGATGGAACGGGGGGCATTCACGTCGAATCGTCCGTATCGCCGAATCGCATGATTCGCTCCGCAGACAGTTCGACGGCATCGACGGTGCAGCCGAGCGCCTCGTGCAGGTAGCGGCTGCAATAGCCTGTGGCGGGTCCGAGTTCGAGAACGCTGGTTCCTTTCGGAATCAGCCGTAGGAGGCGTGCCAGCGAATCTTCGCTTTCGGGCTCGATATGTCGTTGGTAATGCAAGGATCGCGCTTGTCGAGACGTAAAAAGTGTATTATCAATCATTTGCGGCATTGACGTCGAAACAAACAATGCACTGTCGCATTGTCGCCTCCTGTGAGACACCGGCAACATGGGGCAAGAAACCGAATGCGAAAGGCGAACAAACCCGAATGCGCGCCTGAGTCGGGGTTTTCCCTCTGAGATCCAGCATTTTATGCCGTTGCGGATGTAAACGCCTGAGGCAGCAGCTGCCCTAAGCGTCTGATACTGTACACGAGATTCGTGATTCCGATCTTTACCCGCGCCCGCTTCAAGCCGATGGTGCGCGCGATATGCCCACCGATCGCAGCCTGTCCCCCCGAAGACATATTCGATGCACGCAGGAATATTGGACTTCAATTCATGGAA
This sequence comes from Betaproteobacteria bacterium, assembly GCA_003153455.1. Taxonomy (GTDB): domain Bacteria; phylum Pseudomonadota; class Gammaproteobacteria; order Burkholderiales; family SG8-41; genus PALSA-1004. Next base: position 26,241 of record PLYS01000625.1, on the reverse strand, counting down.
CCGGGCAAACAGGGCTTCGACCAGGTTCAATTCCTTGAGCCGCTCGCGAAACAGCCACCCCGTCCTGGTATCCGCGACACGCCCTTTGAGTTGCAATGCTAGATTCTGATACTGCAAGGATTCATCATGAAATTACTAAAAACGCACTATCTGATGCCCGCAACAAGATGTTCTTTGTCATTCCTATCGGAAAATAAATATTTATTACTTACTTTTTTGTTTATAACGGCGATTAATTTCCTATTTTTTTTCACCTACCCAATCAATGTCGCCGCCTGGGATTACCCAAACTATCTGGCAATGATGCATGGCCGGGTCTCGAACTTGATGCACGCGAGTGGCTACCCTGCGTTTCTCATGGTTCTGCTAAGTATTTTTGATGTGCCGCGAGGGAAAACCATATTTGACATAGTTTGGCTCGACAAAATTCAGTTGCTTCAGTTCCTGCTTCATGCTGGCTTAATGTTGTTTTGCATCATAATTTGCGCAAGAGTATTCAACAAACTGTCCGCGTTTATAATGTGCCTTGTTTGGGGTTTAAGTGTGCTTTTTATGGCTGGAATGAACTCGGCAGCCCCGGAGTGGTTGCAGGGCGAGCTAATAGTACTGTCATTGATGCTTTCTACGCAGGCATTTATTTGCACCTCAAATAAAACAAAAATAATTTCCTACGTTTTTTCATGGGTTATTTTTTCCTTCGCTTATTTGGTTAAATATAACTCCTTGATTATTTTTCCTATCCTCGCATTGATCATTGCATTTGACAAAAAGAGTGTTTGTTGGAAAATTTTTGCAATCTCAATGGCTATGTTGCCTTGTCTTATTCTAATTCTGGCTTTCGTTGAGTTTTTTCACTACCCCACAACAAAGTCAAGACAACTAAATTACGACCACGCTTGGGTTTTGCTGAAAGCCATACCGGAAGTATATTTTTCCTTGCCACCTGAGCAACTTAAAATAAATTCCCTCCGATGGAAGGCGCTGAGCTCGATAGTGCCCGCCGATTACTCTATGGCCGGTGCCTATTGCTGTATTGACGCGGGCGCCCCACCGAATGTTCGTGACGCATACTATATCAAGTATCGCCAAATCATGCGTCTTTCCAAAAATGAATTAATTGATTTTTTAAAATTAAACCCTTTGCCCAGCGGGTATGTACAGCAGGACTCCGCAGTTCCACTCTACTGGTACGTCGGACTCCCCGAAACCGACACCCTGGGTATTGCAACATTTAAAGAGTCTTTACTGGCTATACCCAGTGTCTATCTAAAGAGAATTTTCGCGGGCTTGAAGACGTGGTCTGCTTTTGATAAGCAAACTGTGCCGTTTTATTCAAATCGGCTTGGATTAAATTTTGGTGAGAGCATCAACGACAAAAGTGGATTCATTAAAGTAACTCCAGACGTGCATACCCCTCCTGTCTTTCAGTCCTACTGGAATCCGAAAGAGGTCGTTTGGAGCCCTGGAGTCCGGGTATTCGAATACGTCGCTTCGGCTATTATGCCGCGCTGGTTGGAGCTTTTGGTTATTGCCGGGTCTACTCTCGGAGTGCTGTTTTCCACCAACTCTAGAATTAGATTTTTTGGTCTTTTGTACCTTGGTTCCATATTGATATTCTCTACAGCTTCTTTTGTTTTAGTGGGGATGCGGCATAAAGAGTTTGTTTCCATCATTCCCTTGATGGCAGTTTTTTATGGGGTAGGGCTATCTTCTGTTTATTGTATTTTTCGTGATGCTTTGGCTTCGAAAATTGGAGGTCATCATGTTAAATAACCATAGCCTCAGTTTGGTGATATCCGAAGAATCCGGCGGAGCTAACCGCCAACTTACTTCACCGATTCACGCGATAGTGACAAGACGGTACGGCTCAACACAAAGGTCAGCGGCACGCTGATGACGATCACGATTACGAGCGAGGCAGTCGGCCCGAATCCGGCACGATCGACCAGGAGCCACATCAAGAGCATACCGAGGAGGTATTGAGCGACGTAGACCAGAGGGAACAATGCCGCCGTTTTTACTGTCTTCCGACGCCGAAAAACAAACGACGTATTCAAGACGTATGAAACCCCAATGCCAGTCACGTAGGCTACGCTGTAGGCCAAAAGATACGGCGCAACCCGACGCAACCCCTCGAAGAGCGACAGGGTCACTACGGTGTTTACGCCGCCCACGATGAGAAAGCGAAAAAACTCCTTATGAAGCAACGCTATCCCTTTGCCAGCGATGGCTCCGCTAGTTTAGACAGAAAAAGTGCCTTCGTTAAGTGTTGAACTGCGATTCGGTGTCCCGGCCGTAGTTGAAGGTTGAGGGGTGGCGGTTTCTCCGGTAAATCCGAGAGAATCGGGTTTGCCGGCCAAGAAACTTCGAATAGGAGAAAGCGCCAAATGAAACGTAACACGAAAGCGGGCAGGAAACCAGCGCTTCACAAGCCTTGGGCCGAGAATCAAAAAAGAGTGTTGCTCAACCGAAGAAAGCCGCTTAATCTGTGAACTCCCGCCATCCCAAACCTGCAACTGAGTTCGGGACACCGCCACTATGGCCTCTCAACAACTGCGATGCTGCGCGAGGGCCCCCTTGGGCCATGAGCGCTGGGTGTATCTGTGGGCCGACGGCGTCTACAGCGGGCTGCGTGCCGAGGATGAGCGGCTGAGCGCCCTGGTGGTGATTGGCGTGAACGAGCGCAGTCAGAAGCGTTTTCTGGCGCTGAAGGAGGGTTATCCCGCAACGCGGCATCAGCGCTGCCAGGTGCACAAGATCGCCAACGTGCTCAACTATTTGCCCACGGCGGTGCAGCCCAAGGCCGAGCAGGCGATTGCCCAGATCTGAATGGCGGAGCCCAGGCAACTTCTCATACACCAGACTTGACAATTGCTCCCCTGCGGTTTATTCCTCAATAAGATCCTATGATGAAACAAATTTTCGATCAGATGCCCGAGTTATCCGTTATTGTTCCGGTCTACAATTCAGCGAATATTTTTCCTGAACTGTACCAAAGACTGATAGCCGTTCTCGAGCCCGCTTTTCCTGCATTTGAAATAATCACCGTGCTGGACGGATGCCGCGACGGGTCTTTCGACGTGATTAGCGAAAAGGCCCGCAAGGACCCGCGCCTCAAGGTAATTGAGTTTTCCAGAAATTTCGGCCATCAAGCTGCGCTTACCGCCGGCCTCGATCATGCGCGAGGCCGATGGGTGGCGATTATTGATGATGATCTTGAGGATCCGCCCGAAATGTTGCCGGAGTTTGTTGCCAAGGCTCGCGAAGGTTTTGATGTCGTTTATGGCCTCCGGAGAAAACGAAAACGCTCTCTCGTTTATCGTGTCCTTTACCGGTTGTTTTATCGCGTGTCAGGAATGCTGATGGACATCGATATCCCGAACGATGCAGGTGACTTCTGCGTGATGTCCGCGCGTGTTCGAGAAATTCTAACGGAAATGCCGGAGAGCAATCGCTACCTCCGCGGGTTGCGCGCCTGGTCCGGCTTCAAGCAAATCGGGGTCGAGTACGAGCGCAGTAAAAGATTTTCAGATGAATCCGGATATAGCCTCGGCAAATATTTTCAGCTCGCGTTTAACGGGATTTTTTCTTTTTCTTACCTGCCTCTGAAATATGTCACGGTCTTTGGGCTGGTGATTGCGGTCATTAGTCTTGAACAAATTGGTCAAATTATTTACCGAAAATTATCGGGTGAGTTTGAAGACGTACCTGGCTGGGCCTATTTGGCGGTCGCAGTATTATTTCTTTCGGGTGTCCAGTTGCTGGCAGTTGGGATTATTGGCGAATACATCGCCCGCATTTATGATGAAGTGAAGCGGCGTCCGAAGTACATCGTCAAAACGAAAATGAACGTTAAAGGGAAGCCATTGGATGAAAGCGATTGGCGATAAGCTCAAGAACAAAAAGGTGCTGATTACTGGCGGGCTCGGGATGATCGGCGCGACGATCGCCGGCAAACTGGTGGCCATGGGCGCCCAAGTGACATTAGCCGATGTGAATATGGCACCTTATGGGGCGAATTGTTTCAATATTGAGGGGTTTCGCGACAAGGTGACGGTGAATATCTGCGACATCCGTGATCGTGAGTCGATGAAGTCTCTTGTCGCGGGCAAGGACATCGTTTTCAATCTCGCGGCCCAGGTCAGCCACAACGACAGCATCGACAACCCGGCGCTCGACGCGGATATCAACTACATCGGCCATTTAAATGTTCTGGAGTGTCTGCGGCGTTACAGTCCGGACGCAGTTATCATTCACTCGGGCTCAAGACTTCAGTTCGGGAAGATTGATTACAATCCGGTCGACGAAAAGCACCCGCTTCGGCCCCGCACGCCCTATGCCCTGAATAAGACAGCAGCGGAAAATAGCTATCTGTTTTATCACGACATTTATGGGATTCGCTGCATCTTGTACCGGATCGCAAATCCTTACGGTCCGCGGTCCCAGATGAGGCATAACAAGTATTCCATGATCAACTGGTTTATCCGGCAGGCGATGGAAGGGCGCCCGTTGAAAGTGTTCGGCACTGGGGAGCAGATACGCGACTACATCTATGTCGATGATCTCGCCAGTGCGCTGATCCACAGCGCAGTGGCCGAGTCGTGCTACGGCGAGGTGTTTAATATCGGAAGCGGCATAGGAACACGCTTCCGCGATATGGTGGAAACAATTGTCCGGACGGTTGGTGACGGCAGGATTGAATTCGTTCCTTGGCCTGAAGCCTACATCAATGTAGAGACAGGCGATTACGTTACGGATATTTCAAAACTCAGTCGCCTGCTCGGCTGGGAACCTGCAGTATCTCTTGCTGAAGGCATCGAGCAGACTTATCGTTTCTATAAAGAGCACCACAAGCATTACTGGGATTTGCAGAAAGCTTAAATGAGCTTTGAGCGCATCGCAGGCCACGCAGAATTGTTCAGCGAGCCGGTGAGCCTACCGGTTTCGCCGGTTCAGACCGAAACGATCACCTACGAGCGAGAGCGACGCGGGCGTGCGGCGCTGCCCAAAGACCTGCCGCGCGTTCGCGTCGAGTACGATCTCACGCAAGCCGAGAAGAGCGACTTCGAGACCCTTACGCGTATCGGCGAGGACAAAAGCGAAACGCTGGACTACATCCCGGCCAAGCTCCAGGTGATCAAGCACGTGCGGGCGAATTATGCGGGCACGCGCAAACTCGACGGTAGCCAAACGGTGATGAGCGCCTCGATGTCCCCGGCGCCACTGCCCAAGCCGAATGCGAGCCCCAATTTGCTCTCCCAATTACGCGGGCGAATCCATGGTGCGGATCGCCGCATTCCAGATAGCGCTCGATGACGTTTTCCTCAACCAACCGCTGGAACCCGCCACTGGATCGCTGTATCGGCGACCAGTTTCGCACCGGTATCGTGGTGCACGATCGTGCCATGGTCCATGATGCAGGCGCGGTCCGAAATCGATAGCGCGCGCTCGACGGATCTTGGATTTATAATAGCCTTTCATTGGTAGACATTCATGAGTGCATTCTGTATGCTGCGTTGTCATTAAGCAATGCCGGATCACGAGAGCAGCACGTCATCGTTGCTGTTCTTCAAAGCGTTATTTTGCAACAGGAGAAAGAGATGAACTCTATACTGAGAAAGATCGCGAGCGAAAGAGGCCCTGCCAAAGGACACCAGGGGCGGCCCGCCTACGCCATTGTGGTGGGTCTGGCCGCAAGCTTGGTCTTGGGGCTCAGCGCGTGCACCGGCGGTGGGGACGAAAAGGGTGAGGCGACCCAAAAAGCGGCGACGAGTTCGACACCAGCAAGCCCAACGTCCGGGAAGATCGTCCCCACGTCGGCGACAGCCTCCAGCAGCGATCCCGCGGGTTTGCCGAAGCTCGCCTTCGACGGCGATGTGACAACGGTTTGGAACGCGGGTGCTTCTGCGCCAAGCTGGATCCAACTCGATCTGGGACAACCCGTGACGATTTCAAGAGTGCGACTTAATGTTGCACAAGATCCCCCTGGACCGACGATGCACGAAATTTCCGGAGGCCCGACGCCTGACAGTCTCACTCTGATCGGAACACTGGACGGCAATACCACAGGCGGACAGTGGTTGGAGCTTAATCAGTCGGCCAACAACGTTCGCTATGTGAAGATCGAAACGACAAAGAGTCCTTCGTGGGTCGCCTGGAGGGAGATCGAAATCTATAAATGACGTGAAGCATTTAAAGGGAGCATCTCTTTTAACTGCTAACGAATTTGATGCCATGGGTCTTCCCTTTTATTTCTTTCAAATACAACAATGCCATCGTAAAAATGAACACCGGAAGTATTTCGGCAGAAAGGTGAGACTTCTGGTTGTTTAAGCCTCTCGCTAGGTTTTTTTCCAAATAAGTCCCAGTTCTGTTCATTGAAGTGCCATTCGTTAACAAAATCTGTCATTCGCTTGGCAAATTCAAGAAAAGTTTGCTTATCTTCTCTATCTTGAAACCGCTTCCAATAGCTCGTGTGGGTATCTTCAACAAAATAAAGTCCTGGCGTTGAAACATGATTGTAAAGACTCAGAAAAGTTTGAATTTGTTGATTGCAAGTATGTCCGTCATCATCGAGAACCAAATCTATTGGGCCCACATCGGTAATAAAGGCATTCCAAAAATTTGGATCTGACTGATCACCTATGCGAATTTCGATGTCATTGTTTTCAAGCATTTTTGACTCAGGCCTAATATCAACACCAATGATCCGAGCTTTTTTCCCGAAGTAATCTCGCCACATTTTTAGAGATCCTCCCTGAAGGACACCAATCTCTACAAATGTAAATTCCTTATCACGCCATGCTTGAAAATATCGCTCATAAATTGGAAAATAATGATGCCATTTATATATCTCACCCATCGATTGTCTTAAAAAATAGGGAATAGAGATCCATCTGATAACCCTTTCGCTTTGAGTTGTGTATTTCAGCTATAGATAGCAAATCATCCAGTCAAGACCGAACAGATTCGGTCCCTGTACATCTACCAAATCCATCAAGTCAGTAGTGCCGGCTACATTGATTTATCTCATTGTAGGCCCAGTACTCCCAGCGGGAGAAGGCAAACACGAAGTGATACAGCCGATAGGATGATCTTCCTGCAGCTTGGCAGAATCGTGATCGCCATCAACTGCGGCGCGTTCTTCAACAGCGACACGACCTCGGGCTCTCAGATCGCGGCGAACGGATCGGGACGTGAACGCCAATAGCGGCGCGGTTCCTGTGAGGGCAGCATTGCATCGCGTTCGACGCGGCGCGCGCTACGCCCGCTCATGCCGGCCTTGGCCGCAGCCAATTCTTGGCCGCACAAGATGATTGTCGCGCACCGCGGCTTCCGGTTCCGTGGCATAATCGTTCGCGCTTCCCGCTCATGACCTTGCACAGTAGTTTTCTACCAACACCTTCGCGCCAAGACCTCCCTGCAGCTGCGTAGAATACGAGGAAGAGTACGTGAACGTCTTCCATTTGGACCGGTACCTCCGCGAGGTGTGGGGACATTATTTTCCGGAATGTTATCGGCTCCGGGGCTGCATCTTCACCCGCCACCTGCCGGTGTGCGGGAAGACTTCCTAGCGCCACCGCGAATCCCCGATGCGCGTCCGTTTCGCCCTGCCGCTGCTCGTTGTCGTCATCCTATCAGCGACGGCCGCATGGGTGGTCCGCCACCCGGCCATGCCGCCGGTGGACGAAACCTGTTTCCGCCGGGGTGCGCTGGGCACGCCGGTTTCCACGGTGGCCGAGGGGGTCACTCTCGGCATCTACGGCTGGGCCTACGATAACGCCGGAGTGCGGGAAATCCAGGTGGTTGCCGACGGCGCAGTGGTGGGAAAGGCAGCCCTGACGGTGGCCCGCCCCGACGTGTTGGCTACGCTGGCGCACTGCCGGCCACGAGAGCCGAGCGGCTTCGCCTTCACGGTCTCCACCGGACCGGCGCCGGTGCCGGCCCGTCGCTACGAGGTGCGCGCCGTGACCGCCCTGGGGGAGGCCTATCCCATAGGCGCGACTACCCTCCGCTTCGAACATCCGGTGGGCTATGTGGATACCTCGGAGCCCATTCGTTGGAACGGCCCCAATGTAGTGGGTGGCTGGGCGATCGCCCGGGGCGGACAGGTTAGGGTGCTCATGATGGCGGGAGACCGCGAACTGGCCCGTGCCGATGCCAATCGACCACGTGACGATGTATTTCGGATATTCAATGCGTGGCCCCAGGCTGCCCGCTCCGGCTTCGAGTTCAACCTGTCGATGCGCAACCTGCCGCGGGGACGTTATCCCCTGAAAGTGCGTTTCGAGGGGCCAGACGGTACTCACACGGATGTTGCCGGGCCGGAGGTCCGGAACGATGAACCTCTGGGCAAGGTGACAGCCGTCGCGGATCGCCTCGTCAATCCCGATGCGATTGCGCTCGACGCCTGGGTTTTCTCTGAGGATGGAGTCGATTCGGTGACGCTTGGAACGGAGGAGGGTATTACGCTGGGGCCGATGCTGGCGGTACGCCGGTCGGTTCCGCTGGCGAATTTCGAGCATGCGGCCAGCGCCGGCCATGGGAAGGCATCACCACTAGGCACGGTGTACCGGGCGCAGATGGCGACGGCGGCCCTGCCCCTTGGCATACACCGCTTGGCGGTTCTGGTCACTACCAGTGGAAAGCGGACCGCAATGTTGCCCGGACCGTTGGTGCGCATGGGGCCACCCCTTGCCGAGGCTTGCGATGATCGGAAACGCCGTCTCTATTACCCAGGCAATCATAGGGCCTTCAAGCATGCTTTCCCAAGCATGCGCAGCTGGCGTGACTTGGTCAGCGCCGGCTGCCTGGAAGTGGGGATCCGCGGCCGGGTCGAATACCTGCGCACCACCCGCGGCCGAAACCACGACTACGTCTTCGAACCCGATTTCCCGAATGCCGGCCGACTAAAAAACGGACGAGAAATGACTGGGGAATCGCTGCGTTCGCTGCTTGATCTGGCGCTCAAACTCAAGGCCCCTTTGTTGATCACCCTGGATGGCGGTGTCTGGGCGGATTCGGCGTTCTCCGATCCCGAAATCGACGTGGTGGACATGCTGGAGGAGGACGAGCGCACGGTCCAGTGGAACCAGTTCGGCCGTTCCGAGGCCGACAACGCCCTGGGAGACTTGGCGGGTTCGATGGACAGCCCGGAACTGTCGCGCATGATGAGCCTGAACCGCTTCAACACGCGCTTCCTCGACTACAAGAAGCGCAACCTGCAGGCGGCTGTTCGCGAAATAATCCGTTTCTCACGCGCGCATCCGGAGATCGAGGTGAAGATTAACCTGGATCCGGATCTTTACATCAACCCGTGGTTCTACTTGACACAGTGGTACGACTACAACCCGGACACGCTAAGGCAGTTCCGCGAATGGCTGTTCCATCTCGGCCCCTATGGGGACGGAGGCAGGCTGGCGCTTGCACGCCAGGAGCCGAAAATCACTCTGCAGGAGGCCAGTCGTCTCGCCGGCAAGCAGTTCGCGTCGCTCGACGAGGTCGAGCCCCCACGGGACGCCATCGACTACGCCGACCCCTGGCAACAGACGTGGTCCCATTTCCGGCGCCATCTGGTGGCCCAGCATTATGAGGACATGGCGACCTGGGCTGCGGAGGCAGGCATGCCGCCCTCGAACATCTATACAGCCCAAACATTCATCGTGGCTGATGTGGCAGTGGGCGTGCGGGGCCCGGCGACCAATTGGACCGATCAGGCGGGAGTGTCGATCGAAGGGGCCAAGCCGACGCAAGGACATCTGGGCACTATTCTCTATGGGCCGGCCAGCAGAAACATGGGTAAGCCGCGCAGCGGCCGCTCCCTCATCGGCAACATCCGCAGTGTCGATCCCGAGTGGGGCGCCGTGGAGTTTCATCCGGCGGTGATCGTGCAGCCGGAAAAACTGCCGACCCACGAGGAGTCCTATCAGACCCTGCTCGCCATCGTCAACGGGGGCGCTAATTTCATGTCGCCCATGTGGGGTAGCCGCGCCGACGATCAGAGACTGCACCCCGAGAAATTCCGCGCGTACGATTCCATGGAAGGCACCGCCTTCGAGTTTCAGCTGGCGTGGTGGATGCTGAAACTGCAGCAGCTTCCTGCGGGAAACCTGCTGTTCCCCTTCGGCAACGCCCTGGTCGATAGCCAGGATGGCTGGACCGGCGGCACAGGAACGCGGATCCTGGCCAGCCGCGGCCGACTCCAGCTCAACGGCGACTCGATCAGCCTGGCCTCGCCCGTATGGGACGGATTACGAACCGGCCAGCACCTGACACTGGAAGCCACCGGAAGCTGGCCGCAGCGACAAGTCAAAGCCGAAATTCTGCTCAAAAATGGCGATCGCCTGACCTGCGCTTCCGCCGCTGCACCCTTGCGCTGCACGCTGCCTACCCGACCCGGCGATCAACTGGAACAGGCCCGTCTCGAATGGGACAGCAAGGGTGGCAGCGTGCCGGAGGTGGCTCTCGATGAGGTCAGGCTCGAGCTGAAGTAGCCCGGATGTTCCAACTCAGATGCCCAGAATCGCCAACCACCCGTGCACCGGGTTACCTTTTTCGAAACGAACCTGGGTGGGCGAGATATTTATAGTTCGGAATCCATTCTCGGACGCGAGTCTGTGCAAGTAGCTCGAAGAATGGGCGTATCGACCGGTATGATTAAGTTGATAGTCGTTCCAAATTTTTTGGCGAGCGCCTTCAAATGGCACTTTTTCGAGTGCCTCAACGGAAAATGCGACTAGCCCCTTTGGGCGGAGGAGCCTGGTCGTTGCATGAATTATGTCTTCGATATTTCCCACATATATAAACACATCCGCCGCAACGATCACGTCGTAACTAGAAGCCATTTCAAGCTTCATCATGGACAGCAAATCCTGTTGTTCAAGTCGGTGATACAGATTCCGATCCCGGGCTTTTGCCAGCATATTGGCGGATAGATCAACGCCAACCAGCTGCCGGGCATACGGCGCGATGGCCAATCCGACTAGCCCGGTACCACAGCCCAAATCGAGTACATCCCATTTTTCTTGGGGAATATTCGAGCATTGCCTGGCAAGGTTAACCAGGTCTTCCGGAACCTTGTACTGAAGCTTCTGGAGCAGGTGCTCATCGAATTTAGGCGCGTGATTATCGAAAAGATTCGCGACATACTTGCTCGGAGCTCGCTCGGGATTTTGCCCTGTCAAACATGACAACAAGTATTGCGCCATATCGTTGTCTGGCTCCAGCCTGATGACTTGTTGAAAGCACGCGGCAGCCTCGTCCAGTTTATCCTGAACTCTCAGCGCGGTGCCGAGATTGTAGTGCGCCAGCACAAGATCAGGGTTCACCGAAAGGGCTTTGCGGTAGCAAACGATGGCCGCTTCGGATTTGCCCTGGTCTTCAAGCGTTTGTCCCAAGTGATAATATGCCTCGGCGTAATCCGGCTTGAGAAGAAGCGCTTTTTCGTAGCATGCCACCGCTTCTTGTGTGCGGCCCAGGGCTCGATATGCCTCTCCCAGATTGTTGTACGCAAATGGATTGGAAGGTTGCCGTGGCACTGCCTGATTGCAATAATCAATGGCGAGACTTATATATTCGATTGCTTGCTGATGGTTGCCGACCTGGTGTGCTATCACGCCCAGAAGATGCAGGGCATCGGGATTTCTCGGATCACACGTCAGAACTTTCCGATAGATCGCCTTCGCTTCTGGCAAACGTCCTGCCCGATGGTGCGCCATGCCGGCCTGGATCGCTTGAGGAATATCAAACGCATCCGAAACCCCTTGACGGCGGTCGGCTCTCAACGGGACGTTCTCGCGTGGCAAGCAGCACCGTTTATATTTCTTGCCACTGCCACACGGGCACGGATCGTTTCGTCCGATATTATTCAAAACGGTTCCGCAATGTTGGTAATTCCAGTGATGCGGGATTTCCTCTCTAACGCTTGCTACCGAACGGCGTCCCGCAACGCGTCCTGCGTTTTAACCATCACATCTTCCCAGTCGTCGGTTTTTTGCCGCCGGAATGGTCTTCGGTTTGAAGATGGCATGTTTTGGGCTACCGGCAGCGGTTTCGTATAAAATCCTGAAAAGTCAAAATTATCACACGATCACCGGCCTCGGCTTTTTTCATCGCGGTGGCTGTCCGAACGGCCGGAGCCACCGTAGTTTGCGCCATATGGGATTGATTGTTCAACGACGGCATCGCCCGGAGATTTTATCGCACTACTATGAGTTTACTTGAAAGCAAGAGGACATGGCTGGCGCTGCTGATCATCGGCCTCCTCGCAATATATCTGCCTGGACTGCAGGGCGAACTGATTTTCGACGATCAAAGACTGGTTGATGGAACGATTTTTGGCAACTATGGTTCCCTGGTTGAAATCAAACAGCGGTTGCTGTCCTACGGCTCATTCGTTTGGATCCATGAATTGCTCGGCGAGGGATGGTGGAAACAAAGGCTCGCCAATCTCTTGCTGCATCTGGGCGTAACGATTTGCCTGTATCTGCTGATTCGTATCCTCGTGGACCAGGTGCAATGGCCCAAAGAGGAGGGTAACCCCGACCCATCCCGGCTGGCCCGTTCAAAGGATGCCGCAGTCGGCTTCGGTGTTCTGGTGTTTGCATTCAACCCCGTCTCGGTATACGCGGTGGCCTACCTGGTTGAGCGGTCGATCGTGATGGCGACCCTGTTTTCGGTGGTTTGCCTGTATTTGACTGCGCGTGCCGCGCGAGGCGGCGGCTTCGGCTTTCTGCTGGGTGCTGCGATAGCCTATGTCGCGGCGTTGTTCAGCAAGGAACACGCCGTGATGCTCCCTCTGGTTGCGCTCGCGGTATTCCTGATCGTACGCCGTCCTTCCGTAAGGGGGGGGTGGTTCGCAGGCAGCGTGGCGTTGTTGCTGTTCCTGTCAGGTGCAGGGTTCCTGGTCACACGCTACGAGGCGATCATGGGCAAGGCCTTCGATGCCGCTTCCCAAGCCTACGTGACACAGCTTGCCGTCCTCAGTCCAGGCATCGAGGACAAAGTGTTCCTCCTCAGCGTGGTCAATCAGGCATGGCTCTTTGTCAGGTATGGGCTGCTGTGGTTCCTGCCGTACGTGAGATGGATGTCAGTCGACCTGCGCCCCGCCTTTCCCCTCGCAGCCACAAGCTTTCCGCATATTCTCGGGGTGCCCATGTATCTTGGGATGGCGATCGGATCGGTTTTCCTGATGGCTCGATTCGGCGATTGGCGACGTATCCTCGGACTCGGATTGTTCGCGCCTATAGTCCTGTTTGCCACCGAGTTCGCGACCGTCTGGATCCAGGATCCCTTTGTTTTGTACCGAAGCTATATTTGGGCAATCGGTGTTCCCTTCCTGGCGTCCATCCCCTTCATGCGTGCGAAACCAAGAACAATCGCGATAACAGCGATTGTACTTGGCTCCGTCCTCGGCGCCCTGGCGGTGGAACGGGTGCTGTCTCTGAAGACGGAATCCCTCGCCTGGGTCGATGCTGCGGAAAAAATCGACACCAAGGCTCCGGCAAATGCCGTCGGGCGGTGGCGCCCCCTGATGCATCGGGGTAATCAGTTCGTCCAGCGTGGCCTGCTAACCGTTGCACTGGCTGACTACGAAGCTGCACGCCGGTTGGGTGATCCAACGGGTCTTGTCGACTATCATCGCGGCGTTGTTCTGCAGCAGCTTGGCCGCCTTGAGGACGCGCTATCAGCCTTTTCCGAGGCAGAAAAGAAGGCCATGCCGAAGGCATATGCAGGCCTGCGGCATTTTGAAAAGGGCAAACTTCTATTTCGTATGGGGCGTTACGGGCCGGCCATCGCCGAGCTCGACCAGGCTCTTGAAGCAATGGAAGACACCGAGAATCGCCTGACTGCCCTGAAGGTCCGTGCACAGTGCAATATCAGGACCGGCCGCGCTGAAGATGCAGTCGCAGACTACAAGCGGGCCATCGAGATCAGTCCCGCAAACAGATCCACGCGAATCGGCCTGGCATTGGCCTTGAGCGGGAATAAGCATAGTGAAGCAGCAATAGCCGTTTTGAATTCGCTCCAAAGCGAGAGCGATGGCTGGGATGTTCGATTCGGCCGCGCCATGGTTTTCGAAGCCATGGGGCTGCCCGAGAAAGCCAGGGAAGAAGCCAGTGTCGCTCTACGCATGAATCCTGGCGATTCGATGTTGCAGGGATTCGCGCGAAAACTTGGATTGAAACCTTAGTGCGAAAGTCGGCCTACATTGGAGGTGACTCGACATCAAGAACGCGCGTCCTTCATATTGGCAAGTACTTTCCTCCCGTAACAGGAGGGATGGAACGCTTTCTCGGCGACCTGGCCGGCGCACAGCGGGCGGCGGGTGGCGATGTGTCGGTGCTCGTCCATGAAAACAAATCCACTGATTCGGGAGCCGATCCCGCGTGGGTCATGCGGTGCCCCGTCTGGTTTCGATTGGTATTCGCGCCTGTCAGTCCGGCATTTCCGTTCTGGCTGAACCGGGCAATCCGGCGATTTGCGCCCGATGTGTTGCACATGCACATGCCCAACCCCAGCTGCTTCTGGGCGCTGTCGCTGCCCGCCGCAAAAGCCTTGCCTTGGGTGGTGCATTGGCACTCCGATGTGGAGCCATCCCGATTTCGCCTTGCGCTGCGCGTGGCCTATCCTCCTTACCGCGTTTTCGAGCGTGCAATGCTGAAGCGCGCGCAAGCCATCGTCGTCACATCCCCTCAATATCTTGAAGCGAGTAGAGCCCTGCGCCCTTGGCGGCTCAAGTGTCACGTGATTCCGCTGGGACTCGATCCCGCTCGTCTTGCCGAAGTCGCGCGGGATGAACATGCAGGCCTCTGGCGTGGCGGCGGGTTACGTCTTCTTGCCATAGGCCGGCTGACTTACTACAAGGGGTTCGATACCCTGATTCGGGCCGTGGCCGCGGCCGCGGACATGGAACTCGTGATTGTCGGGGAGGGGGAGGAGCGCTCCTCGCTTGAAAAGGTTTTGACCGGCCATGGCAATCCTCCCTGGATCAGGCTCTTGGGTCAAGCGGACGATACGACCTGCCAGCGGCTGCTTGCTTCCTGTGACGTTTTCTGCCTGCCTTCCCGCGAACGGACCGAAGCCTTCGGCATCGTGCTGATGGAGGCCATGCGCTATGGCAAGCCATTGCTTGCCAGTCGTCTTGACGGCAGCGGTGTGACCTGGGTTGTCCAGGACGGCTGTAATGGCATGCTGGTTCCGCCGGACAGCCCGCCCGCATGGCGTGAAGCCCTGACCGCGCTGGCGCGCGATCCGCAACGGCGCCAAAGACTGGGTGAGAACGGGCGTCGCCGTTTTGAGAGCGAATTCGATATTGCCAGTACTGCATCCAGACTGTCCGATCTCTATGCGACCTTGTCGGCAGAAGACCGTGTGGACGCAGTGCGCAAGAACCCGTAAAGTGAGGAACCAAGTGATAGGCTCGAGTTGCGTTTTTCAATGATTGTTTTTATGGCAACGGGAATTTTTTGGCTAAATTGTCAATCTCGTATTTTCTGAAACTTGACCTGACAGCACCCTACGCTGCCCGAGGCGGGTTGAGCATCGCCCTGCTGCTGGCGGGGCTCCTCGGCGCTGCATCGCAAGCAGCGGCGGCCGAACCGCTGGCCGTGGAAGCCGTCACCTACGATGGCGCGAAGGTCACGCCGCACGAGTTCAGCGACGATCTACGCCACCTGCCTCTGGCGCTTCCGGCTCAGGCGCCTGCTGGGCGGCCCTACCGTCCCCTGCTGCGGCCGCCGGTATCACCAAAAATCCCTTCGACGGCTGCCCCGACAGAAAAAGCGGCGGCCGTCAGCGGTCCGCTCGTCCCGATGCCTAGCCCGGCACAGAACTTCGCCGGCATGAGCTTCACCGACGCCTGCGCCGGCGGAACGTGCGGCGCCGGCTGGCCGCCGGATCCTAATGGCGATGTTGGACCGAATCATTATATCCAGGCGGTCAATTCGGCGTATGCCATCTACAACAAGACCGGCACGCTGCTCGCATCGTTCACCGAGAACCAGTTGTGGGCCGGTAACGGAACAATCTGCAACGGCAGTTCGAGCGGCGACCCGGTCGTGCTCTACGACTGGCTCGCGGACCGCTGGATCCTGACCCACTTCGCGTTCGCCTCCAACAGCGGACCGTTCTACCAGTGCATCGCCGCATCGAAGACGAGCGATCCGGTCGCCGGCGGCTGGTGGCTGTACGCAGTGCGGATGGACCCGGGCGGTACGGGACAGCCTCCGGTCGGGAAGCTCAACGACTATAGCAAGTTCGGCCTCTGGCACGACTGTCTGTACATGGGCGCCAACGAGTTTGACATTACAACCAACCCAGAGACATATTTGGGAGTGGCATTCGCTTCGTTCAGCCGTTCTGACCTGTACAGCGGCGCGGCGCTGACCTACTCGCTGGGCTTTCTCGGCACGGCCCCCGGGTTCGTCCCGTTCACGTTGATCCCAAGCAACAACCAGGGCAAGGGAGCGAACGCGGCCCAGCCCGGCACCCCGAACTATTTCGTTTCCGAATCGGGGACGGCATTCGAGTTCGAAGTCAGGAAGTTCACGGCCGGCGCGAACTGCGGGGGCGGCGGCACACTTAGCACCGTGACGAGCGTGAGCCAGGCGTCTTACCCGTTTTCGACCTTTGGTAACGTCGTCCCTCAGCCGAACACAACAAACATGCTCGACAACATCGACGATCGCATCATGCAGAAAGTGCAATACCGCAAGATCGGCGGCGTCGAATCGCTGTGGGTCACTCACAACGTCGATACTGCGTCGGGACCGACGGCGATGCAATGGGCGCAGATCGATATCACGGGCGGCACGATTGCCACCACGCCGGTGCAGCAGCAGATCTACGCGCCTGACACCACGCTCTGGCGCTGGATGGGCAGCCTCGCCGTCGACAACCAAGGCAACATGGCGCTCGGCTACAGCACCTCCAATGGCTCGAGCCCGAACTTTCCGAGCATCGCCTACTCCGGAAGGCTCGCGACCGATCCACTCAACACGCTGCCGCAAACCGAGGTACAGCTTATCGCCGGCGCGGGTTCGCAAACCAACAACTGTGGCGGCGCACCCTGTAACCGCTGGGGCGATTACACGGCGATGAGCGTCGACCCCACCGACGATTGCACGTTCTGGTACACCAACCAGTACTACAGCAGCCAGGCAAACGGCGCCAGCGGCAACTGGCAAACGCGCGTCGGTTCGTTCAAGTTTCCGTCGTGCGTAAACACCTACACGCTCACAGTTACTTCGTCTGGGGGCACTGTCAGCGGCACGGCGGGGTCGACGAGCATCAACTGCACCAGCGGCGCGGGGGTATGTTCGGGAATCGGCCTTGCGAGCGGTGCAGCGGTGAGTTTGACTGCCACTCCGGCATCCGGCAACGTCTTCAACGGATGGTCGGGCAGTTGCTCCGGGAAGGGCGGCTGCTCGTTCAATATCGGGAGTTCTAACGCGAGTGTCACCGCCACCTTCGCGGCGACGCCTTCCTTCACGGTGACTGGCGTAGCGAGCCCTTCAGCGGGTGGCACTGTGTCCTGCACCAGTCCGGTCAACAGTGGCAACACTACCGCGTGCACGATCACCACCAACTCGGGCTACACGCTGACGGGAGCCTCCTCCAACACTTGCGGCGGCAGCCTCTCGGGCAACACTTATACCACTGGCGCCGTTACCAGCAACTGTACCGTCACCGCCAACTTCACGCAGTTTTTCGCGGTGACCGGCGTGGTCAACCCCGCCGCGGGTGGAAGCGTGTCCTGCACAAGTCCAGTCGCCAGTGGCAACACCACCACGTGCGTGATCACCGCCGCCTCGGGCTACACGCTGACGGGAGCCTCCTCCAGCACTTGCGGTGGCAGCCTCTCGGGCGCCACTTATACCACTGGCGCCGTTACCAGCGCCTGTACCGTCACTGCAAGCTTCACGGCAGCGACAACGCCGGGCGCGCCGACAGCAGTATCGGCAACCGCCGGCATTGCTTCGATCAATGTGAATTTCGGCGCGCCCGCAAGTAACGGTGGTGCGGCGATCACCGGATATTCGGCCACCTGCACTTCCTCCAACGGCGGTGTCTCGGGATCGAACACCGGTGGCGCCAGTGCGACATCGATTCGGGTTGGCGGGCTGACCAATGGCAAGAGCTATACCTGCACCGTGACGGCGAGCAACTCGGCGGGCGCGGGGCCAGCCTCTGCGGCATCTAATGCAGTAACGCCCTTCGATATCACGTTCGATATCACGCCGATTTTGTTTCTTCTGTTGGACTGATCGGTTCGATTCCCGTTGGAGGCGATTCTAATGCTGTTGTTGGAGTAATGCGACATGCATCAAGTGCTACTTTTGTGCTACCATAGTCACCCACTTCGCAAGGCAAGGGGATCGTGATGATCAAAGTAAACATTCGCAGACAAGGTGGCGCGGCAATCATGACCATCCCATCGAACGTGCTTAAGAGGCTTAACGTCGAAGTCGGAGCCTCCCTGGAGTTGGATGTGAACGACGGAGCATTTATCGCCCGCCCGGCGCATAAAACCGAGCGTAAGCGGTACGCTCTGGTCGATCTGCTGCGCGGCGTGACGCCCAAGATTGTGTCCAAGCTTAACGCCGGCACTGCGTCGGCCCGCGAGGGTAAGCCGGTCGGCCGCGAAATTGCATGATTCGCCGCCGGATACCGCAGCGGGGTGACGTGTATTGGATCGATCCCAATCCGGTTGCCGGCCGGGAGATGAAGAATCGCCATCGATTTGTTGTGGTCACGCCTAGGGAGATCAACGCACTTGGCGTGTCCATTACCGTGCCTATTACAAGCGGAGGAGCCTTCGCTCGAGACACGGGATTGACCGTCCCAATCACGGGGCATGACACGACAGGGGCAGCAGTTTGCAACCAAGCCCGTTCGTTCGATATCGAGGCAAGGGAGCGATCCCGCAGCGCCGGATATGTGGAAACCCTGGACGCCGTCACGACGGATGAAATCGTTTCGCGTGTCATCAGCGTGATTGACCCGGCGCCGTGACTGCATCCTGTCTTGGGCAAGGGGGTGTAGTGGAAGCAGGGGTGCTGATCGTCATTCCGGCCCGCAACGAGGCGGCGACCATAGGCGCGGTCGTCGGCAAGTTGCGCCAGGCCGGGCCGTTTGCCATCTTGGTGGTGAACGACTGCAGCACCGACCACACCGCAGCGCGAGCCGCCGAGGCGGGTGCGGTGATGCTCAGTCCGGTATTGCCCTTGGGCGCCTGGGGCGCCATCCAGACCGGCCTGCGCTACGCCGAAAAGCGCGGTTTCGATTGCGTTGTCACGCTCGACGCCGACGGCCAGCACGAGAGCCGTTTCGTGCCCGATCTCCTGGAAAAAATCCGCAGCGGCGAGGCCGACGTGGTCATTGGCGCCTATCCAGAGCGCGGCAGTCCCGCGCGCCGGCTGGCCTGGGCTTTTTTCCGCAAGCTGACGGGTTTTGAGTTCGCCGATCTCACCTCCGGCTTCCGGGCCTATAATCGACGGGCGATCGAGTTGCTTTCAGACGAGGAGGCGACGTTGCTCGACTACCAGGACGTCGGTGTGCTGTTGCTCTTGCGCCAGGCCGGCTTACGGATTGTCGAGGTACCCGTTTCCATGCAGCTGCGGGCGAACGGCATCTCCCGGGTTTTCTGTTCCTGGTGGGCGGTGTTCCGCTATCTGCTCGAAACCGGCGTGCTGTGCCTCGCGCATTGGGGAGGGCGCAAGCGCGCATCGACATGATTTCCTACCAGACGACCTCGGCGGTCCTCGGATTGCTGGTGGCAATTTCCATCCTGCTGCTGGTCCGGAGCGACCATCTGCACAGCCGCCACGCCGTATGGTGGCTTGTCGTCGCGGCAGCGTCGCTCGTGTTTGGCTTTTTCCCCAGAGTCATCGACTGGCTTGGGGAGGCACTGGGTGTCGCCTATCCGCCGGTGCTTGCCCTCGTGGGAGGCATCGCCGTGCTTCTGGTCAAGGCCGTGCTCCAGGATCTGGAGAATACCCGGCAGGAGCGGCAGATACGCCGCCTGGCGCAGCGACTCGCAATCTATGAGGCGGACGAAGCTCCGCCGGAAAGTAAGTGATCGAACATGCTGATACCCGTAATTCTCTCCGGCGGCGCAGGCACGCGGCTTTGGCCGGTGTCCCGCGAAGCGCATCCGAAGCCGTTCCTGAAGTTGGCTGATGGTCAGAGCCTGCTGCAAAAAGCCTTGTTGCGCGCGGCGGCATTGCCGGACGTCGTCGATATCCTTACGGTCACGAATCGGGACTACTACTTCCAGACCCGGGACGAATACGATGCCGTCGCACCGGAGGGCATTTCGACCTCTTTTGTCCTCGAGCCATTCGTCCGAAACACCGCCCCCGCGGTCGTCGCGGCTGCGCTTTTCCTGGGCAAGCGCTATGGCAACGATGCTCTAATGCTGGTATTGCCTTCCGATCACCTCATCACCCGGGCGGACGCTTTTATTGCGGCGGTCGGCACGGCCGCGCAACTTGCGGCGCAAGGCAACCTAGTGACCTTCGGCGTCGAACCGGCTTCCCCCGAAACCGGTTACGGCTATATTGAAAAGGGAAACATGCTCGGCAGCCATAACGCCTTTTCGGTCGCGCGCTTCATCGAGAAGCCGCGGTTCGAGGCAGCAGAGCGCTATGTTTCGTCGGGCCAGTTCCTCTGGAACTCGGGGATGTTCTGCTTCGCGGTGGGCGACTTCCTCAGTGAGGCGCAAGAGCACGCGCCGCTGGTGCTGGAAGCCGTGCAGGCCTGCATGGGGGACGGCGGGCGGCGAGCGGGTGTTCATCCCGAGGTCTTCGAGCTGGATCAGGAGAAATTCCGTCATGCGCCGGACATATCCATCGACTACGCCATCATGGAGAAATCGCGCAAGGTGGCCGTGGTTGCCTGCAATCCCGGTTGGAGCGATATTGGCTCCTGGAATGCGATTAGCGAGTTAGTCGCTCCTGACGAGTCGGGAAACCGGGTCATTGGCGAGGCCTTTCTCCACGACGTTAAGAACTGCTACATCCAGGCGGATGGCCGTCTGGTTGGGGCGATAGGAATCGAAAACCTGGTGGTCGTGGATACGCCCGATGCACTGCTCCTGGCCGACCGGGATCGAGTGCAGGAAGTCAAGGATCTTGCCCAACGCCTCAAGCAATCCGGCCATGAAACGTATCGATTGCACCGCACGGCGCACCGGCCGTGGGGTACTTATACCGTGCTGGAAGAGGGCAGCCGGTTCAAAATCAAGCGTATCGTCGTGAAACCGGGCGCCTCGCTCTCCTTGCAGATGCACCATCACCGCAGCGAGCACTGGATCGTCGTGAGTGGCATGGCCAAGGTGGTCAATGGCGAGCGCGAAATCGCCGTCAACACCAACGAATCAACCTACATTCCCGCCGGGCACAAACACCGTTTGGAAAACCCCGGCGTGATCGATCTCGTCATGATTGAAGTGCAGGTGGGCGAATATCTGGGGGAAGACGATATCGTTCGGTTCCAGGACAATTACGGTCGAAGCTGAGAACGATTGTAGATTGGCCGTACAGGAGCACGCGTTTCTGGTGGCCGCTCGGTTAGAAGTCACGGCCATTCGTCACGGCAAGAATTCAGCCATGGAACATCCGACAATCAAACCCTCCACTTCACGGAAGTGTTGATCGTATGTAAACACCGCGAATCCGTGTTGGAGAGCCGTCGCCGCAATCCAAAGATCATTGACCGGGATAGGCTTACCCTTGCGTTTCAAAGCGTGGTAAACCCGCGCATAGAAGTCCGCGGTACCCTCGTTTACCGGCAAAACCGTCACGCGCGGCGATTCAAGAAAAGCGTTCAACTGACGCCGGTTATCCGCTTCACGGACACCGGCCGCAAAGCCGCTGAGCAACTCCCCCAGCACCACGGAACTGACACCGATAGTTTCAGCCCGGCGCAGGATCTCGATCGACGCCCGATCGCCCCGCTTGAAAGCCGAGTAGGCGTTGGTGTCAAGCAGGATATTTTTCAGCGCCAAAGTTCCGGGTCGACTTGCTCGAAATCCGCTAACGCCTTCAGAAATTCCGAAGCTTCTTTAGCAGTCCAAGTGCCGGCCAGGGCATCCAGGTCGTGATAAACACGCCGCCGCCGCATCCGCGAGCCGGCCTCTACTCCGTGCTTTATGAGATTAAGGATCAGGGCATTCACGCTGACTCGCCGGCGTTTGGCTTCCTCTTTCAAGCGGGAGGATGTCTCTTCATCGATACCACGTAAACTGATGTTTGCCATGATTCCGCTTACCCATTGCCAAGCGATGATAGCATGGTATCACAATCGGAGGGGCGTGGTTCGTTGTCCGTGGGTTGTGCGCGCGCGACGGTGTGATCTTCATCTAAATCGATCACCAAAAATGCCGCTACCAATATCCGAAATGCTACAATGCTGTAGCAGATTACACCGGGTAGGGGGAACGTCATGGGCGGCCTATTGAAGCTGGATTCTGCAACGCTCGACGCGCTGGAAAAAGTTGCGCGGGCCTCAGGCAAGTCCCCATCGGCGCTCGCACGCAAGGCGCTACGAAACGGTATCGAAGATTATTGGGACATGCTCGAAGTCAAGCGCCGCGAGTGCTCCGGCGAAAAGCCCATCCCGACGCGGTGAAATACCTGCTCGACAACGTATCCGAGTTTGACCGCGTGCCCGGCTTGCACCTGGAAAACTGGCTGCGGCCGTGATAGCTGAGCGATCGGCATGATTTCCCTGGAAGTTGGAATCAATGACTGCTAAGAATAGCCAAGTCACATGGCATGACGGACGGGTCACGCCGGAAGACCGCCGGCGCCTTTTCCGACAGCGGCCGGTGACGATCTGGCTGACCGGGCTGAGCGCCTCCGGCAAATCGACGCTTGCTTACGAACTTGAGCATCAACTGATATCGAGTGGACGCCCATGCCTTGCCCTCGACGGCGATAACGTGCGACATGGCTTGAATGCCGATCTGGGATTTTCGCCGGCAGCTCGCAGGGAAAACGTGCGCCGCATCGCCGAGGTGGCCAAGTTGTTCAACGAAGCCGGGCTGATCGTCATTACGGCCTTTATTTCACCCNNCCGAAAGGGCTTTATCGCAAGGCTCGGGCGGGCGAAGTCAGCGAGTTTACGGGCATTTCAGCGCCTTACGAGCGGCCCGAATATCCGGACATGGTGTTGCGGACCGATCTCCTCGACGCCTCGCAGGCTGCCGCGGAAGTGATGGCAAGGCTGGAAGCCGGGTTTTTCATCATTGCGTCTGATCGAACAAGGCGTGCGTGACGCGCTTGCGCTTTAATTATTGGACGCCCGGGATTTCATAACATGATCCCCCTGGTATTCGCCATGTTCTTTCCCGTTCTGCTCGGTATCGGCTGGCTTCTATCCGCGCTGGGCGTTGTTTTGCGGGATATCGGCCAGCTAACCGGCATGGTATCTCACGTCCTGCTTTCCCTGATTTTTGCGTGGCTGTCTCTCATCATCTTCAAGCGGCTTCGAACAAGCTTCGCGGACCTCGTATGACCCAAACGCCAGGTTTCGCCCCTCTCGTCACGGTTGCCATTCCCTCGTTCAGTCACGGCAGGTTTCTCAACGACGCACTCGCGTCAGCCTTTCAGCAGAGGCTGCCCATCGAGGTTTTCGTTGCGGATGGCGGGTCGACCGACGAAACACTGCAGGTCATCCGGCGGTGGGAAAGCCGCCTCGCCGGATGGCGCAGCCATGCCGATGCCGGGCAATCCGCCGCCATCAACGAATGCATCGCGCGCGGATCGGCGCCCTTCGTCTGCTGGTTGAACAGCGACGACGTATGGTTGCCAAACGGGCTCGGCGCATTGCTCAAGGCGCTGGAGGACCACCCCGAATGGCCCGCGGCGTACGGCAAGGCATGGAACGTTTCTGACACCCTTGCCCGGCGCTCGCGGGTGTGGACCAGACCGTTCAGCGAACGGCGGCTGGCCGTTCGCAACATGATCTCACAGCCGGCAACGCTGGTGCGCCGAACGGCCTGGGAAAAAGTCGGGGGGCTGGACGAAAGCCTGCACATGGCCATGGACTACGACCTGTGGTGGCGCTTGTTCCGCAGCGGCGGCCCGTTGGGCTACGTCGAAATCGACGTCGCCCTTAACCGCGAGCATGGCGCCACAAAAACACGAACCAATCGCCGCAAGCATTACGGAGAAGCTGTTTCCATCGTGCGCCGGTATTACGGCCGCGTTCCTGTCAAGTGGTGGCTGGCTTGGCCGGTCGCAGTGTGGCTTCGCGCCTTGTTGTTCCCGCAATCCTCATGAACGATTCGATCGCCATTTCCGTTCGCGGCGCCAGCAAGTGCTGCCACGTCTATTGGCCAGGTGCAGCAAGTCTCGCGGTCTCTCGAATGTTATGTGGTGTTCTCTTTATCACTGCCGGGTATCGCTATTCTGTCGACTAATCCGGATAATACCTTCACTACATATTCAGGGAGAGTATCGACGGAAGTGTCGATTTCCATGGCGGGGGACTCTGGCGGCTCATAGGGTGCACCGACGCCTGTGAACCCCTGGATTTCTCCTGCCCTCGCCCGCTTGTACATGCCCTTGGGATCGCGCGCCTCGCAGGTTGCTATGGGCGTGCTGACATAGATCTCGAAAAACCTGTCCGGGCCGATGATGTGTTGCGCGAGCAGCCTGTCCTCGCGGTAGGGGGAAATGAAGGCGGTCACGACGATCAACCCTGCGTCATTCATCAAACGCGCGACTTCGGCGATTCGTCGAATGTTCTCAGTCCGATCTTCGTGAGAGAATCCCAAGTCCTTGTTCAAGCCATGGCGGATGTTGTCGCCATCGAGCGAAACAAGCGCGGCCAAGATCCACCAGACTGCGGTCCAGCGCAAACGCCAGCGTCGATTTTCCGGACGCGCTCAAACCGGTAAGCCAAACCGTCAGGGGTCGCTGTCCGAGCAAGCGGTTGCGATCCTCTGGATGAACTTGTCCCCCATGCCAGACGACTTCGACCGGCGGTGGCTTTGGCAATTCAGAGGACATCGGCGAATCCTTTTCTGTTTTTTTGGAACCACCAGAATCCCATCCAGGCAAAGATCAAACTGACGACGCAATAGATCGCCAGTCCCGGCCAGTCAGGCATGTTCCCCCAGACCAGCACTTGCCTCGCCTGCTCGATGATGAAAGTGAGGGGGTTGAGTTGCATCCAGCCCTGATATTCCTTCGGCAAAGACGTTATCGGGTAAAAAACCGGCGCCAGAAACAGCAGCACCGTGGTGAAAATTCCCGTGGTCTGCGCGATGTCGCGCATGAACACGCCGGTTGCCGCCAGGAACCAGGAGAAGCCCATGGTGACGAGCGCCAGAGGCAGGACGATCAGAGGCAGCAGCACGAAAGTCCAGGGGAGGCTGTGGCTCAGAATCAGCTGCGCCGTGAGCAGGACGATCACGCTGACGCCTGTATGGAACAGCGCCGAGCCCATGGCCACCCAGGGCAGGACTTCCAGCGGGAAAACGACTTTCTTGACGTAATTGACATTGGCCAGAATCAGCGCAGGAGCGCGATTGACGCACTCGGCAAACAGACCATGCACGATCATGCCGACGAAGAGCAGTATGGCGAATTCACCCTTGCTTTCCGCGCCATCCGTTCCCCAGCGGGTCTTGAACACGACCGAGAAAACGAAGGTGTAAACGACGAGCAAGAGCAAAGGGTTGAAGAACGACCATGCCAGCCCCATGACCGAACCGCGATAGCGCCCGACCACTTCCCGCTCGCTCATTTGCAGAATGAGCAAGCGATTTCGCCACAGGCTGGTGAACAGCGCGACGATGGAAGTTGGATGTTGATGATGCGGGTTCATGAGCTTGGCCGAGCCTTGCGGAACGTGGCGCCATCGGCAGGCAGCCCAGTGGCGAGACGCAGGCCTCCTGCATGCCAAAACGCGTATTTTACTTGCTCTTGGTGCGACGCAGGAGGATCTGGGAGGGATGCGAGTGCGCCTGCTGTAAAACGCCGGTTCGATCAAGAGGATGGGTTCCCCCGATGTCCGCTGTCATCCGTGTTCAGGATCTGAGCAAGTGTTATCAAATTTACGATAGGCCGCAGGACCGCCTCAAGCAAAGCCTGTGGCGCGGGCGTAAGCGTTTTTTCCGCGAGTTCTGGGCGCTCAAGGATGTCACATTTGAGGTGGAAAAGGGTGAGGCAGTGGGCATCGTTGGCCGCAACGGCTCGGGGAAAAGCACGCTGCTGCACATCCTCGGCA
>PLYS01000568.1 GCA_003153455.1 Betaproteobacteria bacterium | reverse complement strand
TTCCAGGGCAGGATCGACACGCTGGAGCAGATTCCCCATTTGCTGCGCGCCGCATTTCGCGAGGCGACCACCGGCACGCCCCGTCCGGTGCACCTGGACGTCGCGGGCTACACCGGCGATGCGGTCACCGCTCTCGAGGGCATGTTCGACGTCGTCGCGGATGAAGTACACACCCGCTTTCCCGCCTTCCGTCCCGCGCCTGATCCGGCCGTGGTAGCGCGGGCGGCGACTGCGATCAAGGCCGCAACACGGCCGGTGATCGTGGCCGACCGCGGTGTGATCGTCTCGGATGCAGCGGCGGCTGTGGGCCGGCTTGCCGAGCGTATTGGGGCAGTGGTAGTCGCAACTCCCGACGCGAAAGCGGTGATGGTGGAGGATCACCCGTTGTTCCGCGGCATACTCGGCCTCTACGGGCGAAGCTGTACGAACCACGTCGTGGCCGAGGCTGACCTGGTGATCTACGCGGGCAGCAATACCAGCGACCACACCACGGCCGGCTGGAAGATGCCCAAGGAAGGCACCGCGATCATCCAAATCGACCTCGACCCGGTGGAGATCGGCCGCAACTACCCGGGCGTCATCGGCGTCCAGTCCGACGTGCGCGCGGCGCTGGAAGCGCTGGCGGCGGCGGCCACTGCCGCCAAGCACGATAACTGGCTCGCACACACCCAGACCTTTGTCGATGAGTGGCGCAAGGAGGCCGATAAGTTGCGCTCATCCGACCAGGTGCCAATGCGGCCGGAGCGCATCTGCCGCGAACTGACCGAGCTGCTGCCCAAGGACGCGATCCTGATCGCCGACACCGGCTTTGCAGCCTTGTTGACCGGCACGCTCGTTTACCTGCGTCACCCGGCCCAGCGCTTTTTCCGCGCTGCGGGATCGCTCGGCTGGTCCTTTCCGGCGTCCCTCGGAGCGAAATGCGCCGCACCCAACCAGCCGGTCATCTGCTTCTGCGGCGATGGCGGTTTCTACTATCACCTGCCGGAGCTGGAGACGGCGCGCCGCCGCGGCATCAAGACCGTGACCATCGTGAACAACAACGGCTGCCTGTCGCAGGGGCTGCGCAACCTGAACATTGCCTACCAGGGCCACGATGACAGCCACAAAGGCGAGTGTTACGAGTACCGGAACACGGACTTCGCGCGCGTCGCCCAATCGTTCGACTGCTTCGGCATCACCGTGGAGAAACCGCAGGACTTCCGCAAAGCGTTCGAGGCTGCGATGGCATCCGATCTGCCGGCGGTGATCGACGTGAAAACGGAGTTCGCATCCCAGGTCGCCATGCCATGGATGCCGAGCTAAAAAGTGAACGGGTGAACACGTGAACGGGTGAACGAGTAAACGCCCTATCCCCGTACCCGGGGAGGGTTGGGTGAGGGGCTTCACCCGTTCACCCGTTCACTCGTTCACTCTTTCACTTACCGGAGGAGTAACATGACTACCAAACTCGCAGCAGCGCTCGCGCTGATCTTCCTCGCTGGAACCTGTGCGGCCGCGTATCCCGAGCGGCCCATCCGGCTCGTAGTCCCGGTGGCGCCCGGCGGCGCGGTCGACGTGGTCGGCCGCATCGTCGGCCAGAAACTCTCAGTGCTGCTCGGGCAGAACGTCATCATCGACAATCGTGCCGGCGCCAACTACATCATCGGCACCGAGATCGTCGCGCGCTCGGCGCCTGACGGCTATACGCTGCTGACCACGGCCGGTGGACACACGATCAATCCCGCGGTCTACCGCAAGCTCCCCTACGACACGCTGCGCGACTTCGCTCCGATCAGCCATATCGCCAACTCGGGCGGGCTGGTCATCGTCGTGCATCCGTCGTTTCCGGCGCACTCGCTACAAGAACTGATCGACATGGCCCGCGCCAGCCCGGGCAAGATCATCTACGGCTCGGCCGGAGTCGGAAACCTTACTCACATTGCCGGCGAGATGTTCCAGGTGATGGCCGGGGTGAAGCTCACCCATGTGCCATACAAGAGCGCCGGCCCAGCGATCAACGACCTGCTGGGCGGCCAGATTCCGCTCATGTTCGGCCCGAGCCCGGCGGTGATGCCTATGGTGCAGGCCGGACGGCTGCGGCCCTTGGCTTACACCGGGCTGAAACGCTCGGCGCAATTGCCCACGCTTCCCACCGCCGACGAGGCCGGAGTCAAAGGTTACGAGGCGACAGGCTGGTACGGCATCTATGGTCCTCGCGGCACGCCCAAGGCCATCGTGGACCAGTTGAGCACAGCCGTGCGCCAGCTCGTGCAAATGCCGGACACGCGCGAGCGCTTCGCTGCGTTGAACCTCGAGCCGATCGGCAGCTCGCCCGAGGAGTTCGCTCAGTTCCTGAAACAGGACCTACAGAAGTACGCCGAGATCGCCACGAAGGCGGGGATCCAACCGCAATAGATCATCATCGGCTCGTCCCGCCCGAACCCATGCCGCGCCTACTGCCGCAGTCAGCGCCGCAACGATCGGAGATGGAAACGCCTACTCCGCCGCGAGACCTGCATCCTTCACGACCTTCGCCCACTTGAACGTCTCGGACTTGACGTGCGCTAGGAACTGCTCGGGAGTCGACGGCGTGACATCGATGCCTTGATCTTCCATCCGCTGTTGCAGTTCCGGTGAGTTCAAGACATTGACCAGACCCGCGTTGAGTTTGGCGAGTATCGGCTTCGGCACGCCGGCGGGTGCACATATGCCGTACCACGACGCGACGTCGTAGCCGGGAACGCCCGCTTCCGCAAAAGTGGGCACGTCCGGCGCCCGCGGATTGCGCTTGGCCGTCGTGATGCCGACCCCTCTTAACCTGCCTGACTTGATCGCCGCCAGCGGCCCGCCCGGCAGATTGCCGACGCTCAACGGCATTTGTCCGCCCATCACATCGGCGAGTGCAGGCGCGGCGCCCTTGTACGGCACGTGCACGATGTTGATGCCGGTCATGGACTTGAGCAACTCGATCGACAGGTGCGGCGAGGCGCCGACTCCGGAGGAGCCGTAGCTGAGCTTGCCGGGATTCGCCTTCGCATAGGCAACAACATCGCCGACATTCTTCATCGGCTGCGAAGGATGCGCGAGCAGGACGTTCGGCGTAGACCCTATCATGGAGATGAATGCGAAGTCCTT
>PLYS01000592.1:1580-3481 GCA_003153455.1 Betaproteobacteria bacterium | reverse complement strand
ATTGAAAACGAAGCGGAGCGTAGGCGTGATCGGGCTTGGCATCATGGGCTCGGCGATGGCATCGAACCTGTTGCGGGCGGGGTTTTGCGTTATCGGCTATGACGTGCTGCCCGCAGCCCGCCGCTCCTTTGCTCGCACTGGCGGCGTCGCCGCCCGCTCGGGCGCTGAGGTCGCGCGCCGCGCGCCGATCGTCGTCACATCGCTGCCTTCGGTGTCTGCGCTCGAGGCAGTCACAGGCGAGTTCGTCCGTGCACCGCACAAGGGCCTTATCGTTATCGAGACCAGCACGCTGCCGCTCGATGCCAAGGAAGCCGCGCGCAGCGCGCTCGCGCACAAGGGAATTACACTCCTCGACTGTCCACTGAGCGGTACCGGTGCTCAGGCACGTACCAAGGATCTCAACGTTTACGCGAGCGGCCCGCGTGCCGCCTGTAACGCCTGCAAGGACGTCTTCGCGGGGTTCTCGCGCGCGCACTATTACCTGGGCGCGTTCGGCACAGGCATCAAAATGAAATTCATCGCCAACCTGCTGGTGGCGATCCATAACGTCGCCGCCGCCGAGGCGCTGGTGCTGGCAAAGAAGGCCGGACTGGATCCCGAACTCACCCTCAAGGTAGTAAGCGACGGCGCCGGCGGCTCCCGCATGCTGCAGGTGCGCGGCCCGATGATAGTGGCGAATGACTACCGCGACGCAACCATGAAGGTCGAGGTGTGGCAGAAGGACATGAAGATCATCGGCGAATACGCGCNNGGTCGAGGTGTGGCAGAAGGACATGCATCTCATCGCGGACTTCGCGACGCGACTCGAATGCCCTACACCCCTTTTCGCCACTTGCGCTCCTCTATACACCGCTGCGATGGCTGCCGGTTACGCCAAGCAGGACAGCGGGTCCGTTGGCGCCGTACTCGGAGAGATGGCCGGGCTTGCCCGCCCCAGTCGCAAGCACCGTGCCGACAAGCGATAAACCGGAGACGCAGNNGATTCCCGGCATGCTGTGGCGCTGCTCGCCGAGCATGGCCCATCTGTCAAGATCCTCGCGGGGGG
Source organism: Betaproteobacteria bacterium (assembly GCA_003153455.1). Classification (GTDB taxonomy): domain Bacteria; phylum Pseudomonadota; class Gammaproteobacteria; order Burkholderiales; family SG8-41; genus PALSA-1004. The sequence continues at coordinate 2,436 of PLYS01000592.1, read as the reverse complement.
TACCGATCTACTGGTCGAACTCAAGGCCGCGTCTAATGTTCCGCAGGTGATCGTCGACATCTCACGCGCCGAAGACCTGAAAGCCATCGCCATAACGGACGAGGGACTCAGCATCGGCGCCCTGGTCACTCATACCGAGATCATGCGCTCGCCGCGCATCCGCGAGATGTTTCCNNGCGCTGGTCGATGCGGCGCACACCATCGGCGCAGTGCAGACCAGAAATCTTGGAACGCTGGGCGGAAACCTGGTGACCGGTGTGCCTTCCATGGACAGCGGTCCCACGTTGATCGCGCTCGACGCGCTGGTTACCATCGCCGCGCCCACCGGCCGCCGGCAAATGCCGCTGGCCGGGTTTTTCGTGGGGCCCCGCAAAACCATCCTCAAACCCAGCGAACTGCTGGTAGAGATCGTCATCCCCAGGCAGAATCTCGGCAAGCCTGCGCATTTTTTGAAGTCCGGGTTACGCAAAGGGCAGGCACTGGCACTNNGTCAACGTCGCGGCGAGCCTGTGGGTCGATTGGGACAAGCACGTCTTTGTCGCGCCACGGATCGCACTCGGGGCAGTCGCGCCGACGATCATCCGCGCAGCCAGAGCCGAGGCTTACCTCGAGGGCTGCGCGATCACGCCGGAGGCGATGGCCGAAGCTGGCCGCATTGCTGTCGGCGATGCAAAGCCGATCAGCGATTTCCGCGNNGCGATAAGGAGGCCTAAAGTGGCGAACGTAACGATCAACGTCAACGGCGAGACGCGGACTGCGTCCGTGCCGCCGGAAACAACGTTGCTCAAGCTGTTGCGTGAAATTTTCAACCTGACGGGCGCCAAGCTCGGATGCGACGTCGGCGATTGCGGCGCGT
>PLYS01000592.1:0-1519 GCA_003153455.1 Betaproteobacteria bacterium | reverse complement strand
CCGGCTACACCAAGATGATAGAGGCAGTTCAAGACGCCGCACGCATCTTGCGCGATGGACCCGAGAATAAAACCGTGTAGCCCGCAGCGAAGAGGACCGAACTATGGACAAGAATACCAGAGTCGCTGAAACAAGAGACCCGCTGGAAATGTTGCGGGAAGCGGATGAAACACTGCGCCTGCCGGCGATCGTGCCGCCAGTGACCTATCCGATCGAAACCCTGGTACCGGAAGTGCGCCAGCAGACTCCCGCTGTTGGACAGCGGGCAACGCGACCCGACGGCCGCCTGCACGGACTCGGCCAGACCAAGTACATAGACGATCTCGCTTTCCCCGGAATGCTGTATGCCCGGATCAAGCGGGCGGGCATAGCCTCGGCGCGGATCAAGAGCATAGAAACCAGGGAAGCCGAAGCCATGCAGGGTGTGATGGCGGTGCTGACCGGCCGCGAGATTCCAGTCAACTCCTTCGGGCCCTCACTGAAGGATCAGCCGGTGCTCGCCGACGACTTGGTATTCCACGCGGGTGATGGAGTCGCGGCAGTGGCGGCCGTGACCGAGCAGATCGCCCTCGAAGCGCTCGACAAGATCAAAGTGGAGTATGAACCGTTGCCGGCGGTATTCGATCCGCTCGAAGCGATGAAGGACGATGCCCCCAGGGTGCATGCGCCGAACAGCAATATCTACGCGACCAAGGTCATCAGGAAGGGCGACATCGACAAGGGGTTCGCCGCCTCCGACCACATTTTCGAGGGCCGCTTCCGCACCCAGATGGTCGAGCACGTGCCGCTGGAACCGCACGCGACAATCGCCATGTGGGACCCCAACGGCCGCGTCACCATCTATTCGACCTTGGGGCGAATCACGCTCGGCCGTGCCGACGTCGCGCGCACGCTCAAACTCCCGATCAACCGCATCCGCATGGTGGCCACCATCGTCGGCGGCAATTTCGGCGGCAAGAACGAGATCACGCAGGAGCCGGTGCTCGCGCTGCTGTCGAAAAAGACCGGCCGGCCCGTCAAGGGGACGTTCACGCGCACCGAGGAATTCATCGCGACGACCACGCGCCATCCGATCATCATGGATTACAAGACCGGCGTGTCGAAAGACGGCAGGATACTCGCGCGTAAAGTGCGCTTGGTCCTCGACGGCGGCGCCTACTGCTCGTGGAGCGAGACGACGCTCGGCAAGGCGTGCATCCTGTCGGCCGGCCCGTACATCATCGATAATCTCCTCGCGGAAGCGTTCGTCGTTTACACCAACAAGACGATGACCGGCGCGATGCGGGGATTCGGCGCGCCGCAGGTATGCTTCGCCTACGAATCGCACATGGACGACATCGCCGCCGCGCTGAACCTCGATCCGCTCGACATCCGGCTGCTCAACGCGTTCGAAGAAGGCTCGCCGAGTCCCACCGGCCAGGTGCTGCACAGTGTGGTAGTCAAGGACTCGCTGCTGCAGGCGGCGCAGCGCTTCGGCTGGAAAGAGCCGCGGTCATGAAACGGCGCGGACGCGGCATCG
>PLYS01000238.1 GCA_003153455.1 Betaproteobacteria bacterium | reverse complement strand
AGATCGATATCGCCGGCACCATGCAGATCATCACCAATGTGGTCGAAGGCTGGATTCGCGAGCACCCCGAGCAATGGCTTTGGCTGCACCGGAGATGGCGGCCGGAAGACGCAGCGCGATAGTTCGTTTCCAACTTTCTTGCCGTGGCCTCTCAACCGTCATGCCCGACACTCGGGTCCGGCCGGAGCCTGCCATCGGGCCGCGCTTCGCGCGGACCCGTTGGGCCGGCCCGAGCACATGCCTTGTGCCGGTCATCCACGTCTTTGATGACGCTCGGGGTAGAAAGACGTGGTTGGCTGCGCGCTTGGCCCGCGCCCGCGTCGTCAATCCGCCCGCGTCGTCAATCAATGTCCATTAGTCGGGGTAGAGCTGACGCGACGCGGATATCGCGGGACGCGCAACTATCGACCCAACTCGGAATTCGCCAAGATGAAGTCGAGTCGGGTCCTCAACCCATCGAATAGCGGTCAAAATTTTTCACATCGGCCCTCGTCGAAGGACAATCGGATCAAGCGGCCTTCAGCCGCGGAATGAGCCTCGTCGCGTTGCCGCTCTCGATCGACTGCACATCGGCGGCTGCGAGCCCCAACTGCTGCAGATTTTTGTTTTGGTCGAGCGGGAAATACGGATAGTCCGTACCATAGGTGATCTGCGATACCGGCACGAGCTTGAGCAACGCAGCCATGGCCGGCGCCGACGTCGCGTTCGCGGTGTCATAATAAAGGCGCCTGAATTCGCCCATGATGCCGTCCGGCGCGAACTCCTTGAGATTAGGCCGCTGGCCATAGAATGCGTCGATGCGCCCCGCCATCATCGGGATCGTGCCACCGGCGTGCGAGAACAGCCATTGGATGTCGCGGTAGCGTGCGAATGAACCGCTCAGCAGCAGACTGGTGACGGTGCGGGTGGTGTCGTGCGGCACCTCGATCACCGCGGGGAAGGTGCCAACGCTCAGCTGGCCGCAGCAGGCCGCGACCAGCGGATGGACGTAGACGACGGCCTTGCGGCGGTTGAGCTCCTCGAGCACGGGCTTGTAGAGCGGATCGCCCAACCATTTGTCGCCGTAGTTGGTCTGCAGATTGATGCCGTCCGCCTTGAGGACATCGAACACATATTCGATTTCCTTGAGCGTGACGTCGATATTCATCATCGATAGCGGGGCGAATATACCGAAGCGCCCCGGATAGTCCCGGCGCATTTCGGCTGCGAAGTCCTGGCAAATTCTCGCCGTCTTGCCTGCGGCCTCGGCGCCGGCGTCGAACCAAAGACCCGGGGTGGAGGCGAGCGACACCACCGCGGTCCTGATTCCGTTCTTATCCATCAGCTCGATGGATCTGGCTGGCGTCCAGTCGAACACGCCGGGAAAAGGCGGAATTTTGCGGGCACCCTCCCATTCCTTCGACATTTGCAGGTAGGAAGGCGGATAGAAGTGATGGTGCGTGTCGATCAGCTTCGGGGCGGCCTGGCTGAGCACGGCGGATGCCGGCAGCATGGTCGCTGCGCCAACGGCGCCCAGCCCCGCTAGGAATTGGCGCCTGGACGCATTGCCGGAGTCACAAACGGGACAATGGTGGAACAGCATGATCGTCCTCCCCCTCGTTTTGATCTTATCGACCACCGGCTCCTCGCCGGCTTTCAGCGAAATAATAGCCAATTGCAGGATGGCCGGAAAGCGAGCCCGCGACAACCTATCTTGCGGTAAATGCTGTGCCTTTCATTTGGCAGGTCGCCCAGACGGTAGCCGCGTTGCACCGTGACGTATGGCGGTTCTTGGCACTTCTCGGACTTGGCGCGATGTCTGACGTGAGTCCGCACAGCGCTCCAACCCGGACACTAGCTCGCCGTTGCTCAGCAATCTCGATTTATGGTTGGACGGCCCGAAGGGCCGGGACCGGAATCCATAATCACAGACATAGGCTATGGATTCCGGGCTCGCCGCTTCGCGGCGCACCGNNCGCTGCGATTTCTGATCGCGCGCCCCCACGGTGTAGAGCCGCGTCATGGTGTCGGCGTCCGGGTAGACGCTGGGGTCGTCAAGCACCGCCTTGTCGATAAATTTCTGGCTAGCCAGATTTCCGTTGGCATAGGCGANNCTTTCGGGATCGCGTAGCCGATCTCGACGCCGTTCTTGGCCTCGGCGGCGCGCTTTTGCGCCTGCTTGATGTCGCCCGACCAGCCGACCACCAAGCAGATTTCTCCGCCGGCGAGCGCGTTGAGATATTCCGAGGAATGGAATTTCCGCACGTTCGGCCTGATCTTCATCATCAGATCGGCGGCCCGCTCCAGTTCCTTGGGCTCGGTCGAACTCGGATTGAGCCCAAGATAGTGCAGCGCCGCCGGCATGATGTCGTCGGACGAATCCAGCATGTGCACGCCGCAATCCTTGAACTTGGCCAGATTCTCCGGTTTGAACACGACGTCCCAGCTATCGATTTTCGCCTGCGGCCCGAGCCGTTCGCGCATCGCCTTGACGTTGTAGCCGATGCCGGTGGTGCCCCACATGTAATTGACCGCGTACTGATTGCCCGGATCGTAGACCGCGAGCCGCATGGCGATGTCGGGCCACACATTGGCGAGATTTTCCAGCTTGCTCTTGTCGAGCTTCTGGAACACGCCGGCCTTGATCTGGCGTTCGAGGAAATAGGCGGTCGGCACCACCACGTCGTAGCCCGACTTGCCGGC
>PLYS01000491.1:398-7349 GCA_003153455.1 Betaproteobacteria bacterium | reverse complement strand
CGCATTACGCGTCGGAGGCGACAGCCCCTATGCCGCGCGCAGGCCGCCTGAAACCAACCACCGACAGCACGGTACCCATTGGCGATCGCTACATCCTGATCGTCGGTGGTAAACATCCGCACGTTTTCGTGGATCCCACGCCCGCCGAATTTCACGCGACGCTGTCGGACCAGGACCGGAAGATGCTCGCGATGCGCATCGGCGAACGCTCCAACATCATGATGGTGGAAGGGCAGGTTTACGGGCCGGACGGAAAGAACCGGGCCGACGACATGGCTTTCAGTCCGGCGATACAGATCGGCAGTTTCAACTCCGGCTCATATCAGGACGAGGACGAGCTGGCGGCGTGGTACGCCCAGTGGCGCCTGCCGCGCAGCATGGGAACGCTGCCGGGGTGCGTGCAGGTGCGGAAACTGATTTCGATTTCCGGCTGGGCCAAGCATGCGTGCTTTTATGAGTTTACGTCGCTCAAAGGCCGCAATCAGAAATACATCGATCATGAAAGCTCCAATCCCGCCATGGAGGAATGGACGGACCGCGTGGTGCGCAAACTCGTTCACGCGCGAGGCTCGCCCAACGTTGCGCTGCGGATCTGGCCGCCGGTGGAATAGCATCGTAACCGCTCAAGGAAGCCGGCGTGAATATAGAATGATCACTGAAACGGCGGCATCGCGCCATGCTCCTTTTCCCACGCCTCCGTCGTCGTATGCTTCATGATCGGGAACACGCTGACGTCCATGTAGGGATGCAGCGGCAGCGAGGTAAGCGTCGCGTGCAGCTCCTCGGGGCTCGCGACTTCCCAGATGCTGAAGTTCGCGCGCTTGCCGACGATCCGGAAGATGCGCTTGAGCTTGCCTTCCTTCACGAACTGCATACTGCGCGCCGTTTCATTCTTGTTGATTTCCGCGAGTTTTTCCTTCGGCCAGTCCCCGGGCAGATGCACCACGATTTTCACCATGAACAACATTTCTATCTCCTTCGATCTTGTGGTAAGTTGGAAACCAGAGTTCATTCTAGCGCCACGCCGGCGGCCATGACAAAGGGTTCTCACCAATGAAGATAACGAAAGTGGAAACGATCGTCGTCAACATGCCGATGATCATCGAGGGGACGGTGGTGCCGAAGGCAAGCGGGGCGCCTCGCACCAGCATGGATACGCTGCTGGTGCGCGTCGACACCGACGAGGGCGTGAGCGGCTGGGGCGAGGGGTTCGGCCACCGCATCTTTACGGCGACGAAAGCGGCGCTCGATTCGTTCATCGGCCCGATGTGTGTCGGCCGCGATCCCACCGCGATCAGTACGCTCGTGGATCAGCTGCAGCGTAATCTCGCTGGGGTCGGCCGCAACGGACCTGCGATGTACGCGCTGTCCGCGATCGATATTGCGCTGTGGGACATCGCCGGCAAGCTTGCCGGGCTGCCGCTGTATCGCCTGCTCGGCGGGTCGCCGCGCAAGGATTTGCCGGCGTATGCGAGCCTGCTGCGGTACGGAGAGCCGAGCGCCGTTTCGCAGTACGTCGAGCGCGCGTTAAAGCGCGGCTACCGTCACATCAAGCTGCACGAGATCACGGTGCCGCCGATCAAAGCAGGGCGGGATACTGCCGGTCCCGATATCCCGATCATGGTCGATTGCAACTGTCCGTGGACGGTGAGCGAGGCGATCGAGATGGCGCACCGGCTAAAGCCGTTTAATCTCAAGTGGCTGGAAGAGCCGGTGTGGCCGCCCGAAGATCATAGCGGCCTTGCACGCGTGCAGGCCCAGGGCGGAATCTCGACGGCTGCCGGGGAGAATGCGATGCTGCCTGAATTCAAAAGCATGTTCGAGGCCGGCGCAATCACCTACGCGCAGCCGAGCGTCACCAAGGTCGGAGGCGTGACGCAGATGCGCAAGATCATGGCGCTGGTCGATGCGTTCGGCGTGAACGTCGTGCCGCATTCCGCGTACTTCGGCCCGGGCCTGATCGCGTCTATCCATTGCATCGCGGCCATGCCGAACGAGAGCCTGGTCGAGCGCTACGATGCCGATTTCGCGGTGAACCCGATGCATGCTGCGATTCACCCGAATAAGGAGGGACGCATCACGGTGCCGCAGGGCCCCGGGCTCGGCATCGATCCGGACCCGGCGGTGATCGCGAAGCTGCGGGTGGGTTAGGTCAGCTGCCGAGGGAACACAAGGATGTCACCGTCGCAACGCAATAAAGCCACACCCGGGCGTGCAGGGCGTTCTCACTCCTCACGTCCTCACCCCTCCGGTAGCGCAGGCGCCTCGCCTGCAGTCCACCTCTGATGTCTTACTCCGCCTTCCCGGACCCGATCCGCGCATTTCCCACGGGAAAGTTACACTGCCCCGCTTTATTCTCGGCTGCGACCAGCATCGCGAGGGAGCGGTCCGACGAAACCTGGAGTTTGGCGTCAGTTTCTCTCCGAACTTATGGGCCGAGATCATTCGCCCTTCATGCCAGCCTACAGAGTTTCATTTTCAGTGTCCGCTGGTCGTGAACCCTTAGTCTTCCGTCCTGCCATGCGGAACAATCCCTCCAACGTCGCTTCTTTCGACAGAAGGAATTTGAGCACATTTACTTTGTTGAAGTCACAGGTTTCAAGAACACTGGCCAAGATCAAATACTCCTTCAACGATCGCTCCGTGTAACAGCCGTCGGTGTTACGACGATACTTCGCGAATCTCTTTATCGCATGTTCCGCATTGTTGTTGTTCCAGGGCACACCGTCGTAGTCGAGGAACGTGAACATCTTTGGCCAGTATTTGAGGAATCGGTTGTGGTATTTTTCGACGAGTTCGGAATCGGGCTTTAGCACCTCAATCGATTTCAAAAAACGGCCCACGTCCCGTTTGTGCTTTGCCAAATGGCGCTTCTTCAAGCCAAAGCGATCGACGGTTTCTATGATGGGCCGCAGCAGCGTGCCAAAGTCTTGAGCGAAGTATTTGAATTGTTCATTGAAGGGATTGTGAACCAGATCCTCGTCCAGATCTCGGACCAAGTGAACGAGGCACTTTTGCTGCGGACACGGCATGGAGTCGTAGCCAGTAAAGAAGTCTGAGACCAATATGCCCGAAAATCCGTCGAGCATCTCCATTAAGAATGACGCTTCGCGAGACGACCGGTAAAAAAAGTGCACCATACGGTACCGGGCACGTTCCTTCTCGGACATTCCCGATAGCAGGCTGAGGTCGTCGGTTTCCTTTGCCTTTTGGCGGCATCGGTCTCGAAACTCGCATTCTGTGCAGTGCCGATTCAGGACAAGCTCAGGAGGCGTAGCAGTGGATAACATGGCGGCGATTTGTTCGATGCGCTTTCGCACTTCGCCAACAACGACCGAGGATTTTGCCCTCAGAGTGGTGCTGTCGTCGCCATGAATGATCTTTCCAGTGCCGATTTCGCGTCCCAGCGATGCCGAAAGCGCGAAAACATCGAAGCCCAGAAGCAGTTTGTCGTCATTGCCAATCTTGTTGGTGAAGACGAAGCGAATTGGAATAAACTCAGCCGGTTTACCCAGGTCTTCGGCGGGCAGGCGCTCGACCGCGTGGAGTTCGGCTTCCAGGACATAGGAGTCCATCTTCGCCTGCACGGCCAAACTGGAGGCCAACCGCCACTTGGCAGCCATGACATTCTCCATGGCTGGCGACCGCGCGACCTCGTTACTAGCGAACTCGGAAATCAGCCGTTCTGTCTCGGTCGTGCGGTATGAATCGTTCTGCGCCTTCACCCATTCTGCGTAGGTATTGCCGGCGGATAATTCACTGGTTGCTCGCAGCCAGCATTTCGTCGGACACTTCAGGGAGGCTTCAAATACATTGGGGGTGACTTTCATACGATGCCAGCATCCTCCTCCAATCCGGTGAAGTCGGGAACTTAAACTCGTCCGTCTCAATTGGGGTGCCGAGCGAGCGCTAGCTGAACGGTGTTCTGGCCGGATCGCGTGCGTCGCTCGTAGTTCCCAATGGCGCCTTTTTCGGTTACGGGTGTTTCCAGATTATAGTCACTCCGTCCTACTTTCCGTGATACTGAACACAGCTGGCAGGTAAGATATCAACCGAAGCCTTTGCATTGATCCTGGCGCATTCAGGCGCGCCGATTTTGCGCGACAGGGGTATCGCAGGCACAGGGGACCGGGTTTTGTGATCTCGCCCGAACTGAACGTGCGCTCAAGCGTGTCGCGTGCAGCAGGCGATAAAGGATCGCGAAATCGGCAAACAGCCCGTCGGTGAAAATGCGGTCGAGGTCGAACTCCAGATAGGTGAGCTTGACGAGCCGGGAACTGTCGCGCAGCAGCCGGCCGTTGGTCACCAAGCCGTACAGCTCCTCCTCAAGCGTGAGGTATTCCTGCACCATTGCGTGCGCCGACATGCGCAGGACCGCTTTCTCCGGCTTGCGGTCCAGCCCCGACGGCTCGCGGCAGCCGGTGATATGCACCGGGGTTTGGCCGCGATTGGCGACGCGGTGTGAAATGGCGTAGGTCTTGCCATTCAACTCCACGCCGCGCGACTGGTATTCGAGCTGGTAGCCAAGCAGGCCGAGCAGCGGAACGACCCATTGCTGGCGCGTTTCAGTGGTGGCAGCGGAATCCGGTCTTAGCGTTTCAAGTTTGCGCTGGAAGATACGCCAGTAGTCCTGGGCATCGGCCCACGCACGCGCGATCTCGTCCTTGACCCTTGCGTTGCGGTCGAATCCAAAGTCCGCCGCTTGCTGGCCCGCGGCATCCTCGAGTCGTTCGAGGATGTCCGGGGAAAGGATCGCCCCCTCGATGCGGATGCTGGGGTAATTCATGCGCGCTTATGCGTCGTCGCCAAGCGATATTTCTGGAGACGGCTGTTGGGTTTTCCCGGAATGGTTTGCTCGATGAGGCCTGCTTCCATGAGATTAGCGAGGGCCTGCTTGGCTGCGCCGGAAACGGACTTGTGACCCAGGGATCGCGCAATCTCGGCGCGGCCCAATGGGAAACGGGCAATCGCTACCATGATTCGGTGCTGGATCGACTCGGGCCCCCACTCAGGCCGCCACCCTGGCCGAGAGCGCCATTCTTCTTCCGACTCTGGCCTCGACTCTGGCCTCGACTCTGGCCTCGACTCTGACCTCGACTCTGACCTTCCATCAGATTCCGGCAGTGTAGCGCCACCCCCCGGAGCGGATTCTGCCACCTCAAGCGCCGCGGGATGTATCGGCAGCCGCACCATGAAATAGCTGTAATCTTCATCGAACTCGAATTCGGCGGGCGGGGAGCCGTTCTTCTGCATGGCTTCCATAATCTTTGGAATGCCTGTGGATCGACCTTCTGTGAATTCCAGTTCCTTGAGGAATTCCCCGATGCGCCGGTTGCGATAACGCCGTGGCCGGGCACGGCCGGCGCGGAGTTGCTCCAGCCGCACCGAACGATCCGGGCCAGGATAGCTGAGGACAAACAATTCGCTGCGCTCGATACGGACCTCGATCGGTTCGCGCGTGTCGTAGCCACGGTGATAGACCGCATTGACGACAGCTTCTTCGATAGCCTCGTAGGGAAAGTTCTCGACTCGGGTCGCCTCAGCCCGCCCGCGATGCTTGATGACAGTTTCGGAAATAAGATTGCGCTTGATGTAATCGAGCGCGTCGCGGGTCATGCGGGGTATCGGACCCTTGAATATCTTTTCCGAGAATTTGTTGCCGCCCGGCCCTTCCTTGGGAAACCAGACGACATCGATCTGCATGGCGGGGAAGAAACGCCAGGGCTCGGAGCTGAACATAATCAGCCCGACGTTGAGCGGAAACGGCGCTTCCTCGGCGCCGCCGATCACGCCCATTTGCCGTCCCAAATTCAGGAGCGAGAGCGTGCGCGCCGGTTTGGCGAGATCGCTGCCCACCTGTTGCAGATAGTCCTGCATAAGCTCGCGCGACAGATCCTTCACTTTGGCACGCTGGTTGATGCGGTCGTCGAATGGCACCGTTGCGGCGAGCGATAGCAATTCTTTCTCATCGGCGCCTTTGGCGCGCACTGTGCTCGATCCTTTGCGGATGAAATAGGCGTAGTCCTTGCCGCCCTTGGCAAAAGTGAGTCTCGCCTTGTACGGGCGCGTCTGGCCGCCCAGCACCCAGATCACCAGAATGTGCCGCCCGTTAATCTCCGCTGGCACGACCACAGGATGATAGTAAGGTTGAATAGCGTTATGCCCGAGATTCAGAATTTCCTTCTGGATGGCGTCGATCTGACCTGGCTTTAAGCCGACCGGAGGCAGCCGAGGCTGCCCTTGTTTTTCCGCGACACCTACAATGATGTAGCCGCCGCCGAAGTTGTGGAAATCGTTCGCGAACGCGCAGATCGTGTGCAGCGCGGCGAGCGGATCCCAGCCCGCCTTGAATTCCAGTCGTTCCCATTCCACGGCCTTGCCATGGAGCAGCGACTCGATGTTAATCGGCAAGGCCACGGGCTACTCGGGTACGCGCATGTGTGTGGAAAACGTTCATGGCCGCTTGTGCGTTGGGCCAAACAACTGTGCATCTGAAAAGATGGGCAATCGCTGCAAATCTACTCGGTTAGTGGATTGGGCGCAATTCCGAAGTAGTTTATTGAAAATCGAATCATTTTGCCTGGGTGGCAATATTTCGACCGCATCAGATGCGCTATGAGAGATTCTTGTGTGGACGGGAGGGGTAGGACATGGCCGGGATTGCATGCCCCTCACCCCAACCCTCTCCCCGAAAGCGGGGCGAGGGAGAAAATCAAGACACATGGAACGCGCGCGGGCGAGCAACACACCGAGATGCTCCAAACCCACCCACTCGCTTTCCCGAAGACCCGCGTTTTATTTTCGGCGCTGGTTGCGCCGCGGTCAAGCGGCCACGCGCTGTGCCGCGAGGTGGTCTTCGTAGTTGCCCGGGAATATGTTGATGCCCGCAGGCGTCATCTCGATCACGCGCGTGGCGAGCGAGGACACAAACTCGCGATCGTGCGAGACGAA
>PLYS01000491.1:248-370 GCA_003153455.1 Betaproteobacteria bacterium | reverse complement strand
GAATTCCGCGGCGTGATCCTGCGCGCAGTAACCGGGCCGAGCCTTGTCGGTCCATTTCACGGTTCCGGTATCGGGCGCGAGTTCACCCGCGAGGCATCGCAGCAGCGTGGTCTTGCCGATGC
>PLYS01000491.1:0-173 GCA_003153455.1 Betaproteobacteria bacterium | reverse complement strand
GTTGGCCGAGAAGCGGCGCACGAAGCTCTGCAGTTCGGCGATGCGTTCCTTGGTCTTGGTGCTGGCGGCGAGCAGCCCCTCGCGCGCCTGCGTCGAGGCAAGCATGTAGTCGTCGTAATTGCCAGGGTAGATGCGGATCTCGCCATAGTCGACATCGGCCATGTGCGTGCACA
>PLYS01000642.1 GCA_003153455.1 Betaproteobacteria bacterium | reverse complement strand
GATGCCCTCCGCCGTCCCAGCGGCGGGGTGGAGAATGGCGGGAGCGCGGACTGTTTTGGGCATGGCCGACCTTGTGGTTAAAGCGCGAATTAGTGTGGCGGATCGCGCGACCGAAGGTGCGAGCAGCACCTCTACCTATACGCTCATTCTGCACAAGAAAATGCATGCTTTTGATTGCAGGCGCCGGCGGGTAAATTGAGTCCGTAAATCAATTTTGAGCAGCTATATTTGAGCATAGTGATCAAGCCCGCCGCTCTCCGTGCGNNAGCGTGAAGCAGGGCCAAGGATTAAGCGAGCGCTCGATGAGCGCCGGCCGGAGCGTCCCCGACCGCATCAATGCGGCCGCGCTCCCGAGACGATCTGTCCGGGTCCATGCGCATCGGCGCCGACCAGCCACTTCGCGCTCACCGCGTGAAGCGTGGTCCGCTTAAACGGCTTGGACAGGTAATCGTCCATCCCCCGCGGCGATGAAACGCTCCCGGTCGCCTTCGATGGCGTTGGCGGTCACGGCGACAATCGGCAGGCGGCGGCGCGATCCGCCCTTGCCGGCTTTTTCGGATGCGCGTATGCGTTGAGTCGCCTCGATGCCCTCCAGATGCGGCATCTGGCAGTCCATCAGGATGAGGTCGAAATTCTTCTCGGACACGGCCTTGAGCACCTCCAAACCGTCGTCGGCGACGCTGACCTGCAGGCCGAAAGACTCGAGCGTGGCGCGTGCGACCTCGCGGTTGACTTCGTTGTCCTCGGCCACCCGCACATGGCCGCGCAAGCGCGGCAGCTCGTTCGCGCGGCGCGCGGCCGGCTCATCGACTTGCCCGCCGGTTTCGAACGGAAGGTCGAACCGAAAGGTCGAGCCGGCGCCGGNNGCCCGAGACCGGTGCCGCCGTATTTCCTGCTACGGGAAGCGTCGGCCTGAGCGAAGGCATCGAATATCAACGACTGGTCTTCCGGCGCGATGCCGATGCCGGTGTCCCGGACCGAGACGCGCAGCCAGTGCTTTCCCTTGTCCTGCCGCGGTGCCGGCGCCACTTCGATCGCGACGCGGCCCCGCTCGGTGAACTTGATGGCGTTTCCGGCCAGATTGGTGAGGACCTGCCGCAGTCTTACCATATCACCGCGCAGAACGTCGGGCACGCCGTCATCGATGAATGAATCCAGGTCGATCGCCTTCCTGCCGGCCCGTTCCCGGAAAGACGCGACGATATCGGCCACGGTACTCCGCAGCGCGAAGTCGGATGCGCTGACCTCGAGCCTCCCGGCCTCGATCTTGGACAGGTCTAGAATATCGTTGATGATGTCGAGCAGGTTCTCTCCGGAATGGTGAAGCGACTCCAGATAGCGGCGCTGCAGCTCGGACAGCGGCGTGTCGAGCAGCACCTCGGCCATCCCCAGGAGGCCGTTCATCGGCGTTCGGATCTCGTGGCTCATATTGGCGAGAAACTGCGACTTGGCCCGGCTCGCGGCCTCGGCCGCTTCCCTGGCACGCTCGCGTTCCTCCGCGACCGTGGTGATTTCCAGCCGCAACCGGATCGAGTCGGTGGTCATGCGTTGAAAACGGCGCGCGTTGGAGAGCACGATGTAAAGGAACAGTCCGACTCCGAAGCCCAGAACGCGCTGATCCGCGCTGTCGGACAGCAGGTGCTGCAACGTGAACGGCAGCAGCGTGGGAACCGCCAGCGTAGCGTAGGACGGAAAGTACTGCGCCAGCGTGAATATGCCGCTCGCGGCGACGCCCACCAGGAACATGCCCATGATGATCTGCGACGGATGCCCCTCCGGCGGAAACAGCAGCAAGCCGACGGCACACCCCACGCACAGCCGGCAGCCAGGGTCCCCAGCACGAACCGGGCGGCCCACGGCTTGGCCTCTTCCGGCGCAGGTGCTCTGCGCCGATAGCCCAGGATCAGAAGATAGCGGCCAAGCGTGACTAGGTGAATCACGCCGTACCAGGTGACCAGAATGACATGCGGGGTCAGCGACCACATGACGAACAGAACCAGGTTGGCGCCGACGATCGTCATCGCGAGGGTGAAAGGCGTCAGGCCATAGGCGATCGCCACCTGCTCGGCAAAGACGAGTTGAGGCAGGTCGCGACCGGAGGGCGCGCGACCACCGCGGAGATTCTCCTATGCTATGGGCGGAAGCCTGTCTGCCGAATGACGGAATTGCAGGCTAACATCATATCGGCCATTTTTCAGCAATCTTGACCCCCGGTTCAGACCCGGCGCGCGCGGCCCAGTACGGCTGGTACTCGGCGAGGCGCGCATCCTATTTCTCATTCCGCCGAAATCAGCGTGTGCCGGCTGATCATTGCTGCTGCATTCCGGACTCGAGCATGATTTGCCGGGTTTTTTCGATCTCACGCCGGACCTTCTCGGCGAGCTGCTGCGGGGTGCCCGCAATGACCCGGTGTCCGGTGGCGACGAGGCGCTCGTTGATCTCAGGGATGTTCACGATGCGCGATGCTTCCGTGTAAATGGCATGCACGATCGCGGCCGGCGTCCTGGCAGGAGCGAATAGCGCGTACCATTGTTCGTGTTCGTAGCCGGGCAGGCCGCCCTCGGCGATCGTCGGCACGTTGGGAAGCTCCGGCATGCGCCGGGCGCTGCTGACGCCGATTGCCCTCAGTTTACCGGCGTCGACATGCTGCGCGATGACAACATACGTTGTAAAAACCATGTCCGCTTCGCCGGACAGAACGGCAATCGTGGCCTGCACGCCGCCCTTGTAGGGTATGTTGGTCATGTTGATTTTCGCTCCCAGCTTCAGTGCATTGCCCATGAGTTCTCCGGCCGCCCCAGCGATGGCGACGTTGAGCTTGCCGGGTGATTTCCTGGCGAGCGCTATCAGTTCCCTGAGGGACTTCGCCGGCACCGACGGGTGGATCACCAGTACCACCGGGATCGAAGCGATCTCGCTGATTGCGGCGAAATCCTGCAGCGGGTCGTAGCCCGGATTCTTGTACAGGGCGGCATTGATTGCGTGGGTGCCTGCGTTACCCATCATGATCACCGAACCATCGGGCGCAGCGCGCGCGGTATATTGCGCGGCGACGATGCCGTTCGCACTGGGCCGGTTTTCCACGATCATGTTCTGACGCAACGCTTCGCCCAGCTTGGGAGCGATCAGGCGGGCGATAAAGTCCGGACCCGTGCCACCCACGCTCGCTACGATGATGCGCGACTGCTTCGGGAGGACCGGGGCAACCCCGGAGTCCTGAGCTCGAGAGAACGCGGGACACAGCGCGAGCACCGCCAGTAACGGGAGCGCACGCCTCCACGGGGCCCTGGACTGCGCCCGGTTTCCACCGGGGCAGCGATACATCGAGATACCGTATTTGTTGCAGGGTGCTGACAACGGTGCTGGAACGATGCGCATGAGACTGTCCTCCTCGATTGCTGCCGCAATGGATCGCGCGTTACATGTTGCGCGACTCCAGCGTATATTAACGATGTCTTCAAGAGTCTGCTGCAAAGTTGACTCGAAGCTATAATCTATCGCATTTGAAAGTCAAAACCCCACCGGTCGTGGGGTCAAGAAATTATTGCACCAGAATCGCGGATAACACCTCTCTCAACTGAAGGAGCAACTCCAATGGAACGAAAAAAGGCAAGCGATTTCCCTCCCGAAGTTCTCAAGCTGTTTGATGGTTACGTTCACGGCATGATCGGCCGTCGTGATTTTCTGGATCGTGCCGCCAAGTTCGCGGTAGGCGGCTTCACTGCCGCGGCCATGCTGGAGAGCCTCAGGCCCAACTATGCTTTTGCCCAGCAGGTCGCCAAAGACGACGGCCGGATCAAGACCGAATATGCGACCTACCCGTCGCCACAGGGCTCGGGAACCATGCGCGGATACTTCGCGCGGCCGGCGAACGCGAGCGGCAAATTGCCCGGCGTGCTGGTGATACACGAGAACCGCGGCCTCAATCCGTATATCGAGGACGTCGCGCGACGCCTGGCGGTGGCAAATTATGTGGCCTTCGCGCCGGACGCCCTGACGCCGCTCGGCGGCTATCCCGGCGACGAGGAAAAGGCTGTAAAGCTGTTTGCCACGCTCGATGCCGGAAAACGCACCGAAGATCTGGTTACCGCTGCCGGCTATCTGAAGNNCCCAGCGCTGCGGATACTGCCAAAATCAAAGCGCCTCTCTTGATCCACTACGCGGGCCTGGACGACCGCATCAATGCCGGCTGGCCCGCCTATGAGGCCGCGCTCAAGGCGAACGCCGTGAAATACCAGATGTATATGTATGCTGGCACCAATCACGGCTTCCATAACGACACGACACCACGATATGACGAAGCCGCGGCCAAGCTGGCGTGGTCGCGCACACTCGCCTTCTTCAACGAAAACCTGAAAGCCTGAGCAGGTCCGGTTCCAGGATACGATGGATTCACTATTGCTGAACGCGAATGTTGGCCTCTTTAATGACACGTCCCCACTTTTCATACTCCGCCCGCACGAACTTTGCGAACTCGGCCGGTGTGCTGGTGGCCGCGTCCAGTTCGACCTGGGCGAGCTTGCTCCTGGTTTCGGGCGCGTTCATGACCTTGACGACTTCGGCGTTCAAGTGCTCGATGATGTCAGGCTTCACGCCTGCCGGCGCAAACAGGCCATACCAGGTGATTACAACCAGCTCCGGCATGCCGGCTTCGGCGGCCGTTGGCACCCGCGGCAGCGTGGCCACGCGTTCCGGCGCCAGCACGGCCAGCGCTCGAATCCTGCCGGAATTGACGAGGGGAATGGTCGCGGGAACGGTCGACGTCACCATGTCAACTTCACCGCTCAACATCGCGGTCAGTGCAATGGAAGCACCCTTGTAGGGTACGTGCACGATATTGATTTTGGTCAGCGACTTGAATAGTTCGCTTCCCAGCTGGCTGCCCGAACCGAGGCCGCCTGAGCCGAAGTTCAGCTTGCCGGGGTGCGCTTTCGCCAGCTTCACCAATTCGTCGAGGCTTTTCGCCGGCACCGAAGGATGAACGACAATCACGTTGGGCACCGTCGCAAGCAGCGTTATCGGCGCGAAGTCCCGGAATGTGTCATAGCCCAGCTTCGGGAAGAGGCTGGGACTGATGGCGATCGTCGGACTCGTCAGCAACAGCGTATAACCGTCAGGGGGCGCCTTAGCGACAAGCTCGGAAGCAATGTTTCCGCCGGCCCCCGCCCTGAAATCAGGCACGACCGATTGTCCAACCGACTCGCGCAGCTTGTCCGAGATGAGAAGTGCCAGGATGTACGGGGCGCCGGTTGGGAACGCTACCACCAGCCGGATGCTCTTCTCGGGGTACTTCTGAGCCAGGACCGGCAGCGGGCACGCCAGTAGAGCAAGCAGGGCAAGCCAAAGCGGTGCTTTTGAGGTTCGCATGTGTTCTCCTCCGAGGAGTTTGTCGGACTTGGCCCCAACAAACTCCTAATGCAAAACCGGGGCCAGTGAAATTGCGGAATAGGATAACAGATACGCGAATTTGACCGTGTTTTTCCTCAAATCACGTCGAATAGTGGAAATGACGTCCGTGATCGGAAATGCGATGATGCGAAGTACAGGGTAACGAAAGGAGGACGGTCATGGAGGGACGCACGGCTTTTTGTTTGGCGGTCGGACTTGTACCGGGCTTTGCCACACCGCAGGCGCTCGCCCAACAGACGTATCCGAACAAACCGGTGCGTGTGATCGCCGCGTCGTCGCCGGGCAGCGCGGTCGACATCGTCGCGCGTATCATCGCGCCGAAACTTAGCGAGCGGCTGGGGCAACAGGTGGTAATCGACAATCGCGCGGGCGCGGGCGGAAATCTTGGCGCGGAAATCGCCGCAAAAGCCGCGCCTGACGGCTATAACCTGTTCATGGGCACGCCGGCGCAAACCATCAACCCCGGCCTGTATCGCGCGCTCAACTACGACCTTGTGCGCGATTTCGCGCCGGTGACCCTGGTGACGACCGGGCACTACTCGATCGTCGTGCATCCGTCGCTGCCAGTTAAGTCGGTCAGGGAATTAATCGCTCTGGCGCGCGCGAAACGCGGGCAGCTGCTATACGCCTCGGCGGGCAACGGCAACGCGACGCATTTGGCGGCAGCGCTGTTCAGCAGCCTGACGCACGTGGACATGGTGCACGTGCCGTACAAGGGCAGCGGCCCCGCCCTCACGGACCTCATCGGCGGGCAGGTGCAGCTGATGTTCTCCAACCTCACCGCGTCGTTGCCGTACGTCAAATCAGGACGGCTGCGCGCGCTGGCCGTCACCGGCGAGAAACGGTCTCCGGCGGCGCCCGAACTGCCAACCGTGATGGAGGCCGGCGTCCCGGGCTACGTGGTCATATCGTGGTTTGGCGTCATGACCCCGACGGGCACGCCGCGCGAAATCATCATGCGATTGAACAGCGACATTGCGCAGGTGATGCGGTCACCCGACATCCGCGAGCGGCTCGCAACTGACGGCGCCGAGCCCACTTTCTCGACCCCGGAAAAATTCGGCGATTTCATCAAAATCGAAATCACGAAGTGGACCAAGGTCATTCGGGACGCCAAGATCAATCCCGAGTAGGCACGAGCGCCGGCCGCGGCAGGCGGCCGGGGCAAGCTGAACTGCAATGTGGCAGAGGCCCCGCGCGCGCCGGATTACTCGGCCTTGATGCCCGCTTCCTTCGCTACCGTGTGCCATCGCCGCACGCCGTCCTCGATGATCGCGCGGAACTCGGCGGCGCTGTTGCCGATCACGTTCGCGCCTTCCTGCGCGATGCGGCCATGCACGTCCGGAGCTGTCAGCGCCCGCACCAGGAGTTGGTTCAGTCGCAGCAGAATAGCGGGCGGCGTCTGCGCGTGGGTCGCCACGCCGTACCAGTTCTCGATCGCATAGCCGGCGACGCCCGCCTCCGCCGTCGTTGGCAGGTCCGGAAAAATCACCGAGCGTTTCGGCGAAGTCACCGCCAGCGCTCTCACCTTGCCCGACTTGATGTGCGGCAGGCTCGACCACATGTCGCCGGCAAAAAATTGCAGTTGTCCGCCGATGAGGTCGGTGAGTGCCGGCGCGCCGCCTTTGTACGGGACGTGCACCAGATCGGTCTTGGTCAAAGCACCGAGCATCGCGCCTGCCATGTGCTG
The DNA here is from genome assembly GCA_003153455.1 of Betaproteobacteria bacterium. Classification (GTDB taxonomy): domain Bacteria; phylum Pseudomonadota; class Gammaproteobacteria; order Burkholderiales; family SG8-41; genus PALSA-1004. The sequence goes on along the minus strand of PLYS01000642.1, from coordinate 706 downwards.
CATCGTCGCGATGCCCGCCGAGCCATAGTGCAGCGAGCCGGGTTTCGCGCGGGCGAGCGTGACCAATTCCATGATCGAGGTCGCGGGAATCGAAGGGTGCACGATCCACACATACCCCTGGCTGGTCATCTGCGTGAGCGGGGCGAGCCCGCGAATGTCCTGGTTGGCCGAAATCGAAGGCGTGAACGTGACCAGCGTGTGGCCGTCCGCAGGCGCGCGGGAAGCAAGCTCGATGGCGATCTTGCCCGAGGCACCGGTGCGGTTATCGACGACCACCGTCTGGCCAACGTGCTCGGAGAGCTTCTGCGCCACCGCCCGCGTGGTCAGATCGCTGCCGCCTCCGGCGGCGTAGGGCGAAATCCAACGCACGGGCTTGTGCGGAAACTGCTGCGCGACGGCCGAAAGCGCCGCCAACGTGGCGCCTGCCACCGCGCACAGACAGAAACGTTTTCGCATCGCATGCCTCCCTTTACCGGTCCATCAATCCTGCCAGGAAGCGCAGCAACTGCATGATCCTGCGGCGGGGGCCGTCCAGCATGTCAACCCTGGCGTAATCAACGGACAATTCAAACGCGTAGATTATTTGTCCTGCCCGAGGTATTTTGCGCCGCTGTCTATGGCTTGATGCCGAGCAATCTGGCGGCGGTCCCGCCGAGCATCGCGATGCGTTCTTCGTCGCTGAACCCCGGCGCATCCATGATGTGAT
>PLYS01000291.1 GCA_003153455.1 Betaproteobacteria bacterium | reverse complement strand
CACAAAATTGCTGAAGACATGTGGATGTGAGCGCGGCAGCGGCATGCGCAGGCATCCGTACAGGCGCGCCAGGTTGGGAGGCAGCGGCAGCACCTTGCCGCGCTTGGTTTCGAAAAGCGTCTTGAGCGGTGCGAGAGTGGCAGGACCGGGCCGGGGCATTGTGTCAGTCGCCGTACCTTTCAGATCGACCTATTCTAGCGGGTATCGGCACGGCCCCGTAAGGCAAGATCAATCGCGAAGCAGTCTCAGCGGTTGCGAAATCAGACCTTCCTTCCGGGCGTCGAGTATTTCCAATTCGAGGGCTTCGGATTTCAGCATCCCCGCGACTTCTCCGATCGCCGTGCGAAGCTGGTCTTCCGTCGGGTATGGCGCCGCGCAGGCATGGATGCAACAAAGCAGAGCAAGCGCTGCGACTGAATGCCGGCACGCGGACTTCATGAACGCCTCCCGACGAATGGCCGGCCGCTTCAGACGGCCTGGAGAACTTTCGGATCGGACCGGGACTCGGTTCTTCCGCAGCGGTCGGCGAAACGTTGCGGCAAAGCGACCGTTTCACCTCTTATCGACGTGCTGCACCTGAACTTTAGCGGGACTGTAGAAGAAAATACATGCCTGCGCCGGGGCGGCGCGCCCGGTGGGGACGGGGATCTCGCATTTGGGGTTATTTATGCCTGAAGTGATACCATAAGCGGCCTTCGAATTCCGGCATGTGGGGGGGGATGGCACAGCTAGGCGTCAAGGGGTTGTTCGCTGTTTGCATGGTCTGTGGGCTCGCTTTCCTGCATTTTGAGGAGTTAGCATGGATTTTGCATTGAACGAAGATGAGCGCGCGTGGCAGTTGAAGGCGCGTAAATTTGCACACGAAGAAATACGTCCGATTTCGCTGCAGCGCGATCAGATTCCCGACCCGCGTCACACGTGGGACTGGGAGATCATCAAGAAGGGCTCCCGGCTCGGTTTGCGGACCGCGGCGGTGCCCAAGAAGTGGGGCGGACACGGCATCGGCTTCGTAACGCAGGCGCTGGTGATGGCGGAGCTGGCCAAGGCCGACAGCGCAATCTCCAAGGCTTTCAGCCAGTGCTGGAAGTGGAGCCATTTGATCGCGGAGTTCTGCACCCCGGATCAGAAGGAGCGCTTCCTGAAGCCTTTTCTCGCCGACGATACATATGTGCTGGGCTCGGCCAGCACCGAGCCGAATTCCGGTTCCGACCACCGCCTGCCGCCCGACGATGACCTCAAGGCCGGCTTTAGACTCCGGGCGGAACGCAAAGGTGACGAGTGGATCCTGAACGGCGAGAAGTGCTTTATTGCGAACGGAAGCGTCGGCAAGTTGTTTTTTGTAAGCGCGAGAACGGACCCGAACGTCAGGATGCGGGAAGGCACCACGCTTTTGATGGTGCCGAGCGACACGCCCGGTTTCCGGGTCGGCAAGGTTTTCAACAAGAGCGGCTGGCGTTTCTACCAGAATGCCGAGCTGATCTTCGAAAACGCGCGCGTGCCGCACGCCAACGTCGTAGGTGAAGTGAATGGCGGATTCAAGACGCGCGGCGGCAGCTTCGGCGATCTTGAGCTTGCAGCCAATGCGCTGGGGGTCTGCGAGGCTGCGGTTGAAATGGCCATGCAGCACGTCAAGACCCCGCCGCCGGACGGCAAGCCCGTCATCGAGCACCAGGTCATTCAGCTCAAGCTCTCCGAGATGCACATGCTTACCGAAGCGCTGCGCTCATACGTGATGCGGGTTGCGTGGGAAATGGACAATGCGATGCGCGGTTCCGTGAACGCCCTGTTGGTGATGAATTTTTCGACCGACGTCATACAGCGAGTCACCCATCTCAATATGGAGATCCACAACGCTGCCGGCTTCACGATGGATGCGGGCGCCGACAAGCTGGTGCGCGACGGCATCATCTGGACGCATTTGGCCGGCGACTCGGTGCAGCGCATGAAGGCCGCCAGGCGCCTCGTCAAATAAGCAGGCGAGTGTGTTCAAGATCCCTGCCTTATGAGGGCGATGAATACCCAGACGATGGCCAAGGGAATGAGCAATAGCAGCAGGAAAGGGAACGCAAACCCAGCCAGGATCAGCCCAAGGAAGACCATGCACCCCAAAACGAAAAGGCCAACTCCCGCGAAGACAAACACCAGGAGAATCGCCGCACAGAAAAGAGCGATCGAGGCCACAATCAGCCCGGCAACTCCGACGGCGCCCTTGAGCGGCCCTGTCAGCTCATGTCCGTTGATTATGATGCTGGTCGGGCCGCCCTCCACCAACAGCCCCCATGCAACTATCGCGAGCATAACCAGCGCAAGAGCGATTGCCACCTTCTTCGTCATAGGTCACCTGGTTCGAAGAAATATTAACGATAAGCGAAGTTTCGGCGCAGTAATCATCCCGCCGCGAGTTCGTGCATCACCGCATACAGTGTGTTCTGCGCTTCGAAGCCGATGCCCGGACGATCAGGCAGCCTAAGATAGCCGTCCTCGACTTTCGCGTCGTCGGCGAAGCCCGCGAAGATGCCGAACACGCCGGGGTACGCCTCGCAACCGCCGAGGCCGAAGCCACCGACGATGGCGAGTGTCATCTGGTTGCCGCCGTGGGGGAAAATCGAATGCCGCTTCCAACCGTGGAGCTTGAGCATGTCGAGCGTGCGCGAGAACTGCACGATGCCGTACGACTGCGGCACGTCGGTCTGGATGATGTCGCGGTCGGCGTGCAAGCCGCCGAATCTCACCAGGTTCTCGACGTCCTGCGTCGAGAACAGATTCTCGCCGGTACCGATCGGGGATTCGTAAATCGATGCAACGTCGGCCAGCAGCGCGAAATCGAGCGGATCGGTCGGCTCCTCGAACCAGCGCAGCTTGAACGGCGCCAATGCTTGCGCATAGGAAAGCGCGCGTGCGCGGTTGAAGCCGGCATTGGCGTCCACGGCAAGCCGGCCGCTCGAGCCAACAATTTTCAGCGCAGCCTCGACACGCTTCACATCCTCAGGAATCGGCGCGCCGCCGACCTTGATCTTCATCGTCGTATAGCCCTGATCGAGTTTGGCACGGATTTCGTCCTGCAACTCTTTGAGCCCCTTGCCCGGCTCGTACCAGCCGCCGCCGACGTAGCATTGCACCCTGTCGAGAACTTTGCCGCCGTTGTATTTCTCGGCGAGCACCGCGTGCAAAGGCTTGCCGGCGATCTTGGCGACCGCATCCCACACCGCGACTTCAATCGTGCCGATTGCAACCGAACGCTCGGTGTGCCCGCCCGGCTTCTCGCGCTGCATCATGCAGGCGAGGATGCTCTCGGGATCGAGGTTGTCACCGGCGGCGTTGGCGAGCGACTCGGGCGGCGCTTTCAGGATGCGCGGGATGAAGCGGTCGCGCATCTGCGCGCCGCACGCATAGCGGCCAGTCGAGTTGAAGGCAAAGCCCGCGACCGGCTCGCCGTCGCGCATTACGTCGGTGATAACCGCAACCACCGACGTCGTCATTTCACTGAAGTCGAATACCGCGTTGCGAAGAGTGGAATTGATTGGGATCGCGGTTTCCCGGATTGCAACAATGCGCATTGTTCGGGTCTAAGGTTCAAGGTTCAAGGTTCAAGGTTCAAGGTTCAAGGTTAATGAAGGGTACGTATCGCGTTGCATAATAAAAAGCCTGCCACTTTTCATGCTTTCCGGGTGGGCCAAAGGCCCATGAGCGGCTTTTCTGAAAAGTTCTTGGTGGCACCGGCANNCAAGGTTCAAGGTTCAAGGTTCAAACTTTAAACTTTAAACGTTAACCTCTCATTTCTCGCCCTACTCGACCTTGATCCCCGCGCTCTTGACGACCTTCTCCCATTTCGGGACCTCTTGCTTGATCTGCGCGGCAAACTGCTCGGGCGTGCTCGCGACGATATCGAAGCCGAGGCCCACGACGCGATCTTTCATGTCGGGCTGTGCCATCATGCGCAGGATCTGTTTGCTGATTTCCATGACGACCGCTTTCGGGGTGCCCGCGGGCACCAGCACGCCCTGCAGCGTATCGGCCTCCTGCCCCTTGAACCCCGCTTCCGCCATCGTCGGCACATCGGGCAATGCGGTGGTGCGTTTGGCGCTGGTCACGGCCAGTCCGCGCAGCCTGCCACCCTGAATGTGCGGCGTGGCCGGTGGCATGGCGACGCAACCCAGCTGAACCTGATTGCCGACCACCGACGCCACGGCAGGACCCGCCCCGCCGAAAGGCACCCGCACCAACTCCGCCTTCGTGGTCATGCGGAACAGTTCAGCCGACAGATCAGGCGTCGTGCCGACGCCTGCCGTCGCGATGCTGTATTTCTTTGGATCGGCACGCGCGAGCGCGATTACGTCCTGCAGCGATTTGGCCGGCACGGAGGGGTGCGCCACGAATACATTCGGCGACGCGGCCGCGTTCGAGATCGGGATGAAGCTCTTGTACGGATCGTAAGGTATCTTCGAATACAAGCCCGGATTCACCACGAAGCTCGAGCTCACCACCAGTATGGTGTAGCCGTCAGGAGCCGCATTGGCGGCAAGCCCCATGCCGATGTTGCCACCGGCGCCGGCGCGATTGTCGACCACCACCTGTTGCCCCCATGCCTCGGTGAGTTTCTGCGCGATGAATCGCGCGATGACATCGGTCGGGCCGCCGGGCGCGAACGGCACTATCATGCGCACGGGCCGCGCCGGATACTGCTGCGCGAATGCACTGCATGCAAACAACGCGGCGCCGGCCAGCAGCGCACCCAATGCTTTGCTTTTCTTCACTGGTTTCTCCTGAGTAACTCGATTCTCAATCCCCGATCCTCACCTTCATTCGGGTTTGATGCCGGCGGCCTTGATCACTTTGGCATAGCGCACGGTTTCGGCCTTGATGAACTCGGCGAACTGCTGCGGCGTGTTAGTCACGGGTTCGACATCGACTTTCTTGAGCCGCTCGCGTACGTCGGGCGCAGCGAGCGCCTTGTTGAGCTCGAGATTGAGCCGGTTGATGATGTCACGCGGCGTAGCCGCTGGCGCGAGTATGCCGTACCAAATTGGGACCTCGAAGTTGTCGACCCCGGCTTCCTTCGTGGTCGGCACGTTGGGGAGCTCGGACACGCGCTTGGCGGACAGCACGGCAAGCGCGCGCGCTTTGCCGGCCTGGATCTGCGAATTTGCCGCGGGCGCCGCCATAATCAGCATATCCACCTGCCCGCCGACCAATCCGATCAGCGCCAAACCTGTTCCCTTGTACGGCACGTGCACAATGTCGATTTTGGCAATCACCTTCAGCAGTTCGGCTGCGAGATGAGTCGTCGTGCCCGTACCGCCCGTGCCGAAGTTGAGTTTGCCAGGATTGGCGCGCGCGAGCTGGATGAACTCCTTGAGCGTCTTTGCCGGCACGGAGGGATGCACCAGCATAACGTTCTGGATATAGGCCACCAGAGAGATCGGTGCAAGCTCCTTGATCGGATCGTAGTTGAGCTTGTAGAGCGACGGATTGACCGCGTGCGCGAGCGACACGACGAGGAGCGTATAGCCGTCGGGCGCCGCNNGCCGCCGCGGTTGTCGACCACCACCGGCTGGCCGAGCTGGTCGGAAAGCTTCTGGGCGATGACCCGGCCCAACAGGTCGGTAGGGCCGCCCGGCGGGAACGGCAGAATCAAGCGCACGGGTTTGGCTGGATAAGCCTGTCCTGAGCTGGTCGAGGTGGTTTGCGCACAGAGCGGCGCAACCATTGCGCCAGCAAGAAAAAACGCGCCCACAATTGCACGTACATTCATTGTTATCCTCCTATGTGTTTTATTGCGGCCAATTCAATCGGCACGTGCGCCAGATTCCTTGACGACCTTGGCCCATTTTACACCGCGCCGGAATGGCCCGGCGTGGGCGCGAGCCCCGTAACTGTGATTAAATATTGGCAAGGAGAATTCGAATGGCGCGATTCAAGCAATTTGTGCCCTGGGGAGTCATACCGGCCGCTCTACTTCCCTTCCACGGGGATTTCTCGATTGATGAACTGTCTTTCAAATCGCATTTGGCCGATCTGGCCAAGGTCAGAGGCATCTCGGCCATTACCATCAACGCCCATTCGACCGAGGTGTCTTCGTGCAATTTCGACGAGCAGCGATGCGTTCTCGATTTCGCGCTGGACGCCGTGGGCGACCGCATCCCGCTGGTAAACGGTATCTACGCAGACGGGAGCCTGGAGGCGGCGCGGCTTGCCCGTATGGCGCATGCAGCCGGCGCGTCGTGTCTGCTGGTGTTCCCGCCCAATATCTATCGCAACGGGCAACGCCCGGAGATGTCGATTGAGCATTTCCGCAGAATCGCGGACGTGACTGATTTGCCTTTGATCCTGTTCCAGTATGCGGTAAACGCCGGCGGGCAATGCTACCCGCTTAAGACGATAACGAGTATTGCGGAAGCCGTGCCGTCGCTGATGGCGATCAAAGACGGCTGCTCGAGCCCCGAGTTGCACGAGCGTCAGGTACGGGCTCTGCAATCGCTGCCGAGGCCCATCAATGTGTTGACGACCCACAGTGCATGGCTGTTCAGCTCCCTGCTTTCGGGATGCAACGGTCTGCTGTCGGGCAGCGGCAGCGTGATTGCAGATCTGCAGGCCCGTCTGTTCGAGGCGGTGCGTAACCAGGACATGAATGCTGCGCGCAAGATTCATGACCGGATACATCCGACGGCGGAAGTCTTCTACGCTACGCCCAAAGTCGATATGCACAACCGGATGAAAGAGGCATTGGTGATGCTCGGCAAACTTCCCCGCGCCGTGGTCCGCCCGCCTCTCATGAAACTGTCGGATGCCGAGATCGACAAGGTGAAGGGTGCCTTGATCGCGGCGGGCCTGTTATCGAAAGACCGTATGAGCATGGTGGCGTGAGCTTGCCTTATTTCACGCTCGGTGTTGCCTCGTTAGTTGGCATAATTCCGATTGCGGCGGGCGCCGCCGCCGCGCCTGAATATCCTACGAAGCCCATTCGCTTCA
>PLYS01000520.1 GCA_003153455.1 Betaproteobacteria bacterium | reverse complement strand
TCGAGCGCGGCCGTGCGACTTTCCTCGTGGCGCAAACTTGGCATGCGTTTGCCGCAGCGATCCGTGCCGGCAGGGACGGCGCGCCGAGCTTCCGTGACGAGCTTAAGATTCACTGCGTGTGGGATGCGGCCGAGAAATCCGTGCGCGACAAGAGTTGGGCCACGGTCGACTATAGTCCGCTGACTGCCGCGCGCAGCGGCACGGCTGGCGGAAACTGAAGGACAATTCAAGAACCAACGGATTATTTTTCTTGAAGGATGCCAAAGGCCAGCGCAGAATAGGGTATGCAGACCCCGTTTCTCGGCGGTAGACTTCAAGTTAGGATTCCCGCATGACGACGGTTCGTTACGGTGCATCGGCCGCAACAGTATCTCCGGCCGCCGGAGTTACGGGCTTCCTATTGAAGCGTATGGATGAGTCGTGCTTCTTCCGCGTCTATGGTACGAGCGGTGATTTCACCGACTACGACATCCGGCACGATGATCTTGAAGTAACGATCTCTCCCGATGCGCTCGCTTCGTTCTACCAGGTTGGTGACCGTCTGCTCCTTGATCATACCCCCGAAGTTCTCGGTTTGGAGAGTGGCCCTAATGAACAGGAATCCTAACTTTAGCTGCTGCGGACGGGCCGGAAGCATCGCGACTCAATCAAAGTCCACGGCGGCCCGCCGCAGAGCAAAACGTTAGCCGCCCGTTGACATGGCCGAAACCGCGCTCATTGTTCGTGTGCCAGAGGCTGAGCCGCACGTGTCGCATCTGCGCCATCAATTCGACCCGTCAGAAAGTCTGGGGGTCCCAGCACATATCACCGTCCTGTATCCATTCATGCCGCCGGAGGAAATCACCCCGGTGGTCGCTAACCAAGTCCGCGCCGTCGCTCTTTCGTGTGCCGCTTTTGGTTTTCAATTGTCCAGAGTGGGATTGTTCCCAGGCGCCCTGTATCTCGCGCCAGCGCCCTCCAAACCCTTCATCGCGCTCACTGTTGCCCTTGTGCGTCAATTTCCCGAGTACCCGCCGTACGGCGGCCAGTTCAGAACCGTCGTTCCTCATCTCACGGTTGCCCAAGCCGGCGGGTGGCGGGAAAGTTCAGCACATTCAGAGCTTCTGTGCGCGTTGTACCCATCGGGCGGTATCTCGTCTCGGTGTTCCGAGCTTGTGCTCATCGAAAACTCATCGTGCCGCTGGCAGCAAATGGATGTGTTTCCGCTGTCTGTCCCGTCGTATGAGGGCGGCTAAGCCGGCAGTCAACGCGTCGGATAAGGGGGGCAGTGCAACTTTCCCTTCGGAAATGCGCGGATCTGGGTCCGGGAAGGTGGAGTAAGGCGTCAGGGGTGGACTGTGCAGGCGAGGCGCCTGCGCTACTGGAGGGAGGCGCGTGCGAATGCCCTGCACACGCCGGGGTGTGGCTTTATCGCGCTGCGACGGTGCGCTCGCGAACGTGCGGGATATCGCGATTGCGGGCTGCGCGAATTTGCTTCGCGGTCAGCGTTTCGACCGTCACAATGTTGCCGTCGAGGGTCATAAATTCGACTTCGAATGCTTCCCCGTTGCGATGCACATGAACGACCACGCCTACATCGCCTGAAGCAGCCGGCAAGGAAGGCGGCTGATTCCCCGCCCATCTGCGTTGGCCGGAACGAGGGGGCGGGTGCGGCGGATGGATTTTCCTATCCTTTTTTCGGTAAGATGTGGTTACGCATGTAATTACGTAGAGGCGCGCCATGTCGGAATTCACTGAAAAGTACGCAGGCAAGGTCACCCCCGTCGGCAACTCCAAGGGCATCCGCCTCGATGCCGCCTTCTTCAAGGCGCATCCGGAGTTTAAGGGGGAGGTACGTGCGACCGTACTCGCGGACGGGCAGGTGCTGCTATCGGCCAAGCCAAGCGTCCGCAAGGCCCGGGCCGGTGCGAGCGAGGACCCCGTCGTGCTCGCTTTCCTGCGCTTCCTGGAAAGGGAACTGCAGGCGCGGCCGGGTGACATCGTCCCGGCCGACGAGCACCAGCTCAAGCGCATCGGCAAGCTCGTGGCTGGCGTGAAGGCCGGCTGATCGCGAGCCGGGCGGCGACCATGGTCGTCAACGGCTGGAAGCTCTATTACTTCCGTCCCTTCGCCGCGGCGTTGGACGAGTTGGAGGCGCAGATCGCCGCGCTCGCGCGCCGGAACCCGGCCGGTTACAAGTCGCACCCGAAGACGCGGCTGCTTGCTTCGGTTTACCGGGTGATCGGGCAGGCGGTGCCGGCCAACCCCGACCATCCAGATTTTCGTCTCGGCAAAGCGCTCGGAACCGGATACGCCAACTGGCGCCGGGTCAAGAAGGGCATGCCGGATCGCTACCGCCTGTTTTTCCGATACGCGTCCCGGCCGGTGAAGATTATCGTCTATGTCTGGTTCAACGACGACGACACGCTGCGCAAGGCCGGCTCGAAGACCGACGTGTACGAGGCCTTTCGCCGCATGCTCGCCCGCGGCGAGGTACCGGACGGCATCGCGGCGCTGCTGAAGCAGAGCCGGGAAAGATAGACAGCGTCGTGTCAAGGTCTGGCCCCTTTACGCGTGGCCGATGAGTGGAGCCTGATTACAATCAGCCGTTGCTTCTGGAAATTGCCATGAATGATGAAGAAAAGATTCCGGTCCGGGCTCTGGCGCCAATGCTCTCGATCCGCAATCTCGGCAAGACCTTTTCCGGCCCGCGCAGCAAGACCGTGCTCTCGGGCCTGAGCCTCGAACTCGCGGCGGGCGAGTACGTGGCGGTCATGGGCGAATCGGGCATTGGCAAGTCCACGTTGCTCAACCTGATGGCCGGCCTGGACCGGCCCGACAGCGGACAGGTTGTTTTCGAAGGCAGGGACCTTTCCGCGCTCGACGACGATGGCCTCACACTCGTACGCCGGCGCCACATGGGCTTCGTGTTCCAGGCATTCCATGTGCTCCCCTACCTCACGGTCGCGGAGAACGTGGCGCTGCCGCTCGTGCTCAACGCCGTTCCTGACGCGGAGATGAACGAGCGGGTCGCGAGCGTGCTCGCTGCAGTGGGCCTCCGCGAGCACGCGAGCAGCATGCCGCGCGAGCTCTCGGGAGGAGAGACGCAGCGGGTGGCGATCGCGCGCGCGCTCGTGCACCGGCCGAGGCTCGTGCTCGCAGACGAGCCTACCGGCAACCTCGACCCTGAGAGCGCCTCGCAGGTGCTGTCGCTGCTGCGAAATTGCGTGAAGGAAGAGGGTGCCGCGGGGATCCTGGTCACCCACTCCCGGGCCGCCGCGGCGACCGCCGACCGGGTGTACGTGCTCTCCGAGAGCGGACTGTTAAGTTCGTAAAGGCTGCTTCAGCATGCATTTGAGCACCGCTTCTATCCGCCGCCGCCTGCTGTTTGCGCCGCTCGCTCAGCACCGCGGCCGCACGCTGCTTTCGATCGTCGCGATCGCGCTTGGCGTGGCGCTCGGCTACGCGGTGCAGCTCATCAACCAGGTTGCCGTGAACGAATTCACGCAGGCGGTGCGCGCGCTCTCCGGCGACGCCGATCTGGAGGTGAGCGGGCCGCGCGGCGGATTCGACGAGACCCTCTATGCGCGACTCGCACGCCTGCCCGAAGTGACCGTGGCGAGCCCGGTGCTCGAACTGGATGCGCGTGTCGCGGGCAGGCGCGAGGCGCTCAAGGTGCTCGGGCTGGACGTGTTCCGGGCGGGGCTGGTGCAGCACGACCTCGTGCTCTCGGAGTCGGCGACCGGCATCGACTTCCTGCGCGATGACCGGATCTTCCTGTCGCAGTCGGCCGCTGACTGGCTGCGCCTCGGGCCGGGCGACGAGATCGGTCTTCAGGTAGGTCTTAACGAGGTTCGCCTGACCGTGGCGGGCGTCCTGCGCGGGGAGAGTCTGCGGCAGCGTCTTGGCGTGATGGACATCGCGGGAGCGCAGTGGCGCCTCGCGCGCCTGGGGGCGGTCAACCGGATCGACCTGCGCCTGAGGCCCGGTGAGGACGTCGATGCGTTTGCCCGAAGTCTTGCGCCGACTCTGCCGCCGGGGCTGCTGGTGGAGCGGCCGCGCTCGAGTGTGGAGCGCAGCGCCAATTTGTCGCGCGCCTACCGCATGAATCTCAACGTGCTCGCGCTGGTGGCGCTCTTCACCGGCGGACTGCTCGTATTTTCCACGCAGGCACTTGCTGTGGTACAGCGGCGCGCGCAGCTCGCGCTGCTGCGCGTGCTCGGGCTCACCCGCGGCGGACTGCTCGTGCTGCTGATTGGCGAGGCGGTGCTAATCGGCGCCGTGGGGGCGCTCGCCGGAATTGCGATGGGGCATCTGGGCGCGCAACTGGCAGTGGCGCGCTTCGGCGCCGATCTTGGAGCCGGGCAGTTCCGCGGCATCCAGCCGGAGCTTCAGGTCGACGCGTGGGGGCTGGCGCTATTCGCGCTACTCGGTATCGTGACCGCCGTCGCCGGCAGCCTCGCCCCGGCCCTCGAGGCCGCCCGCGCCGCACCCGCGCACGCGCTCAAGGCGGGCGACGAACAACGCGTGTTCGAGCGCCTCCGACCGGTGAAGCGCGGGGCGATCCTGATCGTCGCGGGAATCGCGCTGACGCAGGCGCCGCCCGTGTTCGAGCTGCCGCTATTCGGCTACATCGCGATCGGCTGTCTCCTGGTGGGCACCATCCTGCTGATGCCGCGCTTCGCCGTGGCATGCTTCGGTTCGATTCCCCATTTCCGGGCTCCGGCGACGCGGCTCGCCGTAGCGCAGCTTGCGGGCGCGCCCGGGCAGGCGATGGTAAGTCTCGCGGCCATCGTGGCGAGCGTAAGTCTGATGGTTTCGATGGCTATTATGGTCACGTCGTTCCGCCATTCCCTGGAGGACTGGCTCGACCGAGTGCTGCCGGCCGACCTGTACCTGAGAACCGGACCGCAACACGAGACGGCGTTCCTGTCCCCGGACGACCAGCAGCGTTTGCGCAACATCGCCGGCGTGCGCCGGGCCGAGTTCCTGCGCAGCCAGCAGGTGCTGCTTGCACCCGAGCATCCTCGAGTGATGGTATTTGCGCGCGAGCTCGATCGTAGCGAGCCGGAGCGATCCATTGCGCTGGTTGGCC
>PLYS01000279.1 GCA_003153455.1 Betaproteobacteria bacterium | reverse complement strand
AGCAACCCTTCCGGCACCATGGCGACGATGATGCCGATCGCGAAAATAAAGGCCTTCCAGAAAGGGATGCCGATCATCCAGCCGAGCGAGAAAAATAAGAGACCGATCAGCACCGCGAGGATTGCGGTCAAGCGGCTTAAGTGTGCGATCTCCTTGCGCAGCGGTGAGACCTCCTCCCCAGCCGTTTGGGTGAGATGCGCGATCTTGCCGAATTCGGTGTGCATCCCGGTGGCGAAGACGACGGCTTTGGCCTGCCCGGACACCATCGAGGTGCCGGCGAGCACGACGTTCTTGCTATCGATCAAGTCATCCACTTCGGATGGGTCGGCCGCCCGCGCTTTGGGCAGCGATTCACCCGTGACGGCCGCGTTATTGACTCGTGCGCCAAACGCCTCGATCAGCCGGCAGTCCGCGGGGATCTTATCGCCCTGCTCCAGGTGGACGATATCCCCTGGCACCAATTGCTCCGCAGGCACCCGGGTGACATTGCCCTCGCGCAATACCTGGGCCTGTTGCGGCAGCAGTTTGCGCAACGCCGCAAGCGTTTGTTCGACGCGATACTCCTGCCAGAAGGAGAACAGCCCGCTCACCAGGATCACGGTCACGATGGCGTAGCCCACTTTCGCCATGCCTTGGCCGGGATCGCTCCATTCAGCGAAGAAAGCCAGCCCCGCGGCAACCCACAGGATCAGCGAAAAGAAAGTTGTGAATTCCTTGATGAAGCGCAGCCACAGAGGTCCGCGGGCCACCTTCTCCACCTCGTTGCGGCCGTATTCGTGCAGCCGGCGTTCGACTTCGGCGCGGCTCAGACCTGCCGCGGTGCTCTTCAGGCTCGCGACGGCATCAAGCGGAGACAGTTGGTGGATTCTCATGGAAATCCCAGCGCGCGGTATTTCCCTCTCTACAAAGGCTCAACAAAGCAAAGTGCGCACTGCCCGGTTTCAGGCAGAAAATTTTCTTATAGCTGAATGTTCGGCCACGTCGTCCATGCTCACCGCATGGCGCAGTAGGGTCGAGTCAGTAACGGTGGCCACGTAGTCGGGCGGCCGGTTGGAAGTCATGCGAGTGCCCTCCATGAAGCCGGGGGCGACGCAGTTCACGGTCACAGCCGGGGCGAGGGCCACAGCCATGCACTTGGTGAGGGGGATGATGCCGGCCTTGGACACGGCGTAGGCGATGCTGCTGCCGCGGGGGACGACGCCCGCCCCGAGGAGATGTTGACGATGCGGCCCTGGCCCTGGGCCCTCATCAACGGCGAGACTGCCTTGATGCAGTTGAACGTGCCGGTAAGGTTGGTCGTAAGGATGTGATTCCAAAGCTCATGCGTCAGGCCATCGAGGTCGGGATAGGAAACTGTCTTGTTGAAGGCGGCGTCATTCACCAGGATGTCGACTCGGCCGAATTCGGCCTTTGTCTGCTCCACCATCCGCGCCACGTCGGACGGGTCGGTGACGTCGGCTCGGATGGCCACCGCGCGCGCGCCGAGCCTCGAGATGTCCTCGGCCACGCCTTTCGCCTTGTCCTCCGACTCGGCGTAATTTACCACCACGTTGACGCCGTTGAGCGCCAGCGCCCGGCAGATGCGCTGTCCCAGTCCCCCGCTGCCGCCGGTAACGATTGCTGCACAACCTTTGAGTTCCATTGACGCCTTTACAGCTTGTAATTTGGACCAATGATATTCGCTGGAACGGCCGATGACTAGGGTTGGGCCGCAACGGCGGTGTTCGAGAACGCGGGAGAGCGAAAGATACGCGTGCACCCATGCGCGGCCCGCATGCTCAGTATGCAGCGGGAGGCTGCGGGGCGGCGCCTGAGCCGTCTACCGCGTGGCTGTTTCAACCACCTTCTGTTCCAGCCTGATCTGTGCCGCGCGGGCGCAACTCTGCATGACCTGGAAATAGCGCTGGATCCAATCGGCGCCAATTTCGTATGGATGCGGACCGTTACCGCGCGCAGCGAGCATCCGGTTCTTGTTCGCCGCGTTGTCGAATTCCGAGTGGTTTGAGAGCAGGACGGTCGCGCCGGTGGCAGCAGCTTTCGAGGCCATGTGCCGTTGCGACTCGATATAGGTCTGGAAATTCCTGATGCCTGGGTCCGGCGTGTTGTTCACGAAATTGAAGGCGGTGCCGCCCGAATACGCCACGTTGACCGGCTTGCCACGGTCCAGCACGGTGAAGGTGTAGGACAGCGTGCCCGGTGTATGGCCAGGGGTGAGCCAGATGGTCACGGTCATTTCGCCGAGCGTTATCGTCATGCCGTCGGTGGCGATGATGTCGCGCTTCGGCGCCATCGTCTTGTAGCGGTTCGGATACTTCGCCACCAGGTCCCAGTCCGGCCCACCCATGACGATTCGGGCGCCGTACCGGGTCTGCATCATCTCGGCGCCCCCGATATGGTCACCGTGTGCATGAGAGATGAGGACGTACTTGATGTTCTTTGGATCGAGCCCGAGCTTCTGCATCCCGCCGATAATCAGTTCCTCGGAGTTGTAGGGATAGAGCGTTTCGATGAGGATGATTCCCTCTTTCGTCGTCAGAGCCCACGACGAGTGAACTTTGCCGCCGACGAAGTAAAGATTGTCGAAGACCTTGGCGGGGTCGGCGTACCAGGTGCTGCGCGCCGGCGCGCTGGCGGGGTTCGCGATGTACCCGAACGGTTTGTCGCTGGTGTCTTCGCCGCCGCTCTGAGGCAAAAGGCATACCCTGGCCAGGGTGCCGAGGAATTCGAACTCCGACGCATCCTTGGCTGCCCGCAGCGCGGTATTGATCTCCGCTTCAAAATTCCTCTTAGCCGGGGCCTGCTGCGCGAATACACCGTTTGTGGCGACGCTGGCACAGATGGCGAGCGCTATGCCGACATTAACTACATACGATTTCATGACTCCTCCGCAAATTATTGACGAGCATTTCAGGGTGTACTTCACGACGGCCGGGCGGACTGTACGATTTCGCTACGGCACAATCTGCAATGCCCTCGTGTCGCGTGCCCAGCGCGCCGCAGCTTCGCTCAACGGCCATCGAGCCTGGACGCGAGATCGGCGTCGAAGGCGCCGTCGATGAGCACGAACAGAATATCGCATGGGGCGTTCGAGCGGTTGCTCCAGGCGTGATTGGTCCCGCACTGGACCAGCATGTCGCCCGCCTTCAGCAGCACCTCGGTGTCGTCGAGCACGCAGTAGATTTCGCCCGCGAGGATGATTACGTAATCGATCGTCTGCGTGCGATGCATCAGCGGATGGCGCCCGTTCTTGCCGAATGTCGAGGCCTGCTCGTTGCCGAGCGCAGCGAAGAGCTGCTTTGACTGCTCCGGGCTCATGCGGCGGATGTCGTCGGTTTCCGGCATGACCCGGTTGACGCGCATCACCGTGCCATTCTTCGCCGGCATCTGCCGCCGCGGACCCAGCGTGGGTTCCTCGGGCGTCGCGACGATCGGCGCGGGCGTGGCGTTGGTACGCCAGATGTCGGTGGAAACGTACCCCGGGCGTTGCGGATTGGTAATCTCGAACGGCGCCGGGCCGTCTGAAACAACGATTGCCTTGCCATTCTCGTCGTGACCGGTGACTACGCGTCGAACCATGGATTGCTCCTCCTGCCAGCGAAAATGCGCATTATCGTCTATGAAGTGTGGTTTCGCCACGCACGGTCAAGCTCGCAATGCGGCCGTCTCTCTACGATCTCTCAGGGCTTCAGCGCCCTGTAGAGAAACGGCAGGCTCGTGTCCATCCGGTAATCGACGTCGGAGTGGTTGTCGTCGAATTCCTCGTAGGTGTGGCGTATCCCGGCTGCGGCGAGCCGCTTGGACAGGATGCGCGAGCCGTAATGAATGTGATATTGGTCGCGCCAGCCGCAATCGATGTAGATGCCGCGCAGCGACTTGAGGTTGTTCCGGTATTTCGCGACGAGGTTGACCGGGTCGTGTTCGCGCCACTTGTTCCAGCGGCGCTCGATGAGCTCGCCCGATTCCAGATTGAACGGCACGCGGAAACCGAGCGGCGCCCGTGGATCCGGGTCGTAGGTGGCCGCCATGCAGATGTTCATGATGCAGTGGCCTTCGGCTCCCGTGAGTTTTTCCTTTTTCCACACCCGGTCGAGAAAACGCCTGATGCGCCCGTCGTCCAGCCCTTCGGCGAGGCCCGTGCGGCTCGATTCGCGGCGAGCGTCATATGCGCCGGGCCTGCGTTTCGGCTGGCGGTGCTTCGCGAGTTCATTCAGCGTGTTCGGCCAGTCGTGCCAGTAGACGAAATCGAAATACGCGTCGCCGGAATGATTCGCGATGGCGCCCCAGTACTTCGCGTATTTCATGCCGTGGATAATCGAGCCGTACCCGCCGGATGATTTGCCGAAGCAGCCGCGATGCTCGCGGCCCGGGAGTGTGCGGAATTCGCGGTCGACGCAGGGAATGATCTCGCGCGTGAGATAGTCCGCGTAAGCGCCGATCGCGGACGAGTTCACGTACTGGTTGCCGCCGAGCGCCGTGAAGCAGTCCGGAAAGACGAAAATCGCCGGCCCCATTTTCTGCTCGCGAATGAGCCGCGCCGCGCGCTCGGGGACATTGTCGCCGAACGGTTTCCAGTTGGTGTGCGCGAGACCGGAGCCGGTGAAGCCGACCAGGTCGTAGAGCACCGGGAAGCGGCGCTTACTTCCACCATCGTCGTACTGCGGCGGCAACCACACCCCGAGCTTGCGCACGTGGGGATCGTTGAGAGGATTGTCCTTGAGGATGTTCGAGGTGTGTTCGAGGACGACCAGGGTGCCGGAGGGGCCTTTGGGGCGTTTGAGGGCCATGGAAGGTTTAGTGTCTTAAGTAAACAGTGTCAGTGTAACTTTTACGTGGCCAGAGCGCTCCATGACAACAGCAGACAGCCCACAGTTTATCTCCGCAAATTGTTCTGAAAGCCAATCCCCATGCGGGTGGTCGCCGCAACTCGTTAGCGGAACGCCCGTTTGCGGGAGCGGCTACCGAATGCCCCGTGAAAACAACGTTGCCTGAACCCGCTGCGGCCTCACACCATGGTCAGAGTTTTGAAGGCACCGGGGCATACGGCTGGCGACGTGCCGCGAAATTACTTCTTCAGGGCGGCGCTACGCCTAACAACCCGCCAGAAACTTCCGCCGTTCCAGACGAGGAAGCAGCAGTGGCTGGTCAAAGAAAACTTCCAGTGCTATATTAAACAACCATGACGCACCGCTCCACTTTGCGCGCGCCCTCTTGTCCTGCCATCGTGTTGTGCACTTTGATCGCGGGCGCCAGCGCGGCTCAGCCCGAAGCGCTGAAACCCGCCGTGGACCCCGATGGCGTGGTGCGAATAAGCATGATTGCTGGAAGCTATTTCTACAAGCCGAATCACATCGTGGTGAAGGTGCGCACGCCAGTAGAGCTCACCATCGTTAAAGAGCCCGGCATGGCGCCACACAGCTTCGTCATGCAGGCGCCGGACGCCGGTATCACCGTGAACAAGGAGCTCAGCACCGAGCCCACGCGCATTACGTTTACGCCCACGGCGCCGGGACGCTTTCCCTTCTATTGCACCAACAAGCTGCTGTTCATGCCGAGTCACCGGCAGCAGGGCATGGAAGGCGTGCTCGAGGTCGTGGAGTAGAGCGGCATCGGCTGCATCCTTAGAACAGGTTTCGACCGGCGTTCGTCCTGAGCGTAGACAACAAGTGTTGGAGTCGAAGGATGAACGCTTAATGCCTCCACCATGACCGCCAAGCTAAATCACACCATCGTCTACGCACGCGACAAGCGTGCATCCTCGAAGACCCAAACGGCCACCTCCTCGAGATCCTTACCCGTCGGTACGGCAGCGGGGGCTAACGGGCGAGGGCAAACCTGTGGAGCTCCGATGCGCTTGAGGATTGGCAACGAGCGCTCGAGAGCTACGAAAGCGTGATCGCCCAGCAAGGTGTAGAGCGGTTGCCGGACCTCGACTGCTTACGATCCTCAAGCATCATCGTGGTGTCGGAATTTGTCGAGCACCGCGACTTGGAAAAATGACGTGGAAAATAATTATTGCGTGAACAACTATCAACCGAGCACCGAGGCCGGCGGGTATCTGGCGTCGCAATACGACGATTTCAGAAACGAGCTGAAGGATCTCGGGGTCGTCAAATTGCCGGACTGATGCCCACTACTTGCGGGGCGTTCCCGCTGCAGCACGGCGGGCGAGCAGCCCGTTGGCTTCTGCGCTCGCGCGCAAGCGGCTGCATTGCGCGTCGGTGAGGCGCGTGTTCGCCGGCGACGTCTCGGGACGCATGAGGTTGTCCGGCGCTTCGCTATGGTCTCCGCTGTCGGACAGCACGTGCACGAGCTCATGCGCGAGCGCAAACGGCAGGTCGCGCGCGCCGTATGCGAACCAGATGGTGTTGACGAGTTCGGGACGCGTCCTGGCGTTGGTCAACCCGATGGCCTCCGCGTCGTACGCGGGTTCGCTGTAAGTATCGTCGACAAAGAAAACCGCCGGTTTCGCGACCGTAATCTCGCGCATGAGCTCCCTCGCTACGGGCGTCGAGTAGAAATGGAACTGCAACGGCGTCTCCAGCAGCCGCAGTTCGACGCCAGCCACCGCGACGCCGCACTGGGCGAGCAAAGGCAGAGCATCCAGCACGGCCGCCACGATGTCCGCGGGCAGCCAGCGCGTCCCCCGGAACGCGTAGAGCGATAACCGCAGGGCATGCGACGCATTGGCCGCCGCGGGCAGTTGCTCCTGCGGCAAGATGCGCGTTTCGACCATGCGCACCTGCTCGGCGGCCAATGCCGCCGTACTCACTGCAAGGAGCAATACAGCGACAAAACGAAGCAGCGGGGTCACGACGGGGAGGGCGGTGCGAATCGTGGCAATTTCATTATGTTAGTCACTCCAAATGCGGTCACCGCCTCGCACTGCAGATCGTTCGCGATGGCTGTCGGTCGTATTTTGTTTCTATGATAGCGCATCACGCTGCCAATCAAAAAAATGCGCGGCCAAGAGATGAGATCTATTCGCCTAACGCCTGTCGCTTTTCACCCGCTCTCCCGACCTCACGCCCTTACGGATCGATCCTCACGCTTCCGCCTCTCTAAAGTCTTACAATGTGTCATCGGAGGATTCGCGATGACGATTCTGGCGACGGCGTGGGGCAGCACCGGGGACCGGCGTAGGCATGCCGGTTTTGCAATTGCGCTCACGATGGCCATTCTGGTCGCTGCGAGTGGTCAGGCGTCAGCGCAGGCGCCTTACCCGAGCCGGCCGATTCGCCTCATCGTCCCGTACCCGCCGGGTGCGGGCACCGATTTCACGGCGCGCGAGATCGGACAACAATACTCGAAAGTGTTGGGGCAGCCGGTGGTGATCGACAACCGTCCCGGCGCGGCTGCTATTATAGGGCACGCTCTCGCCGCGAAGTCGCCGCCCGACGGTTATACACTGCTGCTCGGTACGACCGGAGGGCTCGTCTCCGGCCCTGCGCTCGTCGGCTCCAGGATTCCTTACGACCCGCTCAAGGACTTCACCACCATCGGCCTGGCGACCTATGTGCCGTACGCACTCGCGGTGACTGCGAGCCTGCCCGCGAACAACGTCAAAGAGCTGATCGATCTCGCGAGAGCGTCGCCTCGCAAGCTCAATGTCGCATCGCCGGGTGTGGGGACACCCAATCACCTGGGCGCGGCGCAACTGATGACCCTCACCGGCATCGAGCTCGTTCACGTGCCTTACAAGGGCGGCTCGCTAGCGGTGACAGATCTCATCGCGGGCAACGTGCAGATCCTGGTCACGGGGCTGCTGCAACTGCTGCCGCACCACCGGGCGGGACGACTCAGGATCCTCGGCGTCGGGCATCAGCAGCGGCTCAAGGCATACCCGGACATTCCGGCCATCGCGGAAACAGTGCCGGGTTACTACAACACCGGCTGGTGGGGTATCGTTGCGCCGGCCGGCACGCCGAAAGAGATCGTCGAGAGACTCAACGCGATCATGAACAAGGCGCTGGCCGCGCCTGAGACGATCCAGCGCTTCGAGCAGAACGGTCTCGAAGTCGCCACCACCACGCCACAGGGATTTCACGACATGATCGTGGCCGATCTGCAGATGTGGAAGAAGCTGATCAAGGACGCGAAGATTAGCGTCGACGTGCTGCCGTAATCTGACTTGACCGGGGGGGCAGCCCCGGGGCTGGTGACTTTCTTTTGCGCGGCCAAAAGAAAGTCACCAAAGAGGAGCGCTCCGGACTCGGCGGGCGGAGCCTGGGGCGGGCAGGAGCGCTGAGTGGCTGCATCCGATGCCAAGAAAACCGATTTCCCCTCGATATCTCTGCTCACCTCGCTAATATAGCTGGCAGCCACACGCCCCGGTTCACCGCCACTTCGTGGTGACCCTGTGCTGCTCGCCGAGGAAGGCGGCTGTGGAACTCGCTCTCGTCATAAAAAACGTGCGAGAGCTCAGACAGTCCTCGCCGACGGCGCCGGAATCGAACTCTGCAAGCACAACGAGGAACAAAACGTCTGTGCGGGGTTGGACATGTACCAGTCCGGCGCTTATGCGGCTGTTCCCGCAAACGGGCCTGCGGCTAACGAGTCACAGCCGCCTTCCCCGGCTGCGACTGCTCGGCGGTTCTCAGGGGACGAAGCATCACACCGTGCCGCGAAGGGATACGGTGTCGAGAGTGGATGTGAAGTCCAGTCGCTTCGCTCTATCCCCTCACGCGCTCCCGTCTTCCAGGCTCTTTAGTGTGGCAGCGTCATACAGCGCTGGACGCCCGTGATGATAGAGCGTGCGCTCTGGGCAAAGATCGGCGGGAAAGCCGGCGCGCGGCGNNTCGACGACGTAGCCGAGATGCGGTGTGAGCACCACGTTGTCGAGACGCCGCACAATGTGATCTTTCGGCAGCGGTTCCGTCCAGAACACATCCAGACCCGCGCCTGCGATCCGCCGCGCCTGAAGCGCGCTGATGAGCGCCCGCTCGTCGATAAGTGCGCCGCGTGAAGTGTTAACGAGATATGCCGTGGGCTTCATCGCGGCAATCTCCGCCGCTCCGACGATGCCTTTCGTCGTGGCGTTCGAGACCAGGTGCAGCGACACCACATCGGACTCCGCGAAAAGCGCCTGCTTCGATACGCGACGCACGGAGACTTCGGCAGCGCGCTCGTCGGTGAGGTGCGGACTCCAGGCGATGACGTTCATGCCGAACGCCTGACCGTATCTCGCGACGTGTTTGCCGAGACGGCCGAGGCCGAGAACGCCCAGCGTCTTGCCCGCAAGCGACTCGGTGATCACCGTCTCCTGCCACCCGCCCGCGCGCATCGCCTTGTCGGCCTGAGGAATACGCTTGACCAGCGCAAGGACCAGCGACCATGCGACTTCGGCAGTCGAGCTCTGGCCGCTCGCTGCGCCGTGCGCGCTGCACAGCGCGATCTTGCGGCGCGCGCACGCTTCGGCGTCGATGCTCGGGTTGCGCGCGCCCGTGCTCACGAGGAGCCGCAGGTTGGGCAGCGCATCGATGACTTGCGCGGGAAACCGCGTCCGCTCGCGCATGGCGACGATGACATCGTAAGGCTGCATCCGCCGCACGAGCTCGTCCCGGTCCGCGATAGTCTCGGCGAACGAATTGACTTCAGTCCCCGCAGGCAGTGAGCTCCAATCCGCCCACTGCATGGCCACTTGCTGATAATCATCGAGAATTGCGATTTTCACGTTGTTATTCTCCTTGAGTTTGACTACATGTGTGATCGTACTACGATGCTGGATCTGATCTGTTGTGTGCTCGCCCTTCACCCTTGACCCTTGAGCCTTGCCTCTTCACGCCTTGCGTTCCTTCCTGACGAACCCGCCGAGCTTCTCCTTCCACTCGTCTGAGTGCATGCAGCCGACCCACGCCTCGTTGTCGAAGCGCAGGCCGGCCGTGACGCCGGTCTCCTGCGACTGGTTGAGCGCGGACTTGGCCTGGATCACCGCGATTGGCGGATTCGCAGCGATGCGCTGGGCCAGCGCCATGGCCTCCTCCATGACCTTGTCGTGCGGCACGACCTTGTTCACCATTCCGAGCTCTGCGGCCTCCTGTGCGTCCCAGCGCCGGCCGGTGAAGATGAGTTCCTTCGCTTTCTGGATGCCGACGAGCCGCGGCAGCCGCTGGCAGGCCCCGCCTCCCGGGAAGAACCCGTGCGTCACTTCCGGCAGTGAGAAGACCGCGCGCTCGGAAGCGATGCTGATGTCGCACTGAAGCGCGAGCTCGAATCCGCCCGCCATGCAGTAGCCGTTGATCGCCGCGATCACCGGCTTGCGCAGGCTCGCGATTGCGCTGGTCCATTTTGCGACCACGTTGTGGCGATCGTGCACCATCGCCTCGGTGCTGCGGGCGGCACGCTCCTTCAAGTCGGCGCCGGTGCAGAACGCCCGGTCGCCGGCGCCGGTGATGACGATGACCCGCACGTCGTCGCGCAGGTCGAGCTGGGGTAACAGCGTCATCAGCTCGGAGCGCAGTTGGGTGTTGAGCGCGTTCAGCGCCTCCGGCCGATTCAGCGTGACGACCGCGATGCAGTTTTCGACCGTGAGGATGTGGAGGGGAGTGGTAGCGTTCATTGGGGTTGTCCTTGGGTTGGGGACCGGAATGCCTCCGGCGCATGCGTGGTGAATTTCGGGCATTGTATGCCCGCATGCCGCGAAGATACACGGCAGCGCGTTCTTGTTTATCCCGGGGGCAGCCCGGGAGCTGGTGACTTTCTTTTGCGCGGCCAAAAGAAAGTCACCAAAGACACCGTCGCTTCGCTCTCTCCCCCTGACGCTCTCTCGGTTTCTATAAGATTTTTCCCGACAGATTTCTCCTGCGATCTACCGTAGAGCGTGACAACGTCATCCGGCACTTGACGCCGGAGTCGTGGAGGCGGAAGCTTTCCCCGTAATTCACTCCGACCCTGATTGGTCGCCGCACCGGACGTGACGACTCACCCACGGACGAACACGTGACCTGAGAAAGGCATCCACAATGAACAAACTGACGAACACACTTTCCGTGCTGGGCCTCGTCGTCGCAGTCGGCTGCGCGCTGACCGCTCTCGGCGCCGGGCTCGGCTCACGCTTTGGGTGGTGGCATTACCGCGCCGGCCTCGCAACGCTCGCGAACGTGTTCTGGGTCGCCGCGGGCGCCGCAGCGGTCTGCGCGGTTGCGGTCGTGCTGGCGGCGACGCGCGCGAATGCGCGCCGCGCACTCGTCATGGGCATCGCCGGTCTCGCAATCGCCAGCGTCACAGCCTGGGTGCCCTACAACCTGCGCATGACCGCGAACGCGCTGCCGCCGATCCACGACATTACGACCGACCTCGCCGACCCGCCGAAGTTCGTGCGCGTCGCGACGCTGCGCAAGTCCGACGACCATCCGGCCGCCTACGACGGCCCCAAGGTCGCCGAGCAGCAGCAGAAGGCATACCCGGATCTCGCGCCGCTCGTGCTGAAGGCGCCGCGCGACAAGGTCTTTGCCGCAGCGCAGGCCGCGCTCGCGTCGATGGACCTCGAACTGGTCGAGGCCGACGCCGCGCAGGGTCGCATCGAAGCCACCGCGACTTCGCTCTTGTTCGGCTTCAAGGACGACGTGGTCGTGCGCATCGCCGGCGACGCGGGCGTCACGAAAGTCGATGTGCGCTCCAAGTCGCGCGTCGGCCGCAACGACTTCGGCATGAACGCGAAGCGCATCCGCGCGTTTCTGGCGAAATTGAAGGCGGCGGTGGACTGAACGGAGAAATCGAAGGGCGGCGTCTACGCCAAGCGCGCGCAGTTCGCCGAGAACGCCAAGAAGTGGAATCACCCCGGAAAGGGGAAACGGTAGCAAGGGTGCGCATCGCGCACGCGGGGTCATTCTCCCGCATCGCCGCTCACCTCGTCTGGTTGCGGTAACTGATGCGATATATCGCGCCGGCGTGGTCGTCCGCCACGAGCAGCGAGCCGTCGGCCATCACCTCGATGTCGGCCGGCCGGCCCCACGCCGACTCGCCCTGCAACCAGCCTTCGGCGAATACCACCTGGCGCACCGCCTTGCCGCCTTCCACGATCACGCGCTTGACGCGATAGCCGATCTTGCTGCCGCGGTTCCAGGAGCCGTGTTCGGCGATGAAGATGTTGTTGCGGTACTCCGCCGGGAATTGCGTGCCGGTGTAGAAGCGCATGCCGAGCGCGGCCACGTGCGGCCCGAGCTTCACGGCCGGCGGCGTGAATTCCGAGCAGGGACGCCTGGCATAGCCCGGGTCGGGCGTGTCGCCCTGGTGGCAATACGGAAAGCCGAAATGCATGCCGGCCCTGGGCGCGTGGTTGAGCTCGTCCGAAGGGATGTCGTCGCCCATCGTGTCGCGGCCGTTGTCGGTGAACCACAACTCCCTGGTGACGGGGTCGAAGTCGAAGCCGACGCTGTTCCTGACGCCGCGNNGGCGCGCCCACCGGCACGTAGAGCCAGCCGTCGGGGCTGAAGCGGAGATATTTCCAGCCGTGGTGCGTCTCGCCGGGGAACTTGTCGCTGACGACCACCGGCCGCGGCGCGCCAGTTGGATTGGATTCGAGCCTGGCTTCGATATCGTCGTAACGCAGGATGCGATCGACCGCGCCCACGTAAAGCGCGCCGTTCGAGAATGCCAGGCCGCTCGGCATGTTGAGGCCCGTAGCCACGGTGTACAACTGCGTGGCTTTTCCGTCCTTGTGCTTGAGCGCGTACACGTTGCCCGCCTCGCGCGAGCCGACGAACAGCGTGCCTTTGTTGCCCCAGGCCATGCCGCGCGCGTTGGGAATGTTGCTGGCGAAAACCGTGATCTGGAAGCCCGGCGGCAGCCGGATCTTGTCCACCGGCAGGCGTTGCGCATGGGCGCAGGCCGCGGCGAGACCGGCAAGCGCGCAAAAAATGAAACGCAGCAGCTTGAACGCAGGGGTTATTTTCATGGGCTATCCTATAACAATTCAGCCGGCTTCGGTGCGCATCGGCACCGGCGCCTTCGGGGCCTCGCCGATTTCGATGCGTTCGTATTCCGCGATCACCTGGGCGCCCAGCAACAGCAGCGTGGCGGCCACTTCCATGCTGAGCAGCACGATGATGGCCGTGGTCAGCGAGCCGTACACCACGCTCACCTGCGAC
>PLYS01000338.1 GCA_003153455.1 Betaproteobacteria bacterium | reverse complement strand
CTCCTGTCGTATGATGGATGGAAAGAGGAATCCAGCGGTGCCTGCTTGTATCCGAGCGTGGAACAACAGTTCGGACGAGCACACACGATGAATTCCAGCGGGCAGTTTAGGCGGGAAATTGCGCAAACACTGTACGATAGCGTACATAGAGGGCACAAATAAAAGCGCGTTCCGGGGTGTTTTTCCTGGATGGAACTTCTGCGAATCGTACGACTCCACGGCACTGGACATTTGGTGCATCACGTTTCGGGTAAATGGGGTCAGGGTAAATGGGGTCAGTGCAACTTTTNNCGGCCCCGCTTAGGCGGACGTATAGCGCAGTGCGAAAGTTCGTATGGCTGCTGCGCGGAAGCGCGCAGGTGCACGTGATTGGTCGTCAGCACACGGTAATCGTGCGCACGCATGCATGCCCATTGCTTTAACCCTGTTCTATCAGCCATCCAACCGACCCGCCGCAGCGCTCGCCGCGAGGGCTGAAGGGAACAGGCATCCACAGCGCCATATGCCGCAGTACAACCGCGCATTAGGAACGGATGAGGAATGCGCCGGGCGCGTAGCTAGTCGCTGCTGCGATTCGGCACCGCGAGCGCGTCGCCCGGCGCACGCTTCTGCAGGCGGGATCCATGTCGGTTGGCGTACACCCAGGTATATTCCGCGCCGAACAAGAAGATCTGCGCGGAGTAGTAGACCCATGCGATCAACACCACGAGCGAGCCCGCCGCCCCGAATCCGGACGCCAGGCTGCTTTTTCCCAGATACAACCCGATCAGCACTTTGCCAATGGTAAACAGTAACGCGGTCACCGCGGCGCCGGTCCACACGTCGCCCCATGGGATGTTTGCGCGCGGCATGATTTTATAGATCATCGCGAAAAGCAGCGTGAAGATGCCGAACGAGACCACGAAGTTGAGGATCTCGAGGAGCACATCCCAGCCTTGGAACCAGCCGCCCCACCACTTGCCCAAGGCCGCGAGCACCGCGCTCACGACGAGCGATACGACCAGCAGGAAGCCCAGTCCGAACACGAGCCCGAACGACAGCAGGCGCGTGCGCAACAGGTGCCAGATGCCCGACTCCTCCTTCGGCGCCGGCACTCGCCAGATACGGTCCAGCGCGCTTTGCAGCTCTCCGAAGATCGCGGTCGCACCGAGCAGCAACATGGCGAGGCCGACAACGGTCGCGACCACGCCCTTGGCCGGTTCGCGCGCGGCTTTGAGCATACCTTCCACAGCTACCGCGCCTTGCTCACCCATTATTCCGCGCAACTGCGCGACAATCTCTCCTTGCGCCGCTTCCTGCCCGAACACCATTCCCGCCACCGCGATCACGATGATGAGCAGCGGAGCGAGCGAGAAAAGCGTGTAGTAGGAAAGAGCGGCGCCCATGCTCGGGGCGTAGTCATCAACCCAGGCTTTGACGGCCGCCATGATCATCTGCCATTGTTGGCTTAGCCAGTTTCCCTGCGGCACCGGGGCCGCCGGCTTCTGCGCAGCGCTCGCCGGCTGGGGTATGACGAGCGGAAACGCGCGTGGGTTTCGCTTGGGGGCCATGGCGGCGCCCAGCGCGCCGAGCAATGGCAGCAGCATCTGCGCCGTTTTCAGCACGCTCGTAAGGCTTCCGCGAGCCGCGGGGCGGGAGGACGGCGGTCGCGACGTGCGGCTGCGCGTAACGGCAAAATACCCGGCAGCCGCGGCGCCGGTGACCAGCGCGCCGATCACGTAAGGCGACTTCACCAGCCGGCGCACCCTCGACTTCAACGCGTGAACCTGCGCGACGATGCCCGACTTGGCGGCGGCAACGCGCGCCTCCGCGGATTCTAGCTCCGCCGATGAGTCACTCATGGCTGGGTGTGGGCGCGGACTTCAAGCCAAGCTGGCGCCGCGTCGCGCAAAACAGAAGATCCTTGCTGCGCTTGATGGCGAGGAACACGAGGCCGCCGGCGCCCGCGAAACTCAGCAGCGCGGCAATCAACAGGGACCAAGCCCAGCCGAGGATATCGTTTTCCTCCAAGGCTGCGACTGCGCAGCCGACCAGCGCAAGCCAGCCGGTAATGAATAGAACGGCGGCGCCGACACCGAATCCGAGCATCAGCGCGAGTCCGATGCCGGCCTTTTTTCCTTCCAGCACGGCGAGGTGGAGGAAATTGTCCAGCCAGCCGCGCAGCGAATCGATGAGCGAGTGAATGGTCGCCGCAATCGACGGCGGCGAAGCGTTGGCGTACTCTGGTAACTTGTCCATGGCCGACACGCTAGGGTAAGAAGCCCCGCCGCGAGCTTATCGAAGGATAATACGGCTAAGCAGAAAACCCGCAACCACGGCAATCCCGACTGCCTTCAGTGGGTTCGCAGAAACGTAATTGCGCGTATCCGCAACCAGTTGCTTCTGCGTGGCGTTAATGCTTTCGCCCTGTTCGGTCAGCCAGTCGGTCGTCGGAGCGGCAGCGCCAGCCGCCTTGTCCACCGCCTGGTGAGCCATTGCTACGACTTTGTCGATCGCGGGCTTGGCTTTGCCTACCGCCTCGTCTGCTGCCCCGGCAATTGAATTGACAACTGCGTGTGCGCTCGAAGATGCCTTGTTTAACGTGCCTTCGGTGTTATTCGACGTTCCAAAAGTCGGGGGAGTGTTGCCGCGTACGATGGTTTCCATATGATTCTCCTATAGTATGGACAAAAAACAATCTGCCGAAATGATCGGCATTCCTTGAAAAAATGTGTATGTTCGCGCGCCATGTTATGCCATGCCATTGTGATGCAAGCCCCGTTGCGCTGTTAACGAGTCCGCCGTCGGCACGGTCCTAGCGTTTTGCCAAGTCGCGGAGTCGAAATCCGACCAATCGAAGCCCGATGTCGCGATTCAAAGGTTACGCAGAGAGCCAACGACGGTCTGTGCGTTAGCGTACGGAGACAATCTCGTGCTTGCAAAATTGTTGCCTGGCACCCCCGCGCGCTTAAATGGATATGCTGGCTCAGGCTTGCGCTCGTGCCAACGATTAAATTGTTTGTCATCTTTTTCGACTGGAACCGGATGCGCGGTCCGATCTCGAGCAGCGTGCGTGCGAGTGACCACCGAGCCTCCAATCGCTGCTGTGCCACCTGCCGCCTCAATCTTCGCGCGCAACGCGCGAAACCTGCTTGGGCACGCCAGGTCCGGCAGGTTAACTGACACGGCTGCCCTCGGCGAGGAGCGTGGAGCCGTTCTTGGTCTTGGCGATGTCGTAGGCGTAATTGCAGGCATCTTTTTCGGTGTCGAACGATGCCAGCGGTTTGTCGAAGCTTTTATTCGTTGACATCCCACTTGTTATTTTTTCCGATTGATACGCGAAAAACGATGTCGTCCTTCTGATCGAGTCCCATATTGAGTTTCGGACTATCGTTTTCCGGCACGCGGCGCCATGTCGCTCGCTTTCACGCCCGCATCCGATTTGGCCTGGCTCATGAGCGCGGTGCAGTTGCTGTTCTTGTCCTTGCCAAAGTCGAGCAGCGGTATCAGCGCACCTATGCCTGCCGTCACCGCACCCAGGGCCACCGCGAGGCCGCCCCGCGCGAGCGCGCCGCCCACTTCAGGCCGCACCAACGGGGTCTTGAACGATCCGGTGATCGCGATGGGGCCGCGCAGCGATGCCAGACTGAAGCCCTTACCCTGAGACACCAATCTGAGGTGAAGCGATTCGTCGGTGAAGTTCACATCGCCGCTGCCGGTAATGTTGACCTTGGGCGTATCGAGCACCAGGGCCTCTACTTTGAAATCTCCATCGACCGCTTTGAAGTTGCCCACCATGCAACGAATCGGAACCTGCTTGTCGCCGCCCAGCAGCACCCCGATCGAATTGGCTATGTCGAGGTTCGACAGTCTAAGCATTAACTCGCTGACCGACCCGCCATCCATGATCAGCGCCGCTTCGCCGTTCGCCGATGCGAGCATTTGCGCTATCGAGTTGCCGTTGGCATCGAGTTTGGCGCGGCCACCCATCGTGCCGGTGTTGGCGCCAGCCAGCTTGGAAGCCGGGAACATCCGATCCAGGTGAAGACCTTTCGCGGTGATGTCTGCGCGTGTCACGATGCGCGGTTTACGCCCGTCCATTTCGATTTGCGACACCAGATTTCCGCCGGCGACCCCGAAATCCAGCGGTGCGAGCTTGAGCCTGCCGTTGTTTACGATGAGATGCGCGCTCATTTTCTCGAGCGGCATTTTCTCGGTGAGGATCTTCTCGCCGCGGAAATGCACATCTGCGTCCGCCGCCTGCAGCTTTTCCAGGCTGAACGGCTCGGCCGGCAGCACCCTGTCGCCGGGCAGCGGAGTCTGGCTCGGCTTGGTACCACGGTCAACTCCTATGAAGCCGCCGAAATCCTTCATATCCAGCTTTTGCGACACCAGGCCGGCGGTTATCATTTGGGGATGCTTGCCGCGATCGACCGCGAAATCTCCCGCGATATCGCTGTGTCCCACCGTGCCTTTGAAACGGCGAAATGTCCACACGTCGCCGGCATGATCCAGGAATCCGGCGAGCTTGTATGGGGGTGTCGGCGGAATAGGCACGCCTATGATCGGAAAGAGCAGTGCAAGGTCGCTGCCCTCAAGCTGAAAGTTCAGTTGCTCTGCCTTGAGGTGCAGAGGATCGAGCAACATGCCATCGATGCTGGCTTTGGTGCTCCCCAGCATCCCGCTCGCCTTGATCGGGTAAGGATGATCGACGCTGC
The DNA here is from genome assembly GCA_003153455.1 of Betaproteobacteria bacterium. Classification (GTDB taxonomy): domain Bacteria; phylum Pseudomonadota; class Gammaproteobacteria; order Burkholderiales; family SG8-41; genus PALSA-1004. The sequence goes on along the minus strand of PLYS01000338.1, from coordinate 3,812 downwards.
CCAGACTAAGCAGCGCGCCGCCTCGTGCGTGGAGCGTAGTCGGCAGGCCCTTGAAGCGGCCTTTTACCGCGACGTCCAGGCTGGATTCCAGATTGTCCTTGCCGGCTTCCAGCGTGTTGATGTCAAGCGCCAGGTCGGTGTTGATTTTGGGATCGCGATACGTTGCGCTGCCGTGATCTATGCTTAATGCACCGATGGTCGGAAATTCAACCGGTTTGTCCTTGTCCTGCTCGTTGAAGACCCAGTTGGGCGTGCCGTCTTGACTCACTTCAAACACGATGTGAGGCTCGGACAACGCCATTTCGGGAAATGCCACACTGCCGGCCAGGAGCTTGAGGATGTCGATCCTGAAATCAAGGCGCTTGATCCTGGCCATGCTGGGCTCGCGGCTCCACGCCGCGTTCCCGAGGACAATGTCGTTGGCGACGATGCGCGGCCGCAATGATAGATGGACGTTCAAATCGCCGTTGATTGCGACGCTTCTGCCGGTGGAACTGCTGACCTTGCGCGCAATCGGGCCGCGTAACCAGTTCCAGTCGAAAAACGCGACGGCCAGAACGATCAGCACGATAAGCGCGAGAAAAACTCCGGCTATCCATTTGAGCGAACGAGGCAGCGTCATGGCGGTGTGGGAGGTGATGCGGACAATTTTTCCGAGATAGGAACGCTAGGAATTCCAGCAATTATCCGTTCCCGGCAACCACCACTCTGTGCGCCAGCGTACATACGAGAGAGGATTTTTGTCATACTCGTTAGCCTCGCTCAGAATCGGCGCAGTTGTCCTCTAAGGTGCGGAGGCGCTCGCAGGGGCTGGCCAGGCGGTTAACAAGGTCGCCGATGTTGCCGGCCCGACTGCCGATTGGCTGAGCGAACAGGACGACAGCCTGAAGGCAACCCAGCGGAAAGTGGCCGCTGATGCGGGTCAGTACTTTTCAGCACACCCACGAAGACAAGATTCGAAAGTTGCGCGTAGATATATAGCGCGGCTGATTTGCCCTGAGTTCTCGCGCACGTCCTTCGCCTTGGACCAAGCATCCGCGCCACCGGACTATCCCTCACTCGGCCATTATGTTCCCTGCCTTGATCACTTTCGCGTAGCGCGTCACCTCGCTGCGCAGGTGCGACCCGAGTTCTTCCGGCGTGCTGCCAACGACCTCTCCACCGTCCTTCGCGATGGTATCGCGCATCTCCGGAGCCTTCAGCGCCTCCAGCGCCAAAGAGTGCAGCTTCGCGATGATATCCTTTGAGGTGCCGGTTGGCGCAAAAAGTCCGAACCAGTTATCCGATTCGAACCCCGGGTATATGGAATCCATCGTAGGCAAATCCGGGAATACGCTGGATCGTTTTTTCGTGCTCACGGCGAGCCCTCGCAAGCGTCCGCTTTCCACGTGCGATTTTACGGTTGTCAATGTTGAAAAAGTGAAGTCGATCTCACCGGACAGAATAGCGATTGTGGCCGGGCCGCCCCCCTTGTAACCAATGGACTCCAGTTTTGCCCCGGTCTGCTGCCGGAACATCTCGAGTGCGATGTGGCTCGTTGTCCCGCTGCCATTATGGCCGCCGTTAAGGCCTTTCCTATCACGCTTCGAAAGTGCAACAAGCTCTTTGACGGATTTTGCGGGGACGCTGGGATGAAGGGTGAGCACGAGTGGAACGGATGACGTCCAGATGACCGGGGCCAGGTCCTTCAACGTATCGAATTTGAATTTCGATCCATACAGCGTGGTGGCGACCGAAAGTGCTGCGGAAGAAAACAGGAACGTGTAACCGTCCGCCGGCGAGCGCGCTACCGCCTCCGTCCCGATCATTCCGCTGGCGCCAGCCCGGTTGTCGACGACGAACGATTGCCCCAGGGTGTCGGTATATTTCTTTGCCAGCAGCCGTGCCTGGAGATCCGTAGTCCCGCCCGGTGGCTGGGGCACGATGATACGGACCGTTTTGGACGGCCATGTCTGGGCTGAAGCCGTGAGCACCGACAGCGGCGCTGCGATTAATACTGCACCAACTATAGTTTTGCTGATCATGTTGTTTTCCCCCTTTATTGATTTGACTGCTCGAATAGCCCTGGGCGCAAACCTTCGCATTTGCGCGCGTCGGGCGGTACTTCAACCGTGAGCTCCTGCATTGCTCCCGACGGCAACGTGGGCACCGCAAGCGCCGCCGCCAGAAACCGTTCACGTTCTGCACTTTCGGCGTAGTCCGAAGCGAGCGCATGGAACTTGCCGATGTAGTCATCACGTCCGAAAGGCCTGGCGCCATATGAGTGTGCATCCGCAAACGCAATCTCGTCTTCGATTTTGCTGCCGTCTTCCATGGTGACCACGACCTTCGCGCCCAGCGCTCTCTGGCTCGGCTCTTGAGCATGATAGCGGCGTGTCCACTCGGGATCCTCGACCGTCCGAATGCATTTCCAAAGCCGAACCGTCGACGGTCGGGCAGCACGTGTGGGCAGGTAACTGTCAACGTGGTGCCAGGTGCCGTCCTCGAGGGCAACCGCAAAAATGTACATGACGCTGTGGTCGAGCGTTTCCCGAGTCGCTCCCGGATCGAATTTCTGAGGATCGCCCGATCCGGTCCCAATGATGCGATGCGTGTAGCGGCTCGCATGGATCACGATCTGTGCGATCCCTGACAAGTCAGCGATACGTGAGCGCATGCGGAACGCGAGATCGATCAGCGCTTGTGAGTGAATTTCCGCGGAATAGGCTTTCGTGTAAGTCTCGAGGATGCCGCGCTTCGGGTCCCCCGGCTCCGGCAGGGTCACCGTATATTGGGCATCGGGACCATCCAGCAGCCAGGCGATGATACTGTCGTCGCCCTCGTAAATTGGCGAGGGCGATGTTTCGCCTCGTATCGCGCGGTCTACAGCCTCGATCGCAAGCTTTGCGGCGTGGGCAGGCGCGTGCGCTTTCCATGTCGAAATCTCGCCCTTACGCGACTGCCGGGTGGTTATCGTGACGTGCACGATGTGGTTCACCGCTTGGTAAATCACCTCGACTGGCAGTCTCAGCATCGCACCGATTCCTGCAACCATCCCGGCCGCGATGTGCGGCAAATGGTCGATCCTATGCTCGTGGAGGCAGATGCTTTTCGCCAGGCACACATCAATCTCGTACGCGGTCGCAATGCCGCGGACGAGATCTCGTCCAGTCGCTCCGCACTGCTGACCGACCGCGACGATGGCGGGAATCATGTCACCCGGATGGTTCATGTCTATGGCGAGGAAGGTGTCGTGGAAATCAAGCTCCCTGACTGCTGAAGCGTTCGCCCACGCGGCCCATTCACAGGCAACGCGCTCGGTGCGAGGCATGCCGAAGACTGTTGCTCCCCCCGCATGCGGATGCGCAAGCGCTTGCGCACGCGCGCTCGCCACCGGATGGCGCGCCAAGCCCGCAACCGCGACACCGGCGTTATCAATGATGCGATTGATGACCATTGCGGCGACGTCCGGATCGACAGCTGTCTCATCCGCAGCGACGGCAGCGATCTTCCATGCGAGCAACTCGGAACGAGGCGGGGTCTGCGCGCTTTTGTAGACTCGTATGCGGTGTCCCAGCATTGGGTGTCCTTTCCAGTCGGCGAATGATGTGCGCGGCCCGAATATTTAAGCACACTCCAGCCGCACACCTGGATCTTCGAGTTTAATTCATAGCGCCGAAAGATGTAGAGGCGGCGTGGAGGCGCGGTACCGCTAGGGTTTGACGGCGCCTGCTGCGATGACCCGCTCTCGCGGTGTCGATCTCGCCGAGTCGTACCCACGGTCCGTTTCCTCCACGCCCTCATCGAACTGGACGTGCGGATTTCCCGCATCC
>PLYS01000294.1 GCA_003153455.1 Betaproteobacteria bacterium | reverse complement strand
AAGTGCTGGGCGAAGTCGTTGAAACTGGGCCGGGCGTCCAGGATTTCAGGACGGGGAACATTGTCACCATTCATGCCTACATGAGCTGCGGCAATTGCCGCTGGTGCCGTATCAATCGCGAATCCCTGTGCGACAATCTGGCCGGTTTTGTCGGCCGCACGGTAGACGGTGGCTATGCCGAATTCATCAAGCTGCCTGCCCGCAGCTTTGTCCACGTGCCCGACGGAATTGACTACAAGAAACATCCGGCCGAGGCTGCCGTTATCTGCGATGCCATCGTGACCCCTTATAAGTTGGTGAAGCGGGCTCGCATTGCACCGCTGGAAACGGTTGCAGTCTTCGGTGCCGGTGGCGGAGTGGGAATTCACATGGTCATGCTTGCGCGCTGGGCCCACGCCCGCGTCATCGCGGTGGACATTTCCGCGGAGAAGCTCAACAAATGCCGCGAAGTGGGAGCGGAAGCCGTTATAGATGCCTCGAAGGAAAATGTCGTGGAGGCCCTGCGGGAGTTGACGAAGGGAGTGGGGGTGGATGTCGCAATTGATTTCGTCTCGCAGGTCGCGACCCTCGAGGCCGGAGCCGAGTCCCTGAGCAAAGGCGGAAGGCTCGTCACCCTCGGGGGCTACGCGCCTCATCCATTCCGCGTTTCGGCTGCCCGGCTTCTCACCGGCGAGCTGGAAATCATGGGCAGCCGTTCTTACACCAAACAGGAGATGATCGAGGCGCTTGAACTCTGCGCCCGTGGAGAGGTCTGGCCCCTGGTGACGGAAATCTATCGCCTCGAAGAAGCGGAGAAGGTACACGCCCGCCTCGATGCGGGAAGTATCACCGGTCGGGCGGCCATCGTAATGGGATGAAGGGAGTGCGGCTATGAATTCCCGCTTGCGGATTGTCGTGTGGTTGGTCGTTGGTATATGTGCAACGCTAGCCGGTAGCGCTCACGCCGCTGAAACGTGGCCCACCCGGCCGATTCGAATGCTCGTGCCCTTCGGGCCGGGCGGCGGCACCGATATTGTTGCGCGGTTGCTACAGCCGAGCCTGACCGAAGTGTTGGGACAGCAGATCATCGTGGATAACCGCCCGGGCGCCTCGGGCAACATTGCTGCCGAAATCGTCGCACGCGCGGCGCCGGACGGATACACCATCTTCATTGCCAACGTGTCGGTGGCGTCGATCAACCCCATACTGTTCGCGTCGACGCTCAAGGCCGACCTCACGAAGGACATTGTCGGCGTGACGCTGCTCGCTGCGATTCCCGACGTGCTCGTTGCCCGGACCGACTTCGCGCCCCAGACGCTGAAGGAGATGGTTGAATACGTCAGAGCAATCCCGGGCAAGTACAACTTCGGGAGCGTGCTGGGAGGTTATACGCATCTTGCCATGCTGGATTTCCACGCGCGTACCGGCATGAAGCTCGTACACATCCCGGTGGCCGGCGGCGGCCCGCTCATGGTCGGCATACTCGGCGGCGAAATCCACTACGCGTTCACCAATGCCGCCAGCGCTTTCCCGTATGTGAAAGCGGGAAGGATGAAGGCGTACGCAACGGCCGCGCAGCAGCGCCTGCCGGAATATCCGGACGTTCCGACCGTGGCGGAGGCTGGCTACCCCGGGGTCGAGAGCGTGAACTGGAATGGGTTCTTTGTGCCCGCGAAAACGCCGCGCCCGATCGTCGACAAGCTCTTTGCAGCGACGCTCAAGTCCGCGCAACAACCCCAGGTCAAGGCGGCGTTCCAGAGAGTTTCCGTGCCTCTCGTCGTGAGCGCTTCGCCCGAAGAGTTTCAGCGTTTCGTCAGTGATCAGCTCAAGTCGTGGGCGCGCATCATCAAGGACAACAACATCAAGATTGAATAATAGTCTGCGCTGCTCAAGGCACCAATGCCGCCATTGCTCAATGCGGGCGTGGCGGCACCACGTATTCGCGGTTAAGCGCCGCGACATCAGGGCAGCCGATCAGCGCAAGCACCCGGTCGATCTCGTCGCGCAAAATCGTAATCGCCCGCGCGGCCCCCACTTGACCGGCGGCCGCGGTGCCGTACAGCGTCGGGCGGCCAATGAACACGGCCTTGGCGCCGAGCGCGAGTGCCTTGATGATATCGCTGCCGCGCCTATAACCGCTGTCGATGAAGACAGGGATGCGCTTGCCCACGGCGTCCACCGTTTCCTCCAGCACGTCGATCGGCGCGATCGCACTGTCGACGAGAATCCCGCCGTGATTTGAAAGCACGACGCCATCGGCCCCGCAATCAGCGGCAAGTACCGCGTCCCGTGCGTCAAGTATTCCTTTCGCGATCAGCGTGCGCGGCCAAATCTTGCGCACCGCGCGCAGGTCATCCCACGTGAGCGAATCGTTTTTCGGCATCGAACGTCCCATCGGCTGCGCGGTCATGTTGCTTTTGATTTCGCCCGGATAATTCTCGTAGCGCGGCATGCCGGTGGTTAGCAGGTAACGCGCGATGACTCCAAACAACCAGCGTGGATGCATGAGTACATCGGTGGTGCTGCGCGGCGTGAACTTGAACGGCAGGGTAAAGCCGTTCCGCAGGTTGAATTCGCGGTTGGGTGACACCGGACTGTCGATCGTGACGACCAGCGCTTCGAATCCGGCTTTCCTAACCCGCTCGACCATCTCATACGCGACCGAGCGCTCGGGCCAAATGTAGAGCTGAAACCACATCCTGCCGCCACCCCCCTGCTCGATCACCTGTTCCAGCGCCGTCGTCGAGCCGGTTGCGAGCGTGAACGGAATGCCCGCCGCCGCGGCCGCGCGCGCGAGCGCGATCTCGCCCCGATACCAGACCTGCCCGGTGGTGCCGGTGGGCCCGATCACAATGGGCATCGGCTGCCGCTTGCCGAAGAGCGTGATCTCCTGGCTGCGCTTCGAGACGTCGACCAACGTGCGCGGTTTCAACTTGATACGGTCCAGCGCCGCGCGGTTGTTGCGCAAGGCAATGTCGTCCTCATTGCCGCGGTCGATGAACTCGAATATCCCTTTAGGCAATCTGCGGCGCGCCATCTCGCGCAGATCGGCGATGTTGTATGCCCCAAGAGTGTTATCGCTCATCGTTTTCCCCCAAAGAAATGTGCGTAATCCCTTGCGACCTGATCGAACGATGCCGGCCGCCTGCCGAGCACGCGCTCGACGTCCCCGCTAAGCGGTTCATCCGCGAGGCTCATCAGGACGTAACTGCGCGTCATCGACTCGGCGTGCCAGGCGGGCCTGCCCATGGCAATCAACAGCTCGCGAAATGCATCGGGCGGCATATCGTTGTACTGGATCGGGATGCCGACGGCGCGGCCCAACTTTTCGGCAACATCGTAAAAGCAAAGCAGCTCAGGTCCCGAAAGCGTATAGGTTCGACCGTCGTGACCCTCTTCAGTCAAGCATTTTCCCGCCACCGCCGCGATATCGCAGAAATCGACCAAACCGAGGCGCACTGACTTCATGGGCAGCGAAATGGTGCCGCGGGTCCTGATCTCATCGACAAACCAGAGCACGTTCTGCATGAAGAAATGAGGCCTGAGTATCGTCCACTTCAAGCCGGATTGCTTGAGAATCTCTTCGGTCCGGCCGTGCGATCGTTTGACCTGCGTCTCATCATTCACGTCGGCTCCGAGCGCCGAGAGTTTTACCACGCGCGCGACCCGCGCCGCCTTCGCCGCGTCGATGAAGTTCGTTTCCATCTCGACGAAGTTGAGGGAATTCCGTGTAATCATCATCGCCGTGGCGACGCCCTCCAACGTATGGGCGAACGTCTCCGGGCGCTCGCAGTCGCCCACCACGACCTCAATGTTCGAGGCTTCAAGCACCTTGCCCTCCTCGGCGCTCGCGGCAAGGACGCGGACCCGGTGCCCCGCCCGTGTCAATTGCCGCACGACTTCACGCCCAAGGTGCCACCCCCGTCCGCCTGTCACGTAGATCATCGCGCGTCTCCTTGATGCCTCACGACAATTCCTGCTCTCAATCCAGTTTGAGGTTGTTGTCCCTGATGATCTTCGCCCAACGCTTCATTTCGGATTGCACGAATGCATCGAATTCCTCGGGCGACTTGCTGACCGCGACCGGGACCTGGTTCTTCGCGAACAGCTCCTGTATGTCCTGCCGCTGCATGGTTTGAACCAGCGCGGCATATAGCTTGTTAACGATAGTCCGCGGCGTGCGCGCCGGCGCAAATACGCCATTCCAGTTGTTGCTGCCGATCCCGGGAAAGCCTGCCTCGGCCATGGTGGGAACGTTCGGCAAATCGGGCAGCCGTTGTTCCGTCGTCACCGCGTAGGCCTTGAAACGCCCGGCCTTGACCTGGGGTGTTGCGGTGGCGACGTTCATCCAGGTGAGATGCACCTCGCCATTGATGAGCGTGCTGACCGCGGTGCCGGCGCCGCCTTTCGACGGCACGTGCAGCATCTGCATGCCGGTCGCGTTGAGCAGCGCGAGCAGATCGAGATGCGAGTAAGAACCGATTGGGCCCCCATGGTTGAGCTGCCCTGGGCGCGCCTTGGCGTAAGCGATTACCTCACTCAGGCTGTTCGGAGGAAATCCCGCGCCAGAGACAAGCAGGTTCGGGATCGACGCGAGCAAGGTGACCCCGACCAACTCTTTCGCCGGATCGAACTTCAAAATATGGGCAAATGCAATCGGGTTGATCGAATTGGTCGACACGTTGCCGACCAGCAGCGTGTAGCCATCCGGCTGCGCTTTGGCGACGAGCTCGAGCGCGATGTTGCCTGCCGCGCCGACCCGATTATCGACGACCACCTGCTGGCCCAGCAGCTCGGTAAGCTTGGGGCCGACGATGCGCGCAACGATATCGGTCGCGCCCCCAGGCGCGTATGGTACGATCAGCCGTATCGGGCGTTGCGGGTAGTCCGGCGCCGCGGGCTGCGCGCCGGCGGCAATGCCTGTACCCACGCATACTGTGCAAGCAAACAGGCTGATGCTGCGCCACATAGTTGCTCCTCCTTTGCGTCTTCTGTATCGCAGCGCGTCAAGACCGCAGTCTTAACTGGATACGGAATTTGACTCCGACACGTATGCTCACGCCATTCGGGCTGCTCGAGATTGACCGAAGGCATTTCATATTGTATGCCGACGCGATCGCAAGCGCCTCACAGCTGCGCTGCCGGGCGCATGGATAAGAAGGCCGAGCCGTCCGGCCCGCCATCGGCACCGGAAATCTTATTCGATCGCTTTGACAATGTCCTCGACGTCATTTTCCGCATCGCCGAATACCGTCATCGTCTTGTCCATGTAGACCGTGGTCTATAGGCAAAACGGCCGCGTCCTTTCGGGCGCGGCCGTCTGCATGCAGCTTGTGCCGGCGATCAGGCTTTCAGCGCAACGAGCACTTCGTCCAGCATCTTCTTCGCGTCGCCGAACAGCATGCGATTGTTCTNNCCGGTAGCCATGCTGCGCTTCATCACGATCGAAGTCTTGGCCTTCCACACTTCCAGCACCGGCATCCCGGCGATCGGGCTCGACGGGTCTTCCTGGGCCGCCGGGTTCACGATGTCGTTGGCGCCGATGATCATGGCGACATCGGTGGAAGGGAAGTCCGCGTTCAACTCGTCCATTTCCAGGACGATGTCGTAGGGCACCCTGGCCTCGGCCAACAGCACGTTCAT
>PLYS01000001.1 GCA_003153455.1 Betaproteobacteria bacterium | reverse complement strand
CGCGCGGCCTTGTCGGCGTGAACCAACAGCCAGCCGTTTTGCAGGGTGCCATCACCGGCCTCGCCTGAATTGGCCCAGTGCTCCCACGGATTTGGCGCATCAAAGCCGCGTTCGCGTAAATAGCTGTCGTAGCGCGGGCGAGGGCGGTTCGAGGGATGCAAGCCGTCGTCGCGCTCGTAGGGCTCAAAGCCGCATTCGCTGACATGCACGCCGATGACCGAGTCCGGAGCGATCCCGAGCGCCTTCAATCCTTCGAGGTCCGGCTCCATGTGCGTCTTGCCGACCAGCACGTTGCGTACCCCGATTTTCTTGAGATGNNCGCCCAGCGTCGGTTCGCCGACGCGCAGCGGCCAGCCATTCCAGTGCGAGCCATGCGAACGCATGTAGCGGCCGGTATAAAACGACATGCGCGAGGGGCCGCAGATCGGCGATTGCACATAGGCGTTGGAGAAGCGCACGCCGCGCTTGGCCATTGCATCGATATTTGGCGTCTTCAGGGTCGGATGTCCCGTGCAACCCAGGTAATCGTGGCGAAGTTGATCGCACATGATCCAGAGAACGTTTTTCGGACGCGACATTTCCAGGCACTTTGGCGGTTTCGGGCCCTTGATGGTGCGATATTGCATCGCAAATGACAATCAGCTTCGCTGGTTCGGTTTGGCTGGCCCTCTTTCGTTTCAGCCTCTAGAGCATTTTCCACCTACCATGCAGCATATCCGGAGTTTCGGAAGTAGTTGGCGCATTCATCTGGCTGGAAGGCATCGAGAAGACATGCGATGCGGTTCCAGAGGCTCTCTATGGAGCGCTCGGCGGCCTTTCGTAGCAAGGCTTTGAGTTTTGCGAAGAGTTGTTCGATCGGATTGAAGTCCGGTGAGTAGGGAGGCAGGTAAAGCAGTTTTGCGCCTGCGGCTTCGATCGCTTCACGTATCCCCGGCACCTTGTGGGCGCTGAGATTGTCCAGCACGACGACGTCGCCTGGCTTGAGGGTCGGCACGAGGACTTGTTCGACATAGGCGAGGAAGGCATTGCCGTTCATCGGACCGTCGATGACGCATGGTGCAGTCAGAGCTGTGGAGCGCAGGCCCGCAACAAAGGTGGTGGTTTTCCAGTGCCCGTGCGGGATTTTGCCGACCAGCCGTTCGCCGCGTGGAGCCCGACCGTGCAGCCGCGCCATTTTGGTTGAGGTGCCGGTTTCGTCGATGAAGACCAGTCGGTCGGGATCGAGCTTGGGTTGATTGTCCGCCCATGCCATTCGCGCCGCGGCAACGTCAGGCCGATCCTGCTCGGCCGCCCGAACGCTTTTTTTTGAAGCTGATGCCGTGGCGGTCGAAGAACCGCCAAACCGAACCGAGCCCCGCCTTTTGTTGAAGCTCTTCGAGCAGACGGCGCCGGATCTCTTCCAGCGTCAGGTCGGGCTCCTGCCGAACCAGCCCAAGCAACCATTCCTCATGCTTCTTCAACGGCGACCGGCTCCGACCCTTGTTGGATTTGGCCTCAAAGCTGCCGGTCTCCCGCCAGCGCTTCGCCCAGCGGATCGCCGTCGCATCCCCAATCACAAACTGTCTTGCCGCCGCCCGCGCCGCCGCGCCACTCTCAACAACCCGGATCACTCGAACTCGTAAATCGTTCGAATACCCCATTGCCAGCCTCCTCAGCCAGAGAAGACCACAGAATCTTATTCGCGGCTCTTTGTGAATCCCCTCGATTCACAGCAAATGGAAAATGCTCTAGCCGAGCGGTGACCTGCCGTGCTTTGATAGAGGGAGGCTGAGGCCTGAACATAGACCGTGCAAAACGCGGTCAGCGGCTGATGCCGCCGGCCAAAGAAGCCAAAAGGAGGACAGGCCATTGGACAAGACCGGCCGCACGCTGCTGGCCAAAATCTGGAACCAGCACGTCATTGCCCATCTCGGCGATGATACCGATCTTCTGCACGTCGATCGCCATTTGCTGCACGATCTGGGCGGCTCGCGCGGCCTGCTCGATCTTAAGAGTCGGGGTCTTGCGGTCCATAATCCCGAACTGACGTTTGCGACGCCGGACCATGCAATATCGACGGCGCGTGGCCGGGCCGGAACCAGCAAGATCGGACAGGAACTGTTGGCCGGCCTGAGGACCGAAACCTCCGGCAGCGGGATCCGGATGTTCGACATCGACGAGCCCGGTCAAGGCATCGTTCACGTCATCGGACCCGAACTTGGCCTTAGCCTTCCCGGGTGCCTGATCGTGTGCGGCGACAGCCACACCTGCACGCATGGCGGGCTCGGGGCACTCGCCTTTGGGATTGGTTCGAGCGAACTGACACATGTGCTGGCGTCGCAGGCGCTCATCCAGCGTCGGCCAAAAACCATGCGCGCGAGGTTCGAGGGCCGGTTGCCATTCGGTGTGACCGCCAAGGACCTGATCCTCGCGCTGATCGGCCAGATCGGTGCGGCCGGTGGTACCGGCTATGCCGTCGAGTATGCCGGCAGCGCAATCAGAGATCTGCCCGTTGAAGGGCGGCTCACCATCTGCAATCTCTCCATTGAACTTGGCGCCAAAATAGGCCTGATCGCGCCGGACGAGAAGACCTATGAATTTATCTGCGGACGGCCCTACGCGCCGCAAGGCGAGATGTGG
>PLYS01000278.1 GCA_003153455.1 Betaproteobacteria bacterium | reverse complement strand
AACCGGTTATTTTGCATGAGGCCCTAAGGCGAGCACGGAAAGAAATCATTATGCAACGCGTACAGGAGACTGCGATGAATCGGAATGTGGTCGAAAACAATTGGAAACTACGCTGGCACGATGCGATCCTTAACGCCGTCGAGGTGATGGATTGGGACATCCTCGAAGGCGATTGGAATCAGACCAAGGGCAAAGTCAAGGAGCAATGGAGCAAGCTGACCAATGATCAACTGGACATGGTATCCGGTAGACGCGATGAGCTGGTCGACAAAATCCAGGAGTGCTATGGCGTTGCCAAATACGAGGCCGAACGCCAAGTGAAGGACTGGGGAGCGCGCAACGACGCATGGTTCGATAAAGCCGCGCGCCGTATTCAACAGAATGCGGACATGTTACGGCATTGATCGCCGGCCGGAATTCCTATTCGCGCCTGACATGATGGAGGATAGCCTATGGACCAGGACTGCGCCTGTTTTATGAAAAGGAGCATGAGCATCGTGCGATCATTTGGAGTTGGTTTCGTCATCGCAGGCTTCGCTTTGTCGGCATTCGCTGCTGACACCCCAACTACAATAAATCCACCGTCATCGCAACGTTTGAAAGAAATTTCGCCGTCCGAACTTAAGATAGCGCCGGCAAAGCCTGAAGCATCAGAGCCAAAGCAGAAGGAATCGGCGCGGCCACCGGCGAACCCTGCGCCCGCTGAATCCGGCACCCCGGAAGAAGCGGCGGCGCGAGCCGCAGACCCGAAGGACCCCTCGGGCGCGCTTATCATTAGAGAACCGGCCGGGACAGGCGCTAAGCCTTAACGCCGTTATCTGCGATTCGCTGCCGCGCCGCAAAATATTCTGATTCGAGACGGTCCACCAGTTCCGCGACAGTCGGTATATCGTCGATATTGCCCACACCCTGCCCCGCGCCCCAGATTTCCTTCCATGTTTTCGCACGATCTTCGCGATTGCGATACTGTCCCGGCGCTTCATTGACGGGCAGGTTGTCGGGGTCCAGTCCCGCATTGCGTATGCTGCCCGCAAGGTAGCTGCCGTGCACGCCCGAAAACAGCGGCGTATAGACGATATCACCCGAGTTGGAATCGACGATCATTTGTTTGTAGCGCTCCACCGCCATCGATTCTTTGGTTGCAATGAAACGCGTGCCCAGATACGCAAGATCGCATCCCATCGCCTCTGCCGCGAGTACGCCCGCACCGTTGGTGATGGCGCCCGCGAGCACCAGCGGACCTTGGTGGATACGCCGCAGTTCATTAACCAACGCGAACGGGTTGAGGTTGCCCCCGTGCCCGCCCGCGCCGCCGCATACCGCGATCAGGCCATCGACGCCCGCTTCCACCGCTTTTTCCGCGTGGCGCACCTTGATGACGTCATGAAACACAATGCCGCCGTACTCATGCACGCGCGGCACCAGCCCCGTGGGCGCGCTCAGCGACGTGATGACGATGGGCACTTTGTGTTTGAGGACAACTTCGAGGTCGGCATCGAGCCGCTTGTTGGCCTTGTTCACGATCAGGTTGACCGCATATGGCGCAACTTTTTTACCGGAATGTTCGCGTTGGTATAGCGCCAGCTCGGTCTCGATGCGCGTGAGCCATTTATCGAGTTCCTCCTGGGGGCGCGCGTTTAGCGCGGGGAACGAGCCAATCACGCCGGCCTTGCATTGTTCGATCGCCAGATCAGGACCGGAAACCACAAACATGGGGGCGCCGAACACGGGAATCCGCAAACGGCCGCGGATTTGAGGGGGAAGCGACATTCAATCTCCTTGATTACGTAGAGGGTTACCGCCGGGTTTATATCACATATCACAAAACGAAATTTACGCGCCTCTAGCTGATGCGTGATGAGTTACGAGATAATGGTGACGGCGGTTAGTAAACCGGTAGAGGAGGTGGAGATGAACCAGTCCAATACGCCCATAAAGAGCGACGACGTGATCCTGCTGCTCGGGCGCGTCGCGCTCGGAGCGATCTTCGTCAAAAGCGGAATCCAGAAGCTCCTGGCGCTCAGCGTGTTCGCGGCCAGCCTCGCCCAGCGCGGTTTTCCGCAGTCAGAGATGTGGGCCGTGATCGGTGTGACGGTCGAATTCGTTGGCGGGATCCTGATCATCACGGGATTCCAGACGCGTTACGCGTCGCTGCTGATGGTCCTGTTCGTGATCGTCGCGATGGGGATCTCGCACCGCTTCTGGGAATTCGCGGACGCCGCGCGGCGCGCGCAGGAGAGCCAGTTCTTCAAGAATCTCTCCATCATCGGCGGCTTCCTGCTGCTCTTCGTGACCGGCGGTGGCCGGTTCAGCCTCGACGCCCTGCTGAGGCGCCGGAAGGGACCGGGGCGTTGACGAATCGGTTTCCCGAACACGGCGCGATCATGGCAGCGACGGTGCTGAACAGCCCTCAAGCCGTGGCGATGCGCGTGTCCGGCCGCGCGCGTTTTATCGACGTGCTGGCCGGCGAGTAGTAACAGTCGGGTTGCGATTATTCACGCATGGATGGAGAGCCCGTATTCGTGACTGGCGGCACGGGTTATATCGGCCGGCCGTTGATAGGCGCACTGCTTGCGCGGGAACACACCGTGCACGCACTCGCGCGGCCCGGCTCGGAAGCAAAGTTGCCAGGCGGAGCGTTGCCTGTTGCGGGCAACGCTCTCGACGCGTCCACGTTTGCAGCCGCAATCCCGCATGGCGCGACGTTCGTGCACCTCATCGGCACGCCGCATCCCAATCCTTCCAAGGCGACCGAATTTCAGCGCGTCGATCTTGGTTCGATCCGCGCGGCAACAGCGGCTGCGCAACAGGCTGGCGTGCGGCACCTTGTTTACCTGAGCGTCGCGCATCCCGCGCCGGTGATGCGCGCATATGTCGCGGCGCGAGAAGAGGGTGAATCGTTGGTGATAGCAAGCGGGATTCCAGCGACGATCCTGCGGCCGTGGTACGTGCTGGGACCGGGGCATCGCTGGCCTTGTCTGCTGATCCCGTTCTACGCCGTGCTCAGATGGATTCCGGCAACGCGCGACAGCGCAGAGCAGCTCGGTCTCGTTACGCTCGATGCAATGAAGGCGGCCCTGGTACGCGCGATTGAAGCGCCGCCGGCGAGCGGCGTGCGCATCGTGGAAGTACCCGAAATCAGGCGGACTTAGGATGCCGGTGCGAACATCGGCACTGACGCGCCGCCTTCGGTCTTTTTGAAGACGACCTTCACCTTCTGTCCGATCCGGATCGTATCGAGATCGCAATCGACGATGTTGGTCATCATCTTCACGCCTTCGTCCAGGGTGACGTAGGCGATGCAATAGGGAACGGGCCCGCCGCGGCGCGTGACGCTGAAGGTATAGATTTCGCCCGTGCCCTTGGCCTGCACCCACTGCACCTTGTCGCTAAAGCAGTGCGGGCAGAGGCTGCGCGGGTAGTGGTGGTACTCGCCGCAATCGCTGCATTTCTTGAGCATGAGCCTGCCCTCGGATGCGGCGTCGAAGTAGGGCTGGTCCCCGGGATTCAGCGCCGGGTCGCGGAGTTTTCGTTCCTGATATGGGGTCGCCATCGCTTTACTCCCTTTCCATGATCAATGTGGCGCTGCCGTGCCGGTGCCCGAGCGCGCCGCCGGTGCCGTGCGCAAGCGCGAGGTCGCAATTCTTCACCTGGACCGCGGGATGCGCCTCCCCGCGCAATTGACGCACGGCCTCGATGACTTTGGTCATGCCGCCGCGGTTGGCAGGGTGGTTGTTGCAAAGTCCGCCGCCGTCGGTGTTGAACGGCAGCTTGCCGGTGCCGGAGATGAGGTTGCCGTCCGCGACGAATTTTCCGCCTTCGCCTTTCTCGCAGAAGCCGAGATCTTCGATCTGCATCACGACCGTGATCGTGAAGCTGTCGTAGATCGACGCGTACTTGATATCGGCCGGTTTGACGCCCGCTTCCTCGAAAGCCCGCGGACCGGTCCACACGGCGCCCGAGTAGCTCAGGTCGACTTTGCCCCCCATCTGGCCCTTCGTTGTTTCGCCCGCGCCGGTGATCTTCACGAGCGGCCGCTTGAGGCTTTTCGCGATCTCCGGCCTGGCTACGATCAACGCGCCGCCGCCGTCGCTCACGACGCAGCAGTCGAGGCGGTGCAGCGGATCGGAGATCAGCGGCGAGCTGACGACTTCCTCGACTGTCACCACGTTGCGCAGCATGGCGTTGGGATTGTGCTGCGCGTGATGCGAAGCCGCGACTTTGACCCAGGCGAGTTGTTCGCTGGTCGTGCCGTACTCGTACATGTGGCGCATCGCCACCATCGCATAGAGATTCACCGTCACCGGGCTGTACGGCATCTCGTAGGGGGCATCGGGCAGGTTCACGCCGCGGTCCCGCACCTGCGTGCCGGAGCTTCCTTCCGAGTTGGGGCGTCCGGCGAGCGTGATCAGCGCCACGTTGCATTTCCCGGCTGCAATCGCCTGCGCCGCATGGGCGACGTGGACCAGATACGAGCAGCCGCCCATATCCGTCGAGTCGACGTGGCGGAGCTTGAGGTTCATGTAATTGGCCATGCTCCAGACGTTGGCCCCCGGCGCATCGCCAGCGCAGAAGTAGCCGTCGATGTCGCCCTTGGTGAGGCCCGCGTCCTCGATTGCTCCCTTCGCGCACTCGGCGTGCAACTGCGCCACGGATTTGTCGGGCGCTTTTCGCAGAGGATGCTCGTAAGCGCCCACGATGTAGCCTTTGCCTTTGATGCTCATGTGTTTTTCCCCGTTCAAGAAGGCAGCTCAATGACAACCTGTCATAATGCCTCCGGTCACTAATGATACAGGCATTTTGAACGCAGACGTGTCCGCATCGCGGACTCCGCTCTATCTCACCTTCGCACTGATGCTGTTCGGTTTCGGCAGCATCAGCTCCGCTCGCGTCGCGTTTTCGCTCTATGCGCTCGACCTCGGCGCCTCGGCCTCGGCAGTCGGTATTCTGGTGGCGGCGCTTTACGTATTCCCATTGCTGATCTCGTGGCCGGTCGGCCGATACTCGGATCGTGTGGGTTCGCGCTGGTTGCTCCTGCTGGGAGCTGCCTGCGGGGGCGGCGCCATGTTGATCCCGTATTTCGTGCGGGAGCTGGCGGCGCTTTATGTGGCTGCGACGCTGATGGGCATAGCGTTCACCCTGTACAACGTGTTGCTGCCGAATCTGGTCGGCCTCCTCAGCAAACCGCACGAGCGTGCACGGAACTTCAGCAACGCAAGCCTTGTGGGCGCAACCACACTTTTCGCCGGGCCGCTGCTGGCGGGCATCGCGATCGATGTCTCGGGCTACGCGCTGGCGTGCCTGTATCTGGTGATGCTGTCAGTGGGAGCCAGCGTGGTGCTGGTCGCCTGGGGCGGGAGGCTGCCGGGCGGTAGCCGCCAGCCCCAATCGGTGGGGGGTATTCGGGACGCGCTGACGCATCCTGCGATGGTGCGGGCTCTCGTGACGAGCAGCCTGGTGCAGGTGGGCCAGGACCTGTATCAGTTCTACATCCCCGTCTACGGCCATGGCATCGGCCTCTCGGCGTCCGCCATCGGCGGGCTGCTCGCGACGCTTGCCGCGGCGTCGTTCGTGGTGCGCTACTTCCTTCCCTGGCTCGTGGCACGGTGGGGCGACGAAAGAGTCCTCGGCTTTTCGTTCTATTTCTCAGCGATGGGTTTCGCGCTGGTGCCCTTCTTCGAGAGCGGCGCGGTGCTGGCGGTGGTCTCGTTCCTGTTCGGGCTCGGGATGGGCTGTGGTCAGCCGATCACGACGATGCAGATCTTCAGCCGCTCGGCTGAGGGCCGATCGGGCGAGATGCTCGGGCTGCGGCAGAGCGTGAATAACGCCATGCGCGTGAGCGGCCCGGCCGTATTTGGATTCGTCGCGACGGCATTCGGATTGCCTCCGGTCTTCTGGATGAGCGCGCTCATGATGGGCGGAGGCGGCATCCTGTCACGCCCTCGGAGTTCTTGTTGACGATCGGTGGAGTAGACTAAGCGGCCATCCAGTCGGATTTCTTCCTTGAGGAGACGGTTATGACTACGTCGCCGATGATTCCACGGCCCCGCAACGTATTCGCGCAGTATCACGCACACGTGTACTTTGACGAGAAGTCAACGGAGCAGGCGCGGGAACTCTGCCAGACCGCCACGAATTTGTTCGGCGTAGCCATGGGTCGAGTGCATCAGAAACTCGTCGGTCCCCATCCGCATTGGAGTTGTCAGCTCGCGTTCGATTCGACACAGTTCGACAAGCTGATTCCGTGGCTTGAGGAGCGTCGCGGTGGACTGAACGTTTTGGTCCACGGCGTTACCGGTAATGACCTGGAGGATCACACCGCAAATGCATCCTGGCTGGGAGAGCCGGCCAGGCTGAATCTCTCGATTTTTGGAGGGTAGCGGTCCGTTGAACGTTCACTCGGTAACACTCATGCGCCATCCTGAGAGCCGCAGCGGGACGGTGCGCAACGTCGGTGCACGCGTATTCAGAGAGCCACGCGGCACGCTGGCGATCACCTATTCGATCGAGGGCGATCTCGCACGGCTGCGCGTGCCGCCGCCGCGGCCGCCGCGCATCGCGGATGAACTTTGGCAGCACACGTGCTGCGAGTGTTTCATCGCCGTGAAGGGCCTGCCCGGCTACCATGAATTCAATTTCGCGCCTTCCGGCGAGTGGTGCGCTTATGCGTTTGCGAAGTATCGCGAAGGCGGACCGCTCGCGGACGAGGCGTTGAACCCGCGAATCGCCGTGCGAAGCCGCGCTGAGACGCTCGAGCTCGACGCCTCGATTCCTCTCGACCGCCTGTCGGCCATGCACCCACACGCCAGTCTTGCGCTTGCGTTATCGGCGGTTGTGGAGGACGAACACGGCGGGCTTTCTTACTGGGCGCTCAAACATCCGCCCGGCAAACCGGATTTTCACCATCCTGATTCGTTCGTCCTAGAGCTATGAAATTTGGAATTGACCGCCTGCGGGACGAACCCGCGCTGCGAAGACCGCTGGCTGGCCGCCGGGTGGCGCTGCTTGCGCATCCGGCATCGGTGAACCGCGATCTCGTGCACTCGCTGGACGTGCTCGCAGCGCTCGGGGACATCAAGCTCGCGGCCGCCTTCGGTCCCCAGCACGGGCTGCGTGGCGACAAACAGGACAACATGGTCGAATCGCCGGACTACACCGATCCGGTTCATGGCATCCCGGTTTTCAGCCTCTACGGTGAAGTCCGCCGTCCCACCGCTGCGATGATGGAGAGCTTCGACGTTCTGCTCGTCGACCTGCAGGACCTCGGCTGCCGGGTCTACACCTTCATCACCACGCTGCGCTACGTGCTCGAAGCGGCGGCGAAACATGGCAAGACGGTCTGGATACTCGATCGTCCCAATCCCGCGGGCCGCCCGATCGAGGGGCTCTTGCTGCGTCCCGGCTGGGAAAGTTTCGTCGGCGCCGGAGCGCTGACTATGCGTCACGGTCTCACGCTCGGTGAGCTGGCGAGGTGGTTCGTGCGCACGCTGAGCCTCAACGTGGAATGCGAGGTGGTAACCATGGAGGGTTGGAAGCCGGAGAGCGCCCCCGGATACGGCTGGCCACTCGGCGAACGCGCCTGGGTGAATCCCAGCCCCAACGCAGCGAATCCGTGGATGGCGCGCTGCTATGCCGGCACCGTCATGCTGGAGGGCACGACGCTCTCCGAAGGACGGGGCACGACGCGGCCGCTGGAGCTCTTTGGTGCGCCGGACATCGAGCCGCACGCGCTCATTGTAGCGATGGAATCGCTCGCGCCGCACTGGATGCGCGGTTGCCGGCTGCGGGCCTGCTGGTTCGAGCCCACGTTTCAGAAGCACGCCGGCAAGCTCTGCGCGGGCGTCCAGATCCACGTCGATGATCCGGCTTACGACCACGAAGCGTTTCGTCCCTGGCGGCTGCTCGCTCTCGCTTTCAAGGCCACGCGGAAGCTGCGGCCGGATTACGAGCTGTGGCGCGACTTCCCGTACGAGTACGAACGCGGCCGCCTCGCCATCGATCTCATCAACGGCAGCCCGCTGCTGCGGGAGTGGGTAGATGATGCCGCCGCCACAGCGGCCGATCTCGACGCGCTCGCCAGGCCCGACGAAGCAGCGTGGCGCGAAGCACGCGAGGCAGTGTTGCTCTATCGTTGAGGTCTTCCATGTTTTGGGCAACCTGCTACAAGTTGCGGCAAGATAGACCGGCGCAGCGGAAATCTGCTACCTTGTCGGCGTGAAGGTCACGCGCTATTTCGAGGCAGTCCGTAGGCGACCGGATCGGGCGATAATCCGA
>PLYS01000497.1 GCA_003153455.1 Betaproteobacteria bacterium | reverse complement strand
AAACTGCTCCGGACTGCTGGTCATGGGATCAGCGGCTACTACCGCGAGCCGCTCTTTGGTATCCGGGGTATTCATGATCCTGACGATCTCGCGGTTGAGGCGCGCGACGATATCCTTCGGCGTGCCGGCCGGCGCCAGCACGCCGTACCACGTCGTAACCTCAAAGCCACGCAGTCCGGCTTCGGTGGCGGTCGGTACCTCGGGCAGCACCGGCGATCGCTGAAGCGCGAGCACCGCGAGGCCGCGCAGGCGCCCGGCCTTGATGTGCGGGGCCGGGGCCGGAATGCCGATGAAAAGCGAGTCCAGCCGGCCGCCGATCACGTCGTTCATCGCCACACTGGCGCCCTTGTACGGAACGTGCACCAGATCCACGCCGGCGGTAATCTTGAAAAGNNCTGGCCGGGCTTCGATTTGGCGAGCGCGATGAACTCTTTCAGCGTCTGCGCGGGCAGCGCGGGGTGCGTGATAATCACCATCGTGACGGTAGCGACCGGCGTGACCGGCGCGAAGTCCCGGACCGGATCGTAATTGAGCTTGCGGTACAGGCTCGGGCTGATCGTGACGTTCGGCGCGACGAGCACCAGCGTGTAGCCGTCCGGCGCGGACCTCGCCGCGATTTCGATGCCGAGGTTGCCGCCGGCGCCGGGACGGTTGTCTATCACCACCGGCTGGCCAAGCGCTTCCGCGAGCCTCTGGCCGACGACGCGCCCCAGGAAATCAGTGGCACCGCCGGGAAACGGCAGGATAAAACGAATCGGCTTGTTCGGATACTGCGCCATCGCGCCCGCGACTGCCAAAGCATGTGCGAGGTTTACGCCCAACACCATTAACAAAACTCGATATCCACGCTTCATTCCAGTTCTTCCGTCAGGTCAAAGGAACGGACAAATTACTAAATTCAAAACATTGTTGTGGGATTGACGGCGTCAGCGCATAGCAAAGGCGAGCAGAAACCACCCGACGCCTACGCCGACATCCGGCGGCGGGTTGCCCTCAGACTCATTGCGCGAAGTCGAAGGCGCCCGTCAGATCGTCCGCGTTGGCACGCACACCCGGCAGCGGCTCGAGGCCGAAGCGCTTGGTAATCAGCTTCAGGATCGAGGTCGTATCGTACGGCGTCTTGTCGACGTAACCGCGCTTAGCGTAGGGCGAGACGATGATCGTCGGGATGCGCGTACCCGGCCCCCAGCGGTCGCCCCAGCCCGTCCCTGACGGCGGCGGCACGTGGTCCCAGAAGCCGCCGTTCTCGTCGTAGGTGACGATGACCGCCATGTGCTGCCACTGCGGGCTTTTCTTCAGCCGCGCGAGGATCATGTCGATGTGCTCATCGCCGCTCATCAGGTCCGTGTAACCAGGATGCTCGTCGTAACGGCCTTCGGGTTTGAAGAATGCAACTTGCGGTAGCGTCCCCTGGTCGATCGCCATCAGAAACTCTTGTTCGTCTTTAAGGTGCGCGGCGCGATCGGGGTTACCGGGTGCGAAGCGCGCGAAATAATTGAACGGCTGGTGGTGCGGCACGAAGTTCGGGCTATCCGCGCCCTCTGCGTAAATCACGGTGCGCTTCGCTTTCGGGTCCATTCTGCCATCCGCGAGTGCAGCATTCCAGCCGCCTGCGTACCACACCCAGCTTACGGCCTTCGCGGAAAGCGTGTCGCCGATGGTCTTCGCAGTCTGCGGTGGGACGGGATAATTCGCCGGATTAGCATAATCGAGATTGCCTGGCGCGGGCACGATTCCGCTCGGCTGGTACGGCGGCTGCGAGGTGTTGACGACGTATCCGTCGGGCGTCACCAGCCCATCGAACAACTGAACCGGGCCGTCGAGCACGGACTTCGGCGAGTCCGGCCTTTTCTCCAGGTTGCCTTGCGCGTCGAGCGTCGGCCGAACCGAGGCGGGTGCATTCGGGTCGACTGGCGTGCAGGCGCAGATCAGCCATTGATGGTTGAGAAACGAGCCGCCGAACGCGCCCATGAAAAAGTGATCGGCGAGCGTGTACTCCTGCGCCCACTTCCACACCTTCATTTTTGAGCCGTCGAAGTAACCCATCACCCAGGCGCCGACGTCAGCGAGAGCGACAAACTTGTTGTTCTTGCCGCCCGCGATCTGCTCGCGGTTCTGGTAATAGAGGTGCCAGGGGCTCGGCAGCACCTCGTCGAAGCGGCCGTTGATCGGCGGGGCGTCGATGCGGAAAGGGCCGTTCGGCAGCCCCGCCGTCGGGAACTTCGCGACGGGCTTGCCCCCCGAGTACGCCGCGGGCAGATGCGGCAACGGTTTGCCGTCGAGGTCGAGTTGGGTCTTTTGCTCGGCGCTCGCCTGCGCGATCCCCTCGGCGCCGGGAAAACTCCCGTACGTGTGATCGAAGCTGCGATTCTCGGCGTAGATGACGACGATATGCTCGATGCGCTCGAGCCCCGGTTGGTCTGCGCTGATTGACGCGCAACCTGCGAGCACGGCGACTGCGAACGCCAGTACCAACATCCATCTTTTGCTCATATACTCCTCCCCGCGGTCGTTGGATTCGCGCCCCCGTCTTCGTAACACGGTGCCTACGGATACACAATGCCAGAAATTGAGCGAATTGCCCGCCAGCTTACATGTAAGCTGGCGGGCAATGTGGCGGAGCGGCTTCTCAAAAAGCTGCTCAGGATCGTCCAGGAGCTTGCGTGGCCGCCTGGTTGAGGTCAAGGTATTCCCTGTTTCGAGTCGCCGTAGTGTGTGCGCTCGCATGGTCGTTCACACGGATACAAACCGGTCTTGCTTGGTATCTGCTGTGTCATTCTCAGCGGGCGGGCCGCGATTGAAGGCGACTATCCGGAAATCGTTATGTCAAGACATGACCCCTTTGTTTTGCTGTTAGCCTCGATCCACCGATTGGTAAGCTGTTGCTTGATTTCAGGCGTG
>PLYS01000478.1:5003-9936 GCA_003153455.1 Betaproteobacteria bacterium | reverse complement strand
GCGGGTTCGGCGCGAGCCAGCATTTGCTTCACCCACGGCAGGAACAAGTACGCCGGAAACGCGAGGAAAAAAGTCAGCAGGAAATACCCGGCGTAGCCCATTCCTTCGACGCCGAAACCGCTCGCCCAGCCGGCGAACGAGCGCGATAGCGCAAACACCGACGACAGCAGCGCATATTCCGTTGCGGCGCGCTGCTGGTTGACGATCGCCATCAAAAACGCGAGGAACGCTGCGGTGCCGAGCCCGCCGGTAAACGATTCGATTGCGCTCGCCGTATAGAGCAGAGCGCGGTGCTCGAGCAACAGCGTGCTGCCGGTCGCGGCGGCGGGTATCACCACCGCGGCGAACGCGTAGCCGAGATTGGATACGGCCTGGAACAAACCGAGTAACCACAGCGCGCGATAGATGCCGGCACGGTCGGTGTACCAACCGCCGACGATGCCGCCGGCGATCGACAAACCGAGGCCGATGTTGACCGATACCAGTCCGATCTCAGTCGCGGTGAAGCCGCTGTCGACCCAGAACGGCTTGACCATGAAACCCATCGACGCATCGGCGAGCTTGAAGATCAGGATGAAAATCAGCACCGGCAGGATACCGGGACGCTTCAGCAATTCCATCAGCGCGCCGAACATCGGGCCTTGCAGCGCATCGGTCGCGGCCGGCGCCTGGCGCGGAATCGCAACCATGCGCGCGGTCGATATCACTCCGAATACAGACAGCGCGACCCCCCACGCGATCGGCCAGAAATTCGGATTGTGCAGCGACCAGCGCGTAACGCCGTTGACGAGCCACAAGCAGCCGAGCATGAGCAGCANNTACCAGCGCCAGCGCGCGCGGACTGAGCACGATTGCGCGCAGCTCGGCAAGCACGGTCTGGCCTTCGTGCGGCGCCAGCAGGCGCTCGCGCGGCGCGGCGAGGCACAGCAGCGCGCACGCCGCAAACAGTATCGCGGCGCACACGAAAGCTCCGCCCCAGCCGAGGTAATCGGACAGGATCAGCACGCCGCCGGCGGCGAGCATGCCGACGCGGTAGAAGCCGATGCGCACTCCATTGGCGAGCCCGAGCTCGTTGCGGTCGAGCAGTTCGATGGTGTAGCCGTCGATCGCGATGTCGTTGGTCGCCGACAGCAGCGTGAACACGCCGATCCCAAGCCACACCCATAACGGCAGGCCGGCGGCAACCGCAAACGCGAGCATCACCGCGCCCATCAGCACGTCGACCGCGGCCATCCACAACCGGTGGCGGCGGAAGTGGTCGATCGCCGGCGCCCACAGGAATTTCAGCGTCCAGGCGAGCCCCAGCAGGCTGATGACGCCGATGTTCCTGAGTTCGACGCCCTGCTGACGGAACCAGACCGGGAATATGTCGTAGAAAATGCCGAGCGGAAATCCTTCGGAGAAATACAGCACCGCAACCCAGAACAGCTTGGATCGCAGCAACGAAGGACGCCGGCCTTGGGCCTCAGGCGCGCTCAAAGCGGTAAACCGCGAGACTGCCGAGCAGGTTCGGCAGGAAAGTAATCGCGCTGCCGTCGCGCATTACGATGCGTTCGAGAATGCGCACGCCGTGCCCGCGNNGCCTGCAGCGTCTGCGACAGGATCACGTAATCGAACGAGCCGTCGGCGAATCCCGACAGCCCGCGTTCGAGGTCGCCCTGGATAACGTTGACGCCGTTCCTCACGCACGCGAGGATACCCTCGTCATCGATCTCGACGCCGTAGCCGGCGCCGCCGCGCTGCTCGTTAAGATAACGCAGCAGCGAGCCGTCGCCACAGCCCAGATCGAGGATGCGCGCGTCCGGCTTGATCCAGTTGGCGATCGCGGCAAAATCAGGACGCAGCATCGCGTTCGTATTCATACCGCGATCTCCTTGCCGATGCGGTCATAGTAGGAGGCGACCAGCCGGTGATAGCGCGCGTCATCGAGCAGGAACGCGTCGTGGCCGTGCGGCGCGTCGATCTCCGCGTAGGTCACATCGCGCCGGTTGTCGAGCAGCGCCTTGATAATTTCGCGCGAGCGCTCCGGCGAAAAGCGCCAGTCGGTGGTGAACGACACGATCAGGAAGCTCGCGGTCGCGGGCTCGAGCGCGAGGGTCAGATTGCCGCCGTGCTCGGCCGCGGGATCGAAGTAATCGAGCGCCTTGGTGATGCGCAAATAGGTATTGGCGTCGAAGTAATCCGAGAATTTATGGCTCTGGTGGCGCAGATACGATTCGATCTCGAACTCCGCATCGAACGAATAATTGAGCTTGCCGTGGCGCAATTGGCGGCCGAACTTGCTCGCCATCTCGTCATCCGACAGGTAGGTGATGTGTCCGACCATGCGCGCGACACGCAGCCCGCGTGCCGGCTTGGTGTTGTGCTCATAATAGTGGCCATCGTGGAACTCGGGGTCGGTGATGATGGCCTGGCGCGCGACCTCGTTGAACGCGATGTTCTGCGCCGACAGGTTGGGCGCGCATGCGATCACCAACGCGTGGCCGATACGCTCCGGATACTGGATGGTCCACGACAGCGCCTGCATCGCGCCGAGGCTGCCGCCCATCACCGCGGCGAAGCGTCTGATGCCGAGATGATCGGCAAGACGCGCCTGAGTATTGACCCAGTCTTCTACCGTGACCACCGGGAAATCCGCGCCCCACGCGCGGCCGGTTGCCGGATTGATGCTCTGCGGCCCGGTCGAGCCGAAGCAGCCGCCGAGGTTGTTGACGCCGATCACGCAGAAGCGATTGGTGTCGAGCGGCTTGCCGGGCCCGATCATGTTGTCCCACCAGCCGACGTTGTCCGGATCGCCGGCATAACGGCCGGCGGCGTGGTGCGACGCGTTCAGCGCGTGGCACACCAGCACCGCGTTCGAGCGGTCGGCGTTGAGCTTGCCGTAAATTTCGTAGACGAGTTCATAGCCGCCGATCGCAGCGCCGCTCTTGAGCCGCAGCGATTCATCGAAGCGCGCCGTGTGCGGCGCGACAAGGCCGACCGAATGTTTGTCCGCAGTGACGTCCATAAATGAAAAAACCCGGTGCGCTTGCGCTATACCGGGTCATGTTTCTCTTTAGCCGGATTTATTAGGCGCCCGCAAGCTGAAATCAAATCGGCGCACAACAACTGGCGCAACGTTAACCCGTTGCGTCACTGTTGTCAAATCAGGGGGGTATTCAGAGCATCGATTTACGTATTGAGCCTATCGAGCATCGCGCGCAGTTTGTCCGGGTCATCGGCGCGCAGCATTTTACCGACTTGCGGGGCGATCTCGCGCAAACTCGACTTCAGCACCTGCTGCTTCACTTCGAGCAGGCGTGCCGGATGCATCGAGAACTGGCGCAGGCCGAAGCCGAGCAGCAACCGCGTAAGCTGGACATCGCCCGCCATCTCGCCGCACAGCGCGATGGGCTTGCCCGCCTTGTTGACGGTCTTGATAACGTACGCGACAAGGTTGAGCACGGCCGGGTGCAACGGGTCGTAGAGGTGCGAGACGGTGTCGTCGGAGCGGTCGATCGCGAGCGTGTATTGGATCAGATCGTTGGTTCCAATCGACAGGAAATCGAGCTTCTTGATGAAGGTGTTGAGCGCGAGCGCCGCGGCCGGGATCTCGATCATGCCGCCGACCTCGACGTTGCGGTCATACGGAATGTATCTGCCTTCGAGGCCCTGCTTGGCTTGCGCGATGTAGATGAGCGTCTGGTTGATTTCCGACACGCTCATCACCATCGGAATCAGTATTTTAAGCTTGCCGTAATGCGAGGCGCGCAGCATCGCGCGCAACTGCACCAGGAACATCTGCGGTTCGGTCAGCGAGAGCCGGATCGCGCGCAGGCCCAGCGCGGGATTGGTGCTCGCATGTTCGACGCCGTTGATTTGCTTGTCGGCGCCGAGGTCGTAGGTGCGAATCGTGACCGGCAAGCCATCCATTTCGCGCACCACCTTGCGATAGGCCTCGAACTGCTCATCTTCGTCCGGCAGGCTGTCCCGGTTCAAAAACAGGAATTCAGTGCGGAACAAGCCGATACCGGCAGCGCCGTTTTCCCTGACCTGCTCGACGTCTTCGGGCAGCTCGATGTTGGCCTGCAGATCGACCTCGATCTGATCGAGCGTGGTCGCGCGCGTGTCGCGCAGGCGCTTCAGCTTCTGGCGCTCGAGCTCCCACTGATGCTGGCGCAGTCTGTATTCGGCGAGCGCCTGCGGATCCGGATCGACGATGATCATGCCCAGCGTGCCGTCGACGATCAGCAATTCGTGCTCGCGGATCAGCTGGCGCGCGTGGTGCAACGCGACGATCGACGGAATGTTGAGGCTGCGCGCAACGATCGCGGTGTGCGAGGTGGTGCCGCCGAGGTCGGTGATGAAGCTCGCGAACTGATGCTGCCTGAACTGGATCACGTCAGCCGGCGAGAGGTCGCGTGCGACCAGAATCAGGCTTTGCTCGCCGCCCATGGCCGGCACCGGCATGTAACCGGGCTGGCCGAGCAGCGTCTTCAGCAGGCGCTCGACGACATGGATCACGTCGGTCTTGCGATCGCGCAGATAGCCGTCCTCGATCTGGTCGAACTGGTCGAGCAGCACGTCCATTTGCACCTTGAGCGCCCACTCGGCGTTGCATTGTTCGCTTACGATGATCTGGCGCGGTGCTTGCGACAGCGTCGAGTCGTTGAGGATCATCAGGTGCAGGTTGAGAAATGCCTCGAATTCCCGCGGCGCGCTGGGCGGGATCTGGGTACGCAGCTCCTCGAGCTCCGCGCGCACGGTATTCAGCGCCGCATCGAAGCGCGCCGATTCCTCGGCGACCTGGTGCTGCGGCACGATGTAATGCGCGACTTCGAGCCTGGCGTGCGACACCAAATGCGCGTGCCCGATAGCAATGCCACCGGACACCGGGATGCCGTGCATGGTAAAGCTCATGGCAGCGCAAAGTTTCGAGTTTGAAGTTTCGAGT
>PLYS01000478.1:0-4998 GCA_003153455.1 Betaproteobacteria bacterium | reverse complement strand
ACGCCCATGATGCTCTTGGCGTTCACCCGCTTGCCGCTGCGGATGAGCCAGATGCTGCTTTTGTATTGTCCGGCCAGCTGGGTAAGTTTGGCCGACGCGCGGGCGTGCAAGCCAAGCTTGTTGATGATCTCAACTTCCCGTTGCAGCATTATGGAGCTTGAACAGCGGCACCCGCAATACGCCTTCGCAGCCGCCGCTGATCGCCTTGGTCACTATTGTCGGCAAGTCGCGATCGCGATAAGTGAGCACGCGGATCAGCATCGGCAAGCTGACGCCGGCCACGGCCTCCACCTTGCCCGGTATCAGCAGCTTGGACGCCATGTTGCTCGGCGTGCCGCCGTATATGTCGGTCAGTATCAGTACGCCATCGCCGGTGTCGAGTTCCTTGACCAGCGTACGCGCCTGCGGCAGCAGCATAACCGGATCGTCCTGCGCAGTGACGCCGAGCTGCTTGAGCCGCGGCGGCCGCTTGTTGAGAACGTGACTCGCGCAATGGATCAGGCTTTCACCCAGCGTGCCGTGGGTGATGAGGAGTATGCCTATCATGCAAAAACGCTTTGTGGCCAATTTGTGTCGCTGATTATTCTACCTTATTGCGGCGCACAATGCGGGTGCTGAAGTAAATGAATGGCCGATGCCAATCGGCTGACTGGGTAGTGCCGGGGATGGATTCAGCGGCGGTCGACCGCGCCCTCCAGCGCATCGAGCATCATGCCGGCGACGTTGAATCCGGTCTGGTCCGTGATTTCCTGGAAGCAGGTCGGGCTGGTAACGTTGACTTCGGTCAGATAGTCGCCGATCACATCGAGCCCGACCAGCAGCAATCCCCGCGCGTTGAGTTGCGGGGCGAGAGTTTCCGCGATCTCGCGGTCACGAGGCGTCAGTTTGCGCGCAATCCCGGTGCCGCCAACGGCGAGGTTGCCGCGGGTCTCGCCCGGCTTCGGGATGCGCGCCAGTGCATAAGGCACCGGCTTGCCGCCGATCAGGAGCACGCGCTTGTCGCCGTCGGTGATCTCGGGAATGAAGCGCTGCGCCATCACCGTGCGACGGCCATAGTGCGTGACGGTTTCGACGATGACGTTGAGATTCGGGTCCCGGCTGTGCACGCGGAATACCGAAGTGCCGCCCATACCGTCGAGCGGCTTCAGAATGATGTCGCCGTGCGCGGCAAGAAATTCATGAATCAGCCCCGCATTGCGCGTGACCAGCGCCGGCGCCGTGAACTGCGGAAAACGCGCGATCGTCATTTTCTCGTTGCAGTCGCGGATCGCGCGCGGATCGTTGAACACGCGTGCGCCCTGCGCTTGCGCCAGCTCGAGCAGGTAAGTGCTGTAGACGTATTCCATGTCGAACGGCGGGTCTTTGCGCATCAGCACCACGTCGAATTCCTTGAGCGGCGTCGCACGCGGCGCCTCGGCGCGATACCACGCCTGCTTGTCGCCGGTCAGATGCAGCCGCTGCACGTGGCCGCTGACGGTGCCGTTGTGCCATGACAGGTCTTCCTGCTGCAGCACGTAGAGCTCATGCTTGCGCGCGGCGGCCTCGCGCATCATCGCATAGGTCGAGTCCTTGTAAATACTGAAGTCGTCGAGCGGGTCGACGATGAAGGCGATTTTCATTGACGCGAATGCCGCGGCGTCAACCGGACGCGAGCTGCGGTCGCGCCGCCGTCTGCGGCTCGAGTGCGGCCTCAGTCTGCTCGAGTTCGATCGCGGCGGCAAGCAGCGCTAGCCGGGCGATTGCGCCATAGGCATAAAAACGGTTTTGGGCGGCGCCGGGATCGTTATGATCGGGCGACGGCGCCGCAAACGCGAGCGGCGTGAAGTAACTGCCAGGCGCATTCAAGTTCTGGTCAGTGCCGCGGCTGGTATTGACGCGGTAGAAACCGCCGACGACGAAGTGGTCGATCATGTAAATCACCGGCTCGGCGACGGCGTCGTTGACGCGCTCGAGGGTATAGACGCCTTCCTGCACCAACACTTCATGCACCAGCAGGCCCTCCTTGCCCACCGCCATCTTGTTGCGCTGCCTGCGGTTCAGGTCACGTATTTCGGACGGGTCCTTTACGGTCATGATGCCCATGCCGTAGGTGCCCGCATCGGCCTTCACGATCACGAACGGATCCTGCTTGATGCCGTATTCCCGGTACTTGGCGCGGATATCATCGAGTATTTCGGTGACGTAGCCTTCGAGGCATTCCTCGCCTTTGCGTTCCTGGAAATTGATCTTGCCGCACTTCTCGAAATAGGGATTGACCAGCCACGGGTCGATGCCCAGCAAATGCGCGAACCCGGCCGCAACATTGCGGTAGGACGCGAAATGGTTTGATTTGCGGCGCAGGAACCACCCCGCGTGCAGCGGCGGCAGCACCGGCTGTTCGAGATTGCGCAGGATCGCGGGCAGGCCTGCTGACAGGTCGTTGTTGAGCAGTACCACGCACGGATCGAAGCCCTCGACGCCTACCCGGTTGCCGTTGCGCTCGATGGGTTCAAGCCTGAATTTGGCTCCGCTCGGCAGCTCGATGTCCGTCGGTGTGATCAGGTCCGGCAGCAGGCTGCCGATGCGCACGTTCATCCCGGCGTCCCGCAGGATTGTCTGCAACGTTGCGACATTCTGCAGGTAGAACATATTGCGGGTGTGATTCTCCGGAATGAGCAGCACGCCGCGCGAGTCGGGGCAGATTTTTTCGATCGCCACCATTGCAGCCTGCACGCACAGCGGATGAAATTCCGGGTTGAGGTTGTTGAAGCCGCCGGGGTACAGGTTGGTGTCCACCGGCGCGAGCTTGAAGCCGCTGTTGCGCAGGTCGACTGACGCGTAGAACGGTGTCGAGTGTTCCAGCCACTGGAGCCGCAGCCAGTGCTCGATCGCCGGCATTGCGTCGAGAATCCGGCGTTCGAGGTCGAGCGGGGGGCCGCTCAGGGCGGTGGTCAGATGCGGTACCTTGGTCATGCCGTTCTCGCCATGGGAATAGGCTATTGTAGCAAACCGCCAGGGGTTCCCGCCGCGCGCGGCCGGTGCCAAAAAAANNATGTCCAGACCTTCGCGTTCCGATTCTTCGGTTACGCGCAGGCCGACGATGATATCCGCTATTTTGAAGGCGATGAAGGCTACCACCGCGGTCCAGATCACTGTCACCCCGACGGCCTTGGCCTGGATCAGGAGCTGGTCCATGATCGGGTTGGAGCCGACCTTGGCGGTGACCCAGTCCGTGACCAGCCCGGGACCGCCCAGACTCTGCGAGTTGAATATGCCGGTCATCAGCGCGCCAAAGATACCGCCCACCGCGTGCACACCGAAGACGTCCAGCGCATCGTCCGCACCCAGCAACTTCTTGAGCCCGTTGACACCCCACAAGCACAGGGGACCGACGACCAGACCGATAACGAAAGCACCCGGGATGCCGACGTTGCCGGCCGCAGGAGTGATCGCCACGAGGCCTGCGACTGCGCCCGAGGCAGCACCCAGCATCGAGGGCTTGCCTTTGAACATCCATTCGGCGAACATCCAGCTCAGCACCGCGCACGCGGTAGCCAGGAAAGTGTTCATGAATGCGAGCGCCGCGGTGCCATTCGCTTCGAGCGCGGATCCCGCGTTGAAACCAAACCAGCCGAACCACAGCATCGCGGCACCGATCATGGTCATGGTCAGATTGTGCGGCTGCATTGCTTCCTTGCCGTAACCGATCCGCTTGCCGAGCATGTAAGCGCCGACCAGACCTGCAACACCCGCGTTGATGTGCACGACGGTGCCGCCCGCGAAGTCGAGCGCGCCCCACTGCCAGAGCAGCCCTGCCTTGGCGTTGATCTCGTCCACCAACTTTGGATCAGTGTAAGCGTCGGGGCCCATCCAGAACCACACCATGTGCGCGATCGGCGCGTAGCTGAAGGTGAACCACAGAACCATGAAGATCAGCACCGCCGAAAACTTCATCCGCTCCGCGACCGCGCCGAGTATCAGGCAGCAGGTGATTGCGGCGAATGTCGCCTGGAACGCGACGAACACCAACTCGTACATGGGAGTTGCCTTGCTGAAAGTGGCGCCCATCGCGAACTCGCCCTTCATCGCATCGAAGGTGCCGTTCAGGAACAACCGGTCAAAGCCGCCAAAAAAGGCGTTGCCCTCGGTGAAGGCCAGGCTGTAGCCATAGATGCACCACAGGACCGTGATCAGGGAGAACGTGACGAATACCTGCATCAGCATCGACAGCATGTTCTTGCTGCGCACGAGTCCGCCGTAGAAAAGCGCGAGTGCCGGCACGCTCATCAAGAGCACCAGTGCGGTCGAGGTCAGCATCCACGCGGTGTCGCCCTTGTTGGGGGTCGGCGCGGGCGTTGCCTGTGCCGTTGCCGCGGCAGGAGCAGCAGCGGCCAGTGCCGCGGAAGCGGCTGCAGATGGCGCTTCGGCCGCCGGTTTGTCCTGCGCGATGGTGGGAGCCGAGATTAAGCTGAGTGCGCCAAACAGAGCGAGCAATGTCAATAAACGTTTCATGTAATTCTCCCTTATAGCGCGTCGGCGCCGGTTTCACCGGTGCGGATGCGATAGACTTGCTCGAGTTCAAAAACAAAGATCTTGCCGTCGCCGATCTTGCCGGTATTGGCGGACTTTTCGATCGCCTCGATCACAGAATCGAGCATTTCGCTCTTGATCGCGGCCTCGACCTTTACCTTGGGCAGAAAGTCGACGACGTATTCCGCGCCGCGATACAGCTCGGTATGACCTTTCTGCCTCCCGAATCCCTTGACTTCAGTAACGGTGATGCCCTGTACGCCGATCGCGGACAGCGCCTCACGCACTTCGTCAAGCTTGAACGGCTTGATGATTGCAGTGACTAATTTCATTGTAGGACCCCTGTGAGTATGAGGGCCGGGGCTGGCTGGCCTCGGCACTGATCGAGTTAGAACGATTTCTGAAGGTAAGCGGTAAATGTGCCGTCGCCAAGATTTCGCGGGTATACCCCGCCTTGCGCGACACTGCCGTATCCCAACGTGCTCCCAT
>PLYS01000585.1 GCA_003153455.1 Betaproteobacteria bacterium | reverse complement strand
TGTCGGTGGTTCGATTCCGCCCTTGGCCACCAAAATTTTCCAAGCCTTTGACGCTACAATAGAAAGTAGCAAATTTTCTCGCGGGCGAATTGAGGTGCAGCACAAAGGTGCCGCACACAGCGCATATGGCGGGGAATTTTCTTCAAAGGTCGAGGCACGGAACGACATATTTCTTTCGGCGCCGAGTGCCTCAGGATGTGCAGCACATCCTAAAACTTACCCAGGTTTTCCGATCACTGGCTACCGCAGATCGCCGCGAAGCAATTGTGCGAGCGCGAGTGCTGGCCACTCATACTGATAGGTTAGCTGATCAACCTAAGGGAGAATTATCAGGCATCGCTAACTTGAATTGCGCTCTCGAATGCTCCAAAGCGTTCGTCGCTTTGATTGCTTCAATTAAAGCGTCAACGTTTGAAAAATCAAAAGCGGTCGTCCAGCCCTGCATGAGAATGAGGGCATTAATGAAACCAGAAGGATTATTCTGACGAGTTAACTGGCGCTGACAATCTACGTATTCCTCATGAAATAGAGTTGGGATGATGATCCGGGCATCGCCGTTACGCGATAGTTCGGCATTCATCACGATTCTTGAAATGCGGCCGTTTCCATCGCTGAAGGGATGGACTTCGGATATAAGAAACGCGTAATAGATCGCGCGCGGCAGACCTTCTGGTACGCTCTTAGCCACGCTCGATCCCTCGATTAGAGTGCCGCGAACGAGTTGTGGAGCGACAAACCACGTGCCGCCTGCACGATTTGGCTCAATTTTGAAGTGACCAGGATTACATTCAGGTCGCTTCTCCATCATCACTGCATGACGCTTTGCCAATTCCGTGGGAAAGTCCGATCCAAACGGTGGAACGGTGTCGCGCCAGGGCGATTGAACCGCGAGCTTGAAGACACCCAGTATGTCGTGCGAGTCCTTCGGACGCTGCTCGACAATGCGTCCACGAAGTGCAATGTCTCGTGCCTCTTCGATGGCGAATTCGGTGCCTTCGACAAAGTTTGAGAAGTAGGATTCCAGAAATGCGAAATTCGATCGGGCCGGATCGCTTACCGCGATTGCAGAACGATGTGGGAGCGGCTCAACCCGAAGTTTTGCGGCAAGAATCTCAAACCGTGCCATGCGCTCGGTATCCACGGGGGTGCCTTTGGCGACGAGTTTTCCCTCTTTGGTTTTGAGGACCCCTGCGGTATGAGTTGTGAGGAGCGCGCCAATCAGTTTGTCGAGCTTCTTGAACTCATGCTGAAGAGCCATAGACTTGGCCAGCTCTCGTGCGGTATCGCGAATCTTGTTTAGTTCGTCTTCGCCGCTTGCGTTGAGTGTCGACACCAGTCGCTCCTCGACGGCTTTCGCGCCGGCCGATTTTCCATGGGGGCCACGCTCGGGCGAAAGATTTTCGAGAAGCTGCCGTGGACGCGATGCGAAGAAGAGCTTCTCGTTACCAAGGGGAGAATCGCCTGGCAACGGGCCTGATCCCTTCACCAGAATTGCCCGAACGCCGGGAAGCTCGATCTTGCGGTTGTAGTTGGTCGGGTGACTCAGATAAATGCTGCCGTCCGCTGACAGCCCACCGTGGTAGGCGCTACGATGCGATATGACCGCGCCGGGTACTAGCGCGGCAAGTATGCGGGTCCAGTTGCGGCGAACGATTGCCTTTTGGGCTTCTGGATCACGCTCGGCCAAGTAGACGCCTTCTGCGATCCTGGTAAGCTCGCCTGCCTTGGCGCGACGCTGAATCGCCCGGGCCTCATTGTCTGGAGCTCCACGGGTAATGAGGACTTCGTCTTGTCGGCTAATCGCTGGTTTTTCCAATATTTGGCTCTGAAATGTCGTTATTTCGCTATATTATATCTATATTTGACGTCTACGTGCTTAGTATATACTATAGCCTGTCGTCAGTCCGCTAATAATAGAGACATGATTAGGTCTGAAAGTCGCTTAGTTGCTATGTATTTATCTAGTTTGTCGTCTTATGGCTAATCTATTGGGTAGTTAGATCTATTATCGAATAGCCTGTCTATCTGCGCTAGGAGGGGGAGGAAATGCCGGAAAGCCAGCGAGTACCACGCGAAGAACTTTACAACCGGGTCTGGTCAACGCCGATGAGCCGGCTTGCAGCCGAGTTCGGTATCTCAGATGTTGGCCTCGCGAAAATCTGCAAACGACTCAATGTGCCAGTGCCACATCGACGCTACTGGGCAAGAATAAAAACCGGCATCAAAATTCCGTGGCTACCGGGCCTTACGTAAATGACTGACATCGCCTAATGCAGCTTGCCCGGCGCGCCGCAGCACTGCTTGAACTTCTTGCCGCTGCCGCAGGGGCAGGCATCGTTGCGGCCCGTTTTCGACTCAGCGCGTCGTATCGTCGTCGGCTTGGCGCGTAATGCCAGCCAGTATTGGTGAATGCCACACACGATTGCGCCAAAGTCTTCACGGCATGCCGTCAGCAACCGCTCCAGTTCCCCCGGCTTCATCCGCCTGACGCTTTGCGCCGGCAACTCTCCCGCGAGCGCGACGAGCGGGAACAGTAGTTCGTCCACCTCGTCGGCATCGCCAGCGTCCTCCCACGCCACCGGGGAGAACTCCACGCCATCGAGATACCCGAGGCACCAGGTTTCATAGTCGTACTCGGCCATCTCATCCGGCCGGTAGAGCACGAAGTCAAACCCCTGGTCGGCGTTGAGCGCCTGCACGATCTGGTTGTAGAAACGCATCACCAGGTCCATTACCTGTTGCGCCTGCGCTTCGGATTCGTAGCGCATCGATTCGCCCAGCGCAGCAGGCAGCCATTCCGACGGAGGAATCAGCTCAGGACCGCTGACGATGGCGCACAGGAATCCCTGCAACTCGTCGAGCGCCATGGCCTCGCCGCTGACGATGTCGGAGGCAAGCAAGTCTTCGAGGCGGTTGAATTCTTCCTCGGAGAGCGGTGCGGATTGATCGGGGAGGGCCAATGGAATTCCTATAACCACTCAATCACCTCATCCGCATTCCTGTCAGGCGGAAACACCGGATAGAATACTTTCGCGATCTTGCCGTCGCGCACGATCAGCGTGATGCGCTTGATGAGTTTCATGCCGTCGACGTCAAACACCGGCAGCCGCAGCGCTTTCGTGAATTCCAGCTTCTCATCGCTCAGCAGCTCGAACGGTAAATGCAGCCGCTCGGCCGCTTCCTGCTGATACGCAGTATCCTGCGTGCTGAGGCCGAACAGTTCGGTGACACCAAGCTCTTTCAACTCTTGGAAGTGATCGCGGAACGCGCAGGACTGCGGAGTGCAGCCGCGCGCGCCGGGGATCGCGTTCCAGCCGGTCGGCAGTTCCTGATCCGGACGGCCGGTGCGCGGATAGATGTAGACAACGGTCGCGCCTGTGAGCCTGGACAAATCCACCATGCGATCGCGCGTCGAGCGCAGCGTGATCGACGGCAGCTTCATTCCGGTGAGGTGGTTGCATGCGCCGTCGTCCTCCGGCACCGGCAGGTCTCTGGGCAATTCGTTTACGTTGTCAGAGCGCGGCATAGAGAGAACCCGTGAGGAGAACCTGTGAATGAGTGAACGAGTGAACGGGTGAACACCCCCTCCCTAACCCTCCCCCTTGGCAAAGGGGGAGGGAACCTTTCACCCCTTCACTCATTCACTTATTCACCCGATCACTCATTCACTCCTTCACTTTATCAGCAGATTCTTGAGCGTCTGTAAGTAAATCTTCGGCAACTGTTCAATCTCGTCGAGCCGGATGCATTCGTTGATCTTGTGAATACTCGCGTTGGTCGGGCCGCACTCGATGACCTGCGGGCAGATGTCGGCGATGAAGCGCCCATCTGAAGTGCCGCCGCTCGTCGAGAGCTCGGTGTCGAGGCCGGTCACGCTCTTGATCGCGCGGGCGACCGCGTCGACCAGGTCGCCTTTTTTCGTTAGAAACGGCCGGCCGTCATAGCGCCATTCAAGATCGTACGGCACGCCGTGCTTGTCAAGGATGCCATGCACGCGCGTCTGCAGCGATTCGAGAGTGCTCGCGGTCGAGAAGCGGAAGTTGAATTTGATGTGCGCTTCGCCGGGAATCACGTTGTTGACGCCGGTGCCGGCATTGAAATTCGATATCTGCCAGGTGGTCGGCGGGAAGTACTCGTTGCCGTTGTCCCACTTTGTCTGCGCGAGTTCGGCAATCGCCGCCGCGATTTCGTGCACCGGATTCCTGGCGAGGTGTGGATAGGCGACGTGGCCCTGCACGCCCTTCACCGTGAGCACGCCGGAGATCGAGCCGCGGCGGCCGTTCTTGATCATGTCGCCGGTCCTGCTGACTGAGGTTGGCTCGCCGACGATGCAGTAATCCATTTTCACGCCGCGCTCCCTGAGCGCTTCGACCACACGCACCGTGCCGTCGACCGCCGCGGCCTCTTCATCCGAAGTCAGCAGCAATGCGATCGAGCCGGGGTGATCGGGATGCTGTTCGACGAAATCGGCGATTGCAACGAGGAATGCCGCCAGCGAGCTTTTCATGTCGGACGCACCGCGGCCGTAGAGCACGCCGTCCCTGATCGTCGGCACGAACGGATCGCTGCCCCATTGCTCGAGCGGCCCGGTCGGCACCACGTCGGTGTGGCCGGCAAGGCACACCAGCGGGCTCGCAGTTCCGCGCCGCGCCCACAGGTTGTCGACGCCGCCCATGCTGATCTTTTCGCACTCGAAACCAAGCGGTTTCAGGTGCTCGCACAGAATGTCGATGCAGCCCGCGTCATCGGGCGAGACCGAGCGGCGCGAAATCAGTTGTTTTGCAAGTTCAAGCGTGTTGATGGTCACTGGAGAAGCTTTCGATAGGCGGGTACCGGATCGCATATTAGCAAATTCGCCTGAGGTTCTGCGCGCCAGAATCGAAAGCCGCTAGAATAACGGGAATCTATCTCGAAACTCGAAACTCGAAACCTAAAACCCGAATCCGTGACCCGTGTGTTGGTTTCGCATCATTGCAACGCCAGCTTCGGCAACGACTTCGTTGCCGCCGCCAGGCGGGACGGCATCGCGCTCGAGCTGCTGGTGCTGCCGAGCGATCCCGAATCGCGCATCGACGATGCGATTGCCGCGCGCGCCGAGGCCGCTTATTTCAGCGACGACGTATTTCCGGAATTCTCGAAGCAGTTTTTCTCAGCGACGCGCAAGGCGTGCGGCCTCAAATGGCTGCAGGTATTCAACGCCGGCGTCGACCATCCGGTGTTCGCGACCATCCTCGAGCGCGGTGTGCGGCTCACCACGTCGTCCGGTTCGTCCGCCGAGCCGATCGCGCAGACCGCGATCACCGGCATGTTGTACCTCGCGCGCAACTTTCCGCGCTCGACCGCCGGCCAGCGCAACCGCAAATGGGACCCGCTACGCCCGCACGAATTCCCGCGCGATCTTCGCGGCTAGGCGATGCTGATCTACGGCCTCGGCAGGATCGGGAGTGAAATCGCGCGTCTCGCACACTGCCTCGGCCTGCATGTAATCGGCGTGCGCCGCAACGCAGCCAGGTCCGCGCACGTCGACGAAGTCCACACGCCCGACAAGCTCGCAGAGCTGATGCCAAAATGCGACTGGCTGGTGATCGCGTGCCCGCTCACCGACGAGACGCAAGGCACGGTCAACGCGGCGCTGCTCGCCAAACTGCCGCGCGGCGCGCGCGTGATCAACATCAGCCGCGGCGAAATCGTCGACGAGCCCGCATTGATCGCGGCGCTGCAAAGCGGACGCCTGGCCGGCGCTTACCTCGACGTGTTCGCGCAGGAGCCGCTGCCGCCTGAATCGCCGCTGTGGGACATGCAAAACGTGGTGGTCACGCCGCATAATTCAGCAGCGTCGGCGGGCAACGAAGCGCGCATCAACGCGATATTTCTCGATAACCTCAAGCGCTGGACGCGCAACGAACCGCTCGTCAACGAAGTCAGCAAGAGACAGTGAAGGGTGAAGGGTCAAGGAGTGAAGGAG
Source organism: Betaproteobacteria bacterium (assembly GCA_003153455.1). GTDB lineage: Bacteria > Pseudomonadota > Gammaproteobacteria > Burkholderiales > SG8-41 > PALSA-1004. The sequence continues at coordinate 18,930 of PLYS01000585.1, read as the reverse complement.
TGAAAGTGTCAAAGATCAGTCGATCACGCCAACGAGTTACGGAAGGAACGGCATGAAAACAACCATCGTCCTCGCATTTGCCGCCGCTGCGCTCGCGAATGTCGATGTGGTTGCACAAAGCTACCCGAATAAACCAGTCCGGATGGTGGTGCCGTATGCACCGGGCGGCAATACCGACTTCACCGCGCGCGTGATCGCGGCGAAGCTCACCGATGTGTTCGGCCAGCAGGTCCTGGTCGAGAACCGCCCCGGTGGCGCCACCAACATCGGCTCCGATCTGGTCGCCAAAGCGCCGGGGGATGGCTATACGCTGTTGATGGGCGGCGCCTCGAACGCGATCAACATGAGCTATTACCAGAAGATGCCGTACGATACGCTGCGCGATTTCGCACCGGTGATCCTGTGCGTGAAAGGCGCCAACGTGCTGTCGGTGCATCCATCGCTGCCGGCGAGAAACGTGAAAGAGTTGATCGCGCTCGCCAAGGCGCGGCCGGGCCAGCTCAACTACGCCTCGTCGGGGCTCGGCAGCTCGAACATGATGGCGGGCGAGCTGCTCAAACTGATGGCCAAAGTCAACATTATCCACGTGCCGTATAAAGGTAATGCGCCGGCGCTCACCGATACCATCGGCGGCCACGTCGAGATGCTTTTCAGCGGCGTGCCGGCGCTGCTGCCGCATATCCAGACCGGACGGCTGCGCGCAATCGCGATCGGCAGCCTCAAGCGCTTTCCGGCGATTCCCGACGTTCCCACCATCGACGAGTCGGGCCTCAAGGGCTACGAAGCGACGACGTGGTTCGGCCTGATGGCGCCGGTGAAAACTCCGAAGGAGATCGTGACGCGGCTCAACGCCGAAGTCGGTAAGATCCAGGCAGGCATCGAGGTGCGCGACCGTTTCATCAACGAGGGCATCGAACCGATCGGCGGCACGCCCGAGCAGTTCCTCGCTTTCATCCGCGACGAAATTGACAAATACGCAAGAGTAGTGAAGGCTGCCAATCTCAAGTCTGAATGAATTGCGGTCCTGAATTCAACCCTCGGAGGTCATCCATGAACGCCCGCTTCGCATATTCGCTGCTCATGGTTCTCGTGTTAGTACTGCTAGCCCCTGCGCACGCTGTGTTCGCGCAGGCGTTAACGCCCGAGCAGAAGCTGCTGCGCGAGATCTAACAGGAACTCGTCGAAATCAATACCACCGACTCGGCCGGCGACACGACCAGGGCCGCGCAAGCTATGGCGGCGCGTTTAAAGGCCGGCGGCTTCACCGATGCCGATATGCAGATCATCGTGCCGCCGGGCGGGCCGAAGAAAGGCAACCTCGTCGCGCGCCTCAAGGGCAGCGGCGCGAAGAAGCCGTTGCTGTTGCTCGCGCACCTTGACGTGGTCGAGGCGAAGCGCGAGGACTGGGAGCGCGATCCGTTCAAGCTTATCGAGGAAACCGGTTACTTTTACGCGCGCGGCGCATCCGACGACAAGTCAATGGCAGCGGCATTTGTCGCCAATATGATACGCATGAAGCGAGAAGGCTTCGTGCCGAACCGCGACATCATACTCGTGCTCACCGCCGACGAAGAGACCATCCCCTCGCAATTCAGCGGCGTCGAGTATCTTTTGAAAAACCACCGCAACCTGGTCGATGCAGCGCTTGCGCTGAACGAAGGCGGATCAGGACTCATCGACAAGAACGGCAAATACCTGTATCACGGCATACAGGCCGGCGAAAAAGTGTTCCAAACCTACCGGCTGGAAGTTACGAACCCTGGCGGACATAGTGCGCGGCCGTCGAGGGACAATGCGATCTATCACCTCGCCGACGGGCTTTCGCGCCTCGGCAAATTCGATTTTCCGTTCAAGCTGAACGAGATAACACGCGTTTATTTCGAGCGCGCGTCCGATCTCGAATCCGGTCAGGTTGCTGCAGACATGAAGGCGATTTTGCGCGATCCGCCCGACCCGCAGGCGCTTGCCCGCCTCGGCAACGTGCCGCCTTACAATGCGTTGTTTCGCACAACTTGCGTCGCAACTATGCTCGATGCCGGGCACGCGACCAACGCGCTGCCGCAGCGCGCACGCGGCGTTGTAAATTGCCGCATCCTGCCCGGCGAGTCGGTCGACGAAGTGCAGAAAACGCTAGTGCGCGTAATGGCCGACGATAAGATCAAGATCACCCCGGACGGCATCGCCGTGCTGAGCCCGCCGCCGCCGCTTACCGCGGAAATCATGAAACCGGTGGAAGCGATCAGCGCGCAAATGTGGCCGGGCATTCCGGTCGTCCCCACAATGCTCGTCGCGGCGACGGATGGCCGCTTTCTCAACAATGTCGGCATCCCTACCTATGGCATTTCGGGAATGTTTCGCGACCTCGATGGCGGCGGAATCCATGGTCTGAACGAGCGCATCCGCGCGAAATCGCTGTACGACGGACACGAGTTCCTCTACCGGCTGGTCAAGGCGCTCGGTTCTTAAGTCGATTTGCGACCAAGACCCATTACCCGCCGACCTCATGTTCGACCAAGTCGATTTCTCCTCGCTCGAATTACCAGTTTCCGCGCGCAAGCTGCAACAGGAAGTGCGCGAATTTCTGCAGGCGGAAATCGCCGCGGGGGCGTTCACGCGGCACCTCGGGCACACCGAGTTCAACGCCGAATTCACGCGCAAGGTTGCCGCGCGCGGCTGGATCGGCATGACCTGGCCCAAGCGTTACGGCGGCCGGGAACGCTCGTATCTCGAGCGCTTCGTCGTGACCGAGGAGATGCTCGCGGCCGCGGCGCCGTGCGCGGCGCACTGGTTCGGCGACCGCCAGACCGGACCCAGCCTGCTGCGCTACGGCAGCGAACAGCAGAAGCAGCGTTTTCTGCCGGCGATCGCGCGCGGCGAATGCTACTTCGCGCTCGGCATGAGCGAACCCAATTCCGGTTCGGATCTCGCGTCGGTCAAAACGCGCGCTGAACGGGCGCCCAACGGCTGGCGCGTGACCGGCCAGAAAGTGTGGACGAGCTGGGCGCACAAAGCACATGCGTTCTTCGTGCTGTGCCGCACCGCTCCCGACAGCGGCAATCGCCACGAAGGCCTGTCGCAATTGATCGTCGAGCTCAATGCGCCCGGCGTCACGGTGCGCCCGATCCGCTTCATGAACGGCCAGCATCATTTCAACGAGGTGTTTCTCGACAACGTGTTTGTGCCGGACGACATGGTGGTCGGTGAGATCGGGCAGGGCTGGAAGCAGGTGACCTCCGAGCTCGCGTTCGAACGCAGCGGCCCCGAGCGTTACATGACGACCTTTCCGCTGTTCACCGAATTGATGCGCCGGCTCGGCACTGCGCCCGATGCGCGTGCGTTGGAAATGGTGGGGAAACTCACCGCGCGGCTGTGGTCGCTGCGGCGCATGTCGCTCGCGATCGCAATGACACTCGATCCCGGGCCTGACGGCGATAACGGTGTTGCCAGGGCAACCGTCGATCTCGCCACCGAGGCGGCGTTGGTGAAGGACATGGGCACGTTTTACGAGCGCGAGATCATCGACGCCGCGCGTCTGCTGTCCGAAGTCGAGCCGACGCCTGATGCGACGGACACCTTCGAACGCTACCTCGCGGAAACCATCGTATGCTCGCCGGTCTCGACGATCCGTGGCGGCACGACGCAGGTGCTGCGCGGCCTCATCGCACGCAAGCTGCTGGGGCCCCTGAAATGAATGCCTTGAGCGATGTTCGCGCAATGCTCATCGAGTCTGCGACGCGGCTCTTTGCCGATCATGTCGACGCCAAACTGCTCGACGCCGCCAAGCGTGACGGCTGGTCGCCCACGCTGTGGGACATCATCGAGGAAGCCCAGCTTCCTCTGATCTCGATCGCAGAGGAAGCCGGTGGCGCCGGCGGTTCGCTGTCCGATCTGGCGGCGGTGTTGCGTATCGCCGGCCGCTTTGCCGCGCCCATTCCGCTCGCCGAGACGGCGACCGCCGGCTGGATGCTCGCGCGCTGCGGCCTGCAGATTGCAAGCGGCCCGCTTGCTTTCGGCCCGGTACACGGAGAAACCGTGACCGCACACCAGCATGGCACACAGTGGAGGTTGTCGGGCAGCATGCAGCGCGTGCCGTGGGCGCGCATCGCGCAACGCCTGGTCGTGCTCGCCTCCGGCCCCGAAGGCGCCATGGTTGCGTGCGTCGATCCGATGCAGTGTAAGATCAACGCCGGGCGCAACCTTGCCGACGAACCGCGCGACGACGTCGTGCTCGACAACGTGGTCGTAGCGGGAAGCCTCGCCGCGCCGGCGGCGGCCGACGTGAGTCATGCGGCGATCAAGCTGCGCGGTGCGCTGGTGCGCTCGTTGTTGATGGCGGGAGCACTCGAACGAGCGCTCGAGCTTTCGGCGCGCTACGCGACCGAGCGCTCACAGTTCGGCCGCAAGATCGGACAGTTCCAGGCGATCCAGCAGGAACTCGCACGCTTTGCCGGCGAGGTCGCGGCAGCGGTAGCCGCCGCGCTGTCAGCAGCCGGCGCTCTCGAGCGCCGCGAAGACCCGCTGCTCGCGGTTGCTTCCGCCAAAATCCGCACCGCGCAGGCGGCGCACGAAGGCGCATTGATTGCGCATCAGGTACACGGCGCGATCGGCGTCACCGACGAATACGCGCTGCATCACTCGACGCTGCGGCTGTGGGCGTGGCGCGATGAATTCGGCAATGAAGCAGCATGGGCGGCCGAACTCGGCCGCGCGTTCGCCGCCGCCGGCGCTGACCAGTTGTGGCCGCTTTTGACCAAGGATTGACGCCTATGCGATGGCAGGACCTATCACTGGCTTTCGTTCTTGCTTGTACCGCTTCGCAAAGTCAGGCGCAGCCGGCGTGGAAACCCGACCGCAACGTCGAGATCGTGGTGCCATCGGCGCCCGGCGGCAGCAACGACAAGACCGCGCGCACCGTCGAGCGCATCATCCAGGAAAAACGGCTGCTCGCGGGGACGACGCTGACGGTGGTGAACAAGCCCGGCGGCGGCAACATGATGACGATGAATTACCTCATCCAGCACCCGGGTGACGCGCACTATGTCATGGTCGGCACACCGACGATATTGACCAACCACATCATCGGCGCGAGCCCGCTCAACTACACCGATTTCACGCCGATTGCGTCGCTGTTCAACGATTACGTGGTATTCGCAGTGAGGGCGGATGCGCCGTTCAAAAGCGGGCGCGAGCTCGCCGAGCGGCTGAAAAAAGATCCCAAGTCGGTCAGCATCGGATTCGCCACCGCGGTCGGCAGCCATAACCACATCGCGGCCGGTTTGCTCGCGAAGGCCATTGGCGCGGACGTGCGAAGCCTCAAGGTGATCGCGTTCAAGGGCTCGGCCGAGGCGATCACCGCATTGCTCGGCGGACATATCGACTTGGTCACCACTGCCGCCGGCAATGTCGCCGAACATGTCACGGCCGGCAAATTGCGCGTGGTCGGCGTCGCGGCAAATCAGCGTCTTCCCGGCCCGTTCGCATCGGTGCCGACGTGGAAAGAGCAGGGCATCAATGTCGTGTTCGGCGGCTGGCGCAGCATCATGGGCCCCAAAGGCATGACGCCGGCGCAGATCGCATTCTGGGAAAAAATCCTGTCGCAGGTGGTCGCCACGCCGGAATGGAAAACCGATCTCGAACGCAATTATTGGTCGAACGATTTTGCCTTGAGCGAGCAGTACAAAGCCGATCTCAAGCNNTAAGCTGGCTGATACCGCTTCACATGGATGGTGTTTTCCCGTTCGCGCTGCTTGGCTAGGTCATAGGCGAGCTGCATCCTCATCAAGTGGTCCATCTTCGGGCCGAAAGCCTTCTCGATGCGAAGTGCCATCTGCGGCGATAGGTCGGTGCGCTCGTTCAGCAAAAGCGAGACGGACTGCCGCGACACGCCAAGAATTGCGGCGGCGTCCGAGACAGAAAGCTCCAGCGGCTCGATCACTTCCCGGCGAATGAGGCCTCCGGGATGAGGCGGATTCTTCATGGTCATGACGTCCCTCCTAGTGGTAGTCGATCAAATCAAGGTCGTAGGCGTCGCCATCTTCAAAGCGGAAGATCATATGATATAGTGTAGCCTGTCAATTGACGGTTATCAATCCTCTTTCTAACATGTCAAATTCTTACTGCCCCTCGGCAGAACCGAGGCGGCTCCCATGGTAGGCTAGAACTCACCTCAGGAAGGAACCAGCCATGATTGCACCAGTAGTACTGCTTGAACGCCCGGCTGAGGGCGTCGCATTGATCCGCATCAACCGCCCGGAGTCGCGCAACGCGCTCAACATCGAAGTGCGCAAATTGCTCGCGCAATACCTGACCGAACTCGGCGAAGACGACGTGACGCGCTGCGTCGTGCTTACCGGCAACGACAAAGCTTTCGCCGCCGGCGCCGACATCAAGGAGATGGCCGGCGCCGGCAGCATCGACATGATGCTGCGCGGCACGCACAAGCTGTGGCGCGTGATCGCTGCCTGCCCGAAGCCGGTGATCGCCGCGGTCAACGGTTTCGCACTCGGCGGCGGCTGCGAGCTGGCGATGACGTGCGACATCATCATCGCCGGCGAATCGGCGCGCTTCGGCCAGCCTGAAGTCAAGATCGGAATCATCCCCGGCGGCGGCGGCACGCAACGGCTGATACGCGCAGTCGGCAAGTACAAAGCGATGAAGATCTGTCTGACCGGTGAAGTGTTCAGTGCCAGGGAAGCTTTCGAGATGGGACTCGTCAGCGAACTCGCGCCGGACGCCGAAGTGGAAAAGCGTGCTATCGAAATGGCGCAGCGGATCGCCGGGCTGCCACCACTCGCGGTGCAGCAGATCAAGGAAGTGGTGCTCGCCGGGCAGGACGCCTCGCTCGACGCGGCGCTGCGGCTCGAGACCAAGGCGTCCCAGGTATTGTTCTCGTCGCAAGACCAGAAGGAAGGCATGAACGCTTTCATCGAGAAGCGCAAAGCCAGCTTCAAAGGAAAGTAAGCGCGAACCGGACACGGGACTGACGTCATGAAATCATTCACCGAAAAGCTGTTTACGTCACCCTCGGGTAGCGGCTTCTTCGAATCACCGGGGTTTTTTTTGGGCCTCGGCGCGGGGTTGGTGGTTTTCGCCGTTTACGGCGCAGTGACGGGGCAATTCACCACCGGCCGCACGTTTGTCATTGCCTATGCCGCCAAGCCGGGGTTTTTCCTGTTTATGCTGGTGGCGATTCTTGTGCTCGGCGCGGTTGCGTTGGTTCGCGGTTACCGCCGCTGGCGCGCCCATGACGAATAGCTGCCAGGCGTGACACCCGCGTCACCGTGCATGCTGTGGTCAATCACGAACTGATTGAGCACCCGCGCGAACGGCGCGGCGCGGCGTTCGCAGTGGCCGCATTGCTCACCGGCGCCGCCTGCATCGGTACCTCCGCGCTGTGGGTCAAGGTGAGCGAAGCAGGCCCGGTCTCGACCGCGTTCTGGCGGGTGTTTCTGGCGCTGCCTTTGCTGTGGGTCTGGGCGCTTGCCGAGCGCGACCGCCCACCGCGTGCGGTTCTGGCAGCCGACCGCAGACTCATGATCTGGGCCGGCCTGTTCTTCGCCGGAGATCTGGCGGTGTGGCACTGGTCGATAGTGCTCACCTCGGTCGCCAATGCGACCCTGCTCGCCAACGTGGCGCCGATTTTCGTTACGCTCGCGGCGTGGTTACTGTTTCGCAAAATGCCGAGCGGGAGGTTCCTGGTCGGGCTCGCCACCGCGCTCGCCGGAATGGCAGTGCTGATCGGCGGCGATTTCCGGCTGGGCGGCAGGCAAGTGCTGGGCGACGCGCTCGGCGTGGTTACCGCGATGTTCTACGCCGGTTACCAGCTCCTGGTGACCCGCTTGCGCGCCAGCGTTTCGACCGCCAGCATCATGGCGTGGAGCGGCGTGATCACCGCAGTCACGCTGCTGCCATTGGCGCTTGCCTCCAGCGAGCGATTTTTTCCGCTCACCGACGGCGGCTGGGGCAAGCTCATCGGGCTCGCGCTGGTGTCGCAGGTGGTGGGGCAAAGCCTGATCGCCTACGCGATGGCGCACCTGCCCGCCACTTTCTCCTCGGTGGGACTGTTGTTCCAGCCGGTGATGGCAGCGTTGTTCGCGTGGATTTTGCTCGGCGAAACGCTGGGCTGGATCGAGATCGCCGGCGCGGTGGCGGTGCTGATCGGCATCTGCATCGTGCACCAGGCCGAGACTGCGCGCTGAGCGGCGAATTTTTTGAGGTATCGTTTCTTGTCTGAAACCGGGGTTACCACCCAGCTCGCGCGTTTCGTCGTCCAATCGCGCTGGGGCGACATTACGCAAGTCGTGCGCCACGAGGGCGAGCGCGCCATACTCAACTGGTTGGGCTGCGCGCTCGGCGGCTGTCGTGACGAAACGGTCGAGCGCCTGCTTGCCGCGCTACGCGAGTTTGCGGGCAAGCCACGGGCAACGCTGCTCGGCCGCGGCGAGCGTCTCGATGCGCTGACCGCGGCATGCGTCAACGCGGTCAGTTCCAACATTCTCGATTTCGACGACACGCACCTGCGCACCGTGATCCACCCCACTGTGCCGGTTGCCGCAGCACTGCTCGCGCTGGCCGAACACCGGCCGCTTAGCGGCGCCGATTTCGTGCACGCGTTCATCCTGGGCGTCGACGCCGAGTGCCGCATCGGCATCGCGGTATCGCCCGAACACTATGAGGATGGCTGGCATATCTCGTCGAGCTGCGGCGTGTTCGGCGCCGCGGTCGCAGCCGGCAAGGCGCTCAAGCTCGATGCGCAACAGATGACGTGGGCGCTCGGTATCGCGGCAACCCAGGCGTCGGGCTTGCGCGAAGTGCTTGGCAGCATGTGCAAGAGCTACAACATGGGCCATGCCGCACGCAATGGACTGGCCGCGGCATTGCTTGCGGCTGGCAATTTCACCAGCTCCGAGCGGGCGCTCGAGGCGCCGCGCGGCTTTCTCAACGTGCTCGCGACGCGCAGCGATGCCGCCGAGATCACGCGTGAGCTTGGCGCAAGGTGGGAGCTGATGCAAAACGCCTACAAGCCATACCCGTGCGGCGTTGTGATCCATCCGGTGCTCGATGCCTGCCTCGACTTGCGTGCCGCGCACCGCATCGATCCGGCGCAGATCTCCAAAGTGGAAATTACGATCGGCCCGCTGGCGCAGCAATTGTGTGGCAACAAGACCCCGCGCGATGGTCTCGAAGGCAAGCTGAGTCTCTATCACTCGGCGGTGGTCGCGCTGCTCGACGCCGATGCCGGCGTGCATCAATACACCGATGCACGTGTAAACGATCCGCGCGTCGTCGCATTCCGTGACAAAATTACCGTGAGCAGCGACGGCGCAATCGGCAAGGAGCAGGCGAGGGTGCGGATCACGCTCACCAACGGCCAGAGTTTGGAGATGTTTGTCGAGCATGCGCGCGGCTGCCTGCAGCGGCCGCTGAGCGACGCCGACCTCGAAGCCAAATTCCGCAGCGTTGCCGCGGCCGAGCTTGCGCCGCCCGCGATCGAGCATTTGATCGAACAATGCTGGTCGCTCGCGGAACTACCCGACGCCGGAGCGATTGCCCGTGCGGGCGCCGCGCCGCATGCGCAATTAACGATGGGATAGAACCCTTGTCCCTTGTCCCTTGTCCCTTCACGAGGAAGACTGCCATGCCATACGCTGATTCGAATGGTGTCAGGCTGTATTACGAGGAAGCCGGTCGCGGCACTCCTGTCATATTCGTGCACGAATTCGCTGACGATCTCTACAGCTGGGAAGCGCAGCTGCGCTATTTCAGCCGCCGCTACCGTTGCATCGCATTCAACGCGCGCGGCTACCCGCCGTCCGAAGTGCCGAAAGCCGTCTCCAAATACTCGCAGGCGATCGCCACCGATGATGTCGCCAACGTCATGCGCCATCTGAAAATCAGGAAAGCGCACATCATCGGCTGCTCGATGGGTGGCTACGCAACGCTGCACTTCGGCCTGCGTTATGCGCGCATGGCGCTGTCGCTGACCGCGGTCGGCGTCGGTTTCGGCTCCGACCCGGACAAGCGCGGCCAGTTCCTGCGCGACAACGAAATCATGGCTCGGCGCTTCGCGGAGCTCGGCACCAAGGAAGCGATCAAGCCGTACCAGGTCGGCCCCTCGCGAGTTCAGTTCCAGAACAAGGACCCACGCGGCTTCGCCCACTTCTGCGCCGAATTCGCAGGGCATTCGGCGCTCGGCTCGGCGAACACGCTGCGCGGCGTGCAGGGACGGCGCCCCACCGTCTACAGCCTCGAACGCGGACTGGCGAAGCTTAAGGTGCCATTGCACGTGATCAGTGGCGACGAGGACAATAATTGCCTCGAGCCGGGAGTTTTCATCAAGCGCGTCTGCCCATCGGCGTGGCTGACGGTGGTCGCGGGCACCGGACACGCGGTCAATCTCGAAGAGCCGGATTTTTTCAATCGCATCACGGCAGAGTTCTTGGCGCAAGTCGATGCGGGCCGCTGGAAGCCGCGCGACGCGCGCTCGCTCAACAAATCGACGATGGCGAAGAGGCCGTGAGGAGCGACGAGTACGGAGTAAACCACACGGTACTGCTCTCCTGCCCTCACGGTCCTTCATATCGTCCGGCACGCCAATATCCATACGGCTCTCCAGCATTTTTCACTAAGATTTTCGTGTTTGGCCACATCTATTCTTCAGCAGGGATAGAATCTCTTTCCAGTCATTTCCGCCGAGACCAATAAGAATGGGCGACGTAAGGGAGGCCCGAGGGCAAATCGCCACGCTGCTCGCGGCGTGGCGACGCGTAATCTCCCATCATGGTGATACCGAATGACAGCGAGTTTTTTTGAGAAGCCAATACTCAACTCGCCGTACGGCTATCCAGGCCGTTACTGGGAGCTGGATGGCGACGGGCAGCCGACGAACCGAATCATGGAATCGCGCCGCCGCGCGGAATTCATTACACCAATTCCAAAGCCGAAGAAACGCAAAGGCGTGGCTGAACAGACGGCGCTGGTATTCGACGAAGGCAAAGGCCTTTCCACCCAGGAACAGCGGTACGATCATACGGCCATTATCAATTCTGTCCGGCAGGAGGTAGACAAATGGCGTGCCTTGCCCAATCCCAATGACTGGCGCGTCACTCCCGAAACGGCACGTCTGCTGCAGCACTGGCGTCATCACCAATTCAGCAATATCCGTCCATTCTTCTGTCAGGTCGAGGCGGCCGAAACTGCCATCTGGCTCATCGAGGTAGCACCGCAAGCCGGGAAGTCGGGCAAGGGTCTCATCGAGCACCTGACAAACGCCAATAACGACGCCAACCCGGAACTCATGCGTCTTGCGCTAAAGCTGGCGACCGGCGCAGGCAAGACCACCGTGATGGCAATGCTGATCGCTTGGCAGACCATCAATGCTGGGCGACGGGCCCAGAGCCAAAAGTTTACCCGCGGCTTCCTTGTCGTTACACCTGGCCTGACCATTAAGGACACATCCGCATGGACCCGTTTGTAGTCGCGGCCCAGGGTCTTGGCGAGTTCGGATATGCTATTCGCAGGATGACGGCGAACGTGCCTGAGCAGGGCGAGGCGCTTGGGAGAAAGCGTCGCCATCATGGTTTCGAGGTCGAAGAAGGTGAGGTGGGTTTCCCGGACCTTGTCCCCGCGCTCCAGCCGCCGCCAAGCATCGCCAAAGCGTTTCCCCATCTCTTCGACCGAACCAACATGAAGTCGGACCGTCTGTTTCATTCAGTCTATCTTCAGGCCGATCGCGCGCACGATCTTGCCGTACTTGTCGATTTCGCTCCGCAGGTAAGCCGCCATCTGCTCGGACGTCCTGCTGGCCGGCTCGGCGCCGAGCGCCGCGAAGCGCTCGCGCACATCGGGCGAATTGACCGCCTTGACGAGTTCGGCATCGAGACGCGCGACGATGTCCTTCGGCGTCGCGGCCGGAACGAAAATGGCATTCCACAGCAGATGCTCGTAGCCGGGCAAACCGGCTTCCTCCATGGTCGGAATGTCGGGTGCCATCGGCGAACGCCGGCCTGAGGTCACCGCCAGCGCCCTGGTCTTGCCGGTTCGTGTGAGCGGCAATGCAACCGCCATTCCAGCGAAATACGCGGCAACCTGCCCGCTCATGACGTCTATCATGGCCTGCGGGCCGCCCTTGTAAACGATGTGCGTCATCTCCGCGCCGGTCATCGATCTGAACAGTTCGTAGGCAAAGTGGTCGGAATTTCCGGAGCCCGTCGAGGCAACGTTGAGCGCGCGCGGTTTCGCCTTGACGAGTGCGATCAAATCCTTCACCGACTGCACCGGCAATGACATACTGACGACCAGGATGTGCGGACTCGCGGCGGCCTGCCCGACCGGAGCAAGGTCGCGCAATACATCGTAGCCGAGCTTGCTGTAGGCGCTGATGGCGACCGCGATCCCGGTATTCGCGAATAGCGCGGTATAGCCGTCGGGCGATGCCTTGGCGACCACTTCAGCGGCGATGTTGGCGCCGGCACCGGGGCGATTTTCGACGATGACGTTTTGTCCGAGGCCCTCGGCGAGCTTCTGCGCCACCACCCGGCCGATGACGTCGCTGGTGCTGCCGCCGGTGAATCCAACCAGCAGGCGCACCGGCTTGTTCGGATAGACCTGCGCCAGCGCGTCAATCGGCGCCGCGGCGGCAACGACGACCCCGAGCCAGCCCGCGAGCAGCGAGTTTGCGGATTTCATGTCAGATTCGATGTGGACTCGCGTTGGCCTCGATCTTGGCCTTGAGCCGCGCCATGTACTTGTCGAGATCGATAACGAAGCGCTCGTGCTCGGCTTCGCCGACCTGCTCGACGTCGTCGAACACTTTTGCTTTGAACGTGAGCTTGCGGCGGTCGATCGCAATAAGCTCGGCTTCGCAACGCACCTTTTTCCCGATCGGCGTCGGCGCGAGGTGGCGGATATTCACCGACATCCCGACCTGCCCCTGACCGGGTTTCAGGTGTGGTTTCGCCAGGTTTTGCGATGTCATCTCGACAAAACGTGTCATCGATGGCGTCGAAAACACGAGATACTCGCCGCGAGCGGTGCACAAATCCGCCGTGACTTCCCACTGCATTTCGCCCTTCATGCCAACCTTTAGCGTATCCATCTTATCCAGTCTTTTGTTGTTTGCGCACGTTATTTTAAAGTAACACGGCGCGATGCGCTGACTTTTGCCTGAGCAAATTCCCATGGCCGGCATGGACCGCCGCCACGCTTGCAAACGCTATGCGGGGGCTTATACTGCTGCTGGTAATTGCGGGATTCGTATAGTTGCTCACCAAAGGGGAGGAGTGATGAAAAACGACGGGTTCGATCGCCGCGCTTTTCTCAAAAGCGCCGTGGCTGGCAGCGCTGCTGCCGTAACAGTCACCTTGCCGCTTGCGGCGCCGGCTCAGCAAGGCGCAGCGGCACCAGCAGTCACTAATTCAGGCTATGCGTACCTCAACCCCGACGAGGCCGCTTTCGTCGAGGCACTCGTCGATCATATGGTGCCGGCCGACGCGTTGTCGCCGAAGGGCACTGACATCGGCCTCAACACCTACATCGATCGCGCGCTTGCGGGCGGCTGGGGCAAAGGCGATCGCCTCTACATGCAGGGCCCGTGGAAGCAGGGCACGTCGAGCCAGGGTTACCAATTGCCGCTCACGCCGGCGGACCTGTATCGCACCGGCATTGCCGCCGCCAATGCGTTCTGCGTCAAGACCTTCGGCAAGAGTTTCGACAAGATCACCGAGAGCCAGCGCCAGGAGTTTCTGCTTAATCTCCAGGCCGGCAAGGTGACTTTCGAAAACGGGCCGCCTGCGCGAGTGTTCTTTACCACGCTGTATCAGAACGTCATGGAAGGCATGTTCGCGGACCCGATGTACGGCGGCAACCGGAACAAGGCGGGCTGGAAGCTGATCGGCTTCCCCGGAGTGATCGCCGTGCATTATCAGAACGTCGAGAAGTTTCGCGACAGGAAATACACGGTCGATCCCCTCAGCATCTCGGACATGAGCTGACACGGAGGATGACATGGCAACCAAGCTGAAAGAAGTCGATGTCGTCATCGTCGGTCTCGGCTGGACGGGCGGCATACTCGCGAAGGAATTGAGCGAGGCCGGGTTGAAAGTCGTCGCGCTCGAGCGCGGCGGCATGCGCACGACCGAGAGCGATTATTCGGTGCCGCACGTCCGCGACGAGCTCCGCTTCGTCCACCGCCACGACCTCATGCAAAACACCGCGAAGGACACGCTCACGATCCGCAACAATCCTTCGCAGGAAGCATTGCCGATGCGGCGGCTCGGTTCGTTTTTGCCCGGTGAAGTCGTCGGCGGCTCCGGCGTGCACTGGAGCGGCCACACGTGGCGCTGGACCGACATGGAATTCAAGATTCGCAGCCGGTACGAGGAGCGCTATGGCAAGGGTTATATCCCCGCCGACATGACGATCCAGGACTGGGGCATCACCTACGCCGAGCTCGAACCGTATTACGACCGGTTCGAATACGTGGCGGCGGTTTCAGGCAAGGCGGGGAATATTCGCGGTCAGATACAACCTGGCGGCAATCCATTCGAGGCCCCGCGCGAGCGCGACTATCCGCTGCCGCCCCTCACGACCCTCCTGGCGAATGAAATGTTCAAAACGGCTGCGAACAACAACGGTTATCACCCGTTTCCGCGTCCCAGCGCAAATGCATCGCGCGCCTACACCAATCCCGATGGCGCGCGGTTTGGCGCTTGCCAATATTGCGGCTATTGCCAACGCTTCGGCTGCGAGGCGAATGCGAAAGGCAGCCCGCATATGACCGTCATTCCGATTGCGATGCGCAATCCGAACTTCGAGCTGCGCACGCACGCGTGGGTGACGAAGGTGCTGAAGGACTCGAGCGGCAAGCGCGTGACCGGCGTGACCTATACGAACGTGCTGAACGGCGAAGAATTCGAACAGCCGGCGGCGATGGTGATGCTGACCGCTTACGCCATCAACAACGTGCACCTGATGCTGCTCTCGGGCATAGGCCAACCGTATGACCCGGTGAGCCAGCAAGGCGTGATCGGCAAGAACTACTGCTACCAGACCGGCGCGGGCGCGACGCTCTTCTTCGAAGGCCGGAACTTCAACCCGTTCATGAACGCGGGCGGGTCGAGCATGACCATCGACGACCACAACGCGAACTGGGATTTCGACCGCGGCAAGCACGGTTTTCTCGGCGGGTTCACCGTCGCGGGCGGCTTCAATACGGCCCTGCCCATCGGTTACCGGCCGGTGCCCCGCGGCACGCCGGCCTGGGGCAAAGCATGGAAAGCCGCCACGGCAAAGTGGTACCAAACCGCGATGAACATCGGCGCGAGCGGCAGCGTGATGGCGAACCGTTACAACTGCTACGATCTCGACCCGACGTATCGCAACGCTTTCGGCCAGCCCCTGATGCGCATGACCTTCGATTACAAGGCGAACGAGCACAAGATGGGGCAGCACGCGGTACAGGTCATCAACGATATTGCCAAGTCCATGAATCCCACGGCGTTCAACCCGGCCACGGCCCGCACCGAACCCTGGACGGTCGTGCCGTACCAAAGCACGCACAACACGGGCGGCACGATCATGGGAACCAACCCGAAGAACAGCGCTTTGAACAAGTATCTGCAAAGCTGGGATTGCCACAATCTGTTCGTGGTGGGCGCGAACGTGTTTCCGCACAATGCGTCGTACAACCCGACCGGGCCGGTGGGCGCGCTCGCCTACTGGACAGCGGACGCGGTCAAGCGCTACGTAAAAAACCCCGGTCCGCTGGTGTCGGCGTAAGGGCCGTGACTGGTGACCTGCAAACTTTTTCTGATATTCGCCGGTGAAAAAATGACTTTCAGCAAACTCTTGTTATCAAGTGCAATCGTGCTGCTCTCCATGCACGGCGTCGCGCATGCGCAGGGCGATCCGAAACGCGGCGAGAAACTGTTCGAGGACTGCCGCGCGTGCCACTCGGTCGAGCGTGGAGTCAACGGCGTGGGACCCAGTCTCCACGGCGTTTTCGGGCGGCGGGCGGCCGAGCGCGACGATTTTCGCTACTCTCCGGCGCTCAAGCGCAGCGGCATCACGTGGACGCCCCAGACGATGGACGCTTTCGCCGCCGACCCGCAAAAAACAGTGCCGGCGAATCGCATGCCTTATGCCGGCATGCCCGACGCGCGTGATCGCGCCGACCTCATCATGTATATGCAGCAGGTATTCAAGTAGCCGTGGCGCCCTTGGCGCGCCTATCAATGATCGCTGAAGGCCGACGCGAGGCGGCCCACGCAAAAAGGATGAGGAAATGAGGGCTGTCCCCGTGCTCGTGCCTATTACCGTTCTTCTCTTTTTAGCGAATGCGGCAGCCGCTCAGCAGCCGTCCGGCTCCAGACCCGCAGCCAGCGTTCTGGAGTTGATGAAGTCCATCGTCATCCCGGCATCGGACGCCGTATTCGGTGTTGGGAAAGAGGCGCCGAAAAACGACAAGGATTGGACTGCGGTTCAGGACAGCGCAGCGAAACTAACCGACGCCGCGAAACTGCTGATGAGGCAGGCCCCATCCACGGACGGCGCCAATTGGGTCAAATATTCAAATGCAATGTCTGCCGCCGCAGAAACCGCGGGCAAGGCGGCGAAGGCGAAAAACGTCGAGGCTGTCCTCGATGCCGGTGACGTCCTCTACGGCACGTGCGACGACTGCCATAAGCGGTACATGAAGAAGTAGTTGCTCGGAAAGCCAGCGCACATGCAACTCGACTTCCGGAGAAAAGCGGCTACAAGCGAGCATTCTGTGTGGCTGCGTTTGCTCTCACGGGTGACCCTACCTGTTGCGATCGCTGCGCAACTGCTGTTTGCCTCGGCCGTGCAGGCGCAGACTGTCGATGCGGCCGACCTTGCCGAGGGCATGAGACTTTTCCAGCAAAAGGGAAATTGCCAGGCGTGTCACGGCTGGGCGGGTGATGGGCGCAAGATGGACAACCAGATGCCGGACGGCGCGAACCTGCGCGAGACCAAGCTCGACCGCAACACCCTGATCATGGTCGTCAAATGCGGACTGCCAGGAACGGGCATGCCGGCCTTCGACAGACTCGCCTACAGCGATGGGCGTTGCTACGGTAAGAAGCAGGCTGACCTGCAAGCGCTCGGAGTGAGAATGTTCGACCCGTCAGCGACACTGCAGCCGCGCGAAGTTGAAATGCTGGCCGACTTCATGTTTGGGAAGATCATCGGGAAAGGCCCGATGGATCGCGCGAAGTGCGCCGAATACTGGGGCTCGGAAGTCGAGACCTGCCGCGAGTTTCCGAAATAGGCAGGAGGGGCAGGCTCAGCCCCTCCTGCGGCGCCGGTTTCAGTTCAACGCGAAGACGAACAGGTAGCTCGAGTTCTCCAGCTTGTCGTACTTCACCGGATGCAGGTGACGACCGCCGCTTTGCACGGCGAGATACTGCTTGGCCCCGATTGCGTAGGTCACCGGCGCGCCCTTGAGCGTCGTGCCCAGGTTGAAGCGCCAGAGTTCCTCGAGCGTCTCGTCGTTATAGGCGATTACCCAGCCGTCCTGCAACGCGGTAAAAACAACACCGCCGGCCGTGACGATAGTGCCCGAGCGAACCTCGATATCGGTGACAGCCTTCGCGATGACCTTCTGGTTGACGGTGTCGAACGCGGTAATGGAGCCATAATAAAGATCGCTGGTGTAAGTTCGCTTCTCGCTCCCCTTCTCGTCGATGCCGCCCTCGGGCGATCTGAACGCAACGGCCGCACCGTTTTGCGAGAAGCAGCCCTCGACGCCGGCCCCGTAGGCGATCTTCTTGACCGGATTATAGGCCGTCGGCTGGTGTGCGACGCCGCCATGCCAGGTCGGGCAGGTTCGCTTGGTGGGGTCGCCGCGCAACGCCCGCGCCTCGGGATTGTAGATTTGCACGTCGAGCTTCGGGTCGTATTCGACCGGCATCCCGGTCTTGGGATTGATCCCCTTCGTCCAGTTCAAATCGTTCACGTACTGGGCGCTCTGGATGTACTTGCCCGTCGTTCGATCCAGCGTGTAGAAAAATCCGTTACGCGCGAAATGGCCGACAACCCTGCGTTGCTGGCCATTGATCGCGGTGTCGTACAGCATATGGATACCGACTTCGTCATAATCCCACGAGTCGTTCGGCGTATATTGGAAATACCAGGCGAGCTTGCCGGTCTCGACGTTCAGCGCGACGGCGGAGTTGGTGTAGAGATTGTCGCCCGGACGCGCCTGCGGGTCGTATTGCGGTATCGGATTGCCCGTACCCCATATGGTGAGCTTCGTCGCGGGATCGTAGGAGCCCGTCTGCCAAAGGCCGGCGCCGCCGGTCTTCCAGGCGTTGTTCTTGTCCTTCCACGTTTCGCTGCCCGGGTCGCCCGGCTTTGGCACGGCGTACCAGCGCCACAGTTCGTTGCCCGTTCTCGCGTCGAGCGCCGCGATCCAGCCGCGCGTTTTCCCGTCGCCCGCGCCATTCGCGACGATGACCTTGCCCTCGGCGGTGATGGGCGCCGCGAAGAATTTTTCCGTGCTGCCGAACTCGTTGGTAATGGTAACCTTCTTGTCCCAGACGATCTCGCCGTTGTCGCGGTTGATTGCAATGACGCGGCCGTCCGGAAGGTTGGCGATCACAAGGTCTTCCCACAGCGCAATGCCGCGCGTGCGCGGAACGTTTCCCTTATGCGACACGCCGGGGTCAGCCACCCAGACGAACTCGCCCTTGTTGGGATTGCGGGCGTCGATCTTGTAGACGGTGCCCCAGCCGTCAGTCGTGTACATGAAGCCGTTGTCAATCAGCGGATTGACTTCGTTTTCCGGACCGTTTTGTCCGACATCCTGCATGCCGCCCAGCGCCAAGGCCCAAACAAGCCGCAGATCCTTGACGTTTTCCCGGTTGATCTGGGAGAGCTTCGAATAACGGGTGGCTCCGTAATCGCCGTTCA
>PLYS01000185.1:259-3807 GCA_003153455.1 Betaproteobacteria bacterium | reverse complement strand
TCATGGTGCGCTGACGTTAGGCGATTCCTTCGGCCAATCAATACGGGTGAAGTTCTCGGTACATACACGGCGGAATCGCTGGGCATCCAAGCGCCATAACAGAGGCTGCGCCGGCATGAACGTATTTTCTGCGTGTCGCTCTCATGGTGCTATCCCGTGAGCTTTTGCTTCTTCGTTTCCCAAGCCGTGGGTTTGCGCAATCAAATTCCATACCTCTTCTACGATGGCGTGAAATTGAGGTGTTCGCTTGAGATCGAGTGTTCGCGGCCGCGCCAAATCGACATCGACAATGCGCACGATCCGACCGGGGCGCGCGCTCAAGACAGCAATCCGGTCGGCCAGCAGAACCGCTTCATCGATTTGATGGGTGACGAATATGACCGTTTTTCCGGTCTCAGCAACGATACGGACGAGTTCCTGCTGCATTTGCTCGCGGGTCAAGGCATCGAGGGCAGCAAACGGCTCGTCCATCAAGAGAATATCCGGATTGACTGCAAACGCCCGGGCAAGATTGACGCGCTGACGCATGCCGCCGGACAGTTCGTGGGGATAATGGTTTTCAAACCCTGAAAGCCCGACGAGGGCGATTATGTCCCGCGCGTTGCGCTCTGCCTCCTTGCGCGGCGTGTCACGAAGCTCCGGACCGAACGTGACATTGCGCAAGACCGTCCGCCACGGAAATAGGGAATCATTCTGAAAGACAAAACCGCGGTCTTGTCCAGACCCATGCAAAGCCCGTCCATCGAGCTCAATCGTACCCGTCGTCGGACGATCAAGACCTTGAACAATTCTTAGGAAAGTCGTTTTTCCGCACCCCGATGCACCAACGATGACGAAAAACTCGCCAGCCATCACTTCAAACTTGATATCTTCGAGAACGACGAGCAAATTTCCCCGTGTCCGAAAAGTCTTTCCGACTCCAGATACCGACAGCTTGGCTGGCCTAGTCACCGTCGCATGCCGCTCCATTTACTCCTCCAACACCGCGGGTTTCCAGCGAACGAGGCGGTGCTCGAGTTTCTGCAACGCCCAGGTGAGCGAAACGCCAGCGAATGCGAGACAGATGACGCCGGAGAACATCGCCGACACGTCGAAGGTTTGCCCAGACGCGAAGATGAGGTAGCCGAGCCCGGCATTCGCACCGAACATTTCGCCGACGACGACGCCGACGATTGCGCGGCCGATGGCGAGCCTCACACCGGTGAGAACGAATGGCAGCGCGGCCGGCACCAGCACCTTAACGACGACTTGGCGACGAGTCGCGCCGAACGCGTGCGCGACATCCAGGTAGTGGAAATCCACATTGCGCACACCGGACGCCGTACTGATGACAATCGGGAACACCGAGATGATAAAAACGACGGCAACCTTCGAGGCGATGCCGATCCCGAGCCAAAGAATGAGCAGCGGCGCGACCGCAACAAGCGGCGTCGAATAGAGCGCGTTCACGTAGACCTCGGTGTAATCACTGACCACGCGACTCGCGCCCAACAAGACGCCGAAAGCGTTACCAATGACGACCGCCAGAATCATGCCGTAGGCGATTTCCTTAAAGCTCGCCGCCATGTCCCGCTCGAGCTCCCCGCTCGCAGCAAGCCGCGCGGTTGTAACAACAATGTCGGACAATGGCACAAAGAATAACTTGTTGGTCAGGATGAAGCGGCCAGTTAATTCCCAGATCACAATTAGAATGAAAAGCGAAATCAGAGAGCGGACTATCCGCGGTCGTCGTACCGATTTTGCGATGCGCGTGCGCAACACTTCCCAGGCCTTCGGCGCGACCGTCGAGGCCGCGTCTCGCACGCTGTTGCCGAAAACCGCCCCTTTCATGTCGGTGCCCCCTCAGGCTAGACTTTCGCGAACATAGTTTGCGATCCGCGTGGTGATCTGGATATCATCCCGCACGTTCGCCTGATGCGCGACTTCGTTATGGGCCCAAGCGTCGCCGACGCTATCGCGACGTGGATTCCCGCTCGTTGAACATGGGTTTCTTCTCGACGTCAAACTGGCGCACCGTCGTCCTCAATCCGTTCCATTGAGCGGATCGAGGACGATCGTGCCAACGTTGAGATCGGTCCGAGTCGACACCCACAATTCTCCTGACCGATACCCCGGATACTCGATCCGAAGCAGGTACTTCACGTTGGCCTCAAGACCGTCGAACTCAAAGTCGCCGTAGTTGTCGGTAACGGTCGTCAGCACCTCCGTATCCCGGCGCAGGGTGAGCCTGACGCCTTGCGCGGCGAACTCCGCCTTATCTGCAAGGACAATTTCGCCGGCGACGAACCGGCGGGGAAGTCCTAGGTAGCCGACCAGCGGCTTCATTCCGTACTCTGGATGCAGATCCTCGACAGCGTTTGTCCGATGCAGTTTCGAGATTTCGCTGCCCGGATCGCTCAAATCGCCGAATACCAGGGCGCCGGTCGGACAGACCTCCACGCATCTCGGCTCCTTCCAGCCGTCGTCGAGCAAGTGCGCACAAAGCGTACATTTCTGCGGGACATTCTTCGCTTCATTCCAGAAGATAACGCGGTACGGGCAGGACGCGACGATGTCGTGCTGCCCCGCCGCCTTTTCCGAATCGATTAGCACGATTCCGTCGCTGCGCCGGTACACGGCGCCATTGGTCGTCGCGCTGACACAAGATGCTTCCGTGCAATGCAGACAGGGCACGGGTATGTGCGCCACCTTCACCTTTGGAAACGAACCACGTTCCTGCTCTCGCACTTCGATCCACTTCTGCCCAGCCTGCGGCTGCGCGAGTGACACGGGTCGATAGTCGTTGCCCACGTGCTCGTCGCGGCAGGCGAGGAAGCAGCTATAACAACCGATGCAGCGACCGACGTCAATCACCATCCCGTAGCGTGCCATGGCGCGGTTCGTCCTCAACCTGTCCACTTTTCGATTTCGATGAGACACGAGTTCGCCGCCATGCCCGCAACGTTTTTCGACATCATCCGCCCGGGCGTCAGCATCGCCACGCAGCCACCGCGATCCGGCGAGCTCGGGTTGCCCGGCTCCAGCGGATCGTATTTTGCTGACGAGGCGTACGAGTGCACGACGCCGCGCCGCACGCGTTCGGTAAGCACCGCAATACAAAGCACCGTCGCCCGATCGTTGTAGAGCTTCACGATATCGCCATTGCGGATACCGCGTTCGCTCGCATCCTCGGCACGGAGTCGCGCGGGCCACCAGGCGTAACCGTTCTTCTGCACGCGATGCACCGGGATCTCGTCGAGCCAAGCCGCGTGTTTGTCGTAATGGGTGTGAAAACTAAAGCGCGGATGCGGCGATATCAGCTGCAGAGGATATTCTTGCGCGCGCAAGGAGTGATGCCCCTCCCAGCTCACAAGATAGCGCGGCGCCGGCGGCCGCTCGTCGTCGTCGGGCGTGTGCGCCAAGAGACTGCGTGACACGAACTCTATTTTTCCGCTGTCAGTCCCGAGTTCGTGCGACTTGCTGGTGAGCCGTTTGGGATTATGCGGATCGGGCGTGTCGCATGCGCGGCCCTCTGCGTACCAGCGCAGCGCCGGTGTTGGCCGATAATC
>PLYS01000185.1:0-243 GCA_003153455.1 Betaproteobacteria bacterium | reverse complement strand
CGATGCATTTCTTCATGCGCACGATGACGCGGAAGTTGCAGCCGCTGCTTGCTCCCTTGGTGAAGCCGCCGGGTTCGCCCCACTCGGCGATGTCATCACGCTCAAGCTGTGTGCACGCCGGCAGGACTATATCGGCGAAACGCGTTTCCGATTGCCACCAGCAATCCTGATTCACAACGAATTCGAGCTTGGGACTTTGATACATGCGCGCCCATTTTGTCGTGTCGCTCATCGTCCCGAGGA
>PLYS01000191.1 GCA_003153455.1 Betaproteobacteria bacterium | reverse complement strand
TCCAACCTTTTCAATGGCTTAGCTCACGTTATGCACGGAGTTGATACTTGTTGGACTGATTAGCCTGAAAGCTCCGCTGAGGAACTGGCCGGACGGCGATAACGCTGGCTCATCCTGCGTTAAGCAGCGCTTAACTCAGCAACTCCGTATTGGAGAACTGCGACGCCATTGCAGCCGATACCATCAGTCCAAAAGCGGAAAACAGGACGAGTATTTGCAGATCGGCCGTTTCGGAGCCCGTGAATGCCTCCGCCGGAGAAGTCATTGCCGCAGTGTTAGTTCTCGCTTGGATCGCTGCTCGTTCAGTCATCATCCCCTCCTGTGTGTTTTTCACATTTTGTTCGGCGGTCAGAACACTTCGAGGTCGCGGCCAGTCACAACATCGCCTTTGTAAAGTTGCCGAATCTCTCCGACCAATTCTGCCTGGTCATCGGATCCGGTTTCGCCGCCGCCGGCGTTAGAGCGGTGATAAAGGATTAGGAGGCTGGGCTTCACTTGCGCCGCAATAGCTGCCATCTCTTCTGATGAGGTGTGGTGCGCTCGGCGGAACGCCTGCCATGCTGGAGTGATCTTNNGAAATTACGATGGTCCGGTCCGGAGTTTCGAACCGGAAGCCGAACGAATCCTTCATCTCATGGTGATTCACTGGAAATGCCGTCACGGCAACATTGCGATCGCGATAGATCACGCCCGGCGCGATTTCGTGGGTGTCGACGCGGTAGCTGTCCGAGTTTTGCAGCCGCGCCGCGCGCGCATTGATGTCGATCTGCCATGCCTTCAGAATGTTGTCGGTCATCGCCTTGAATCCCGGCGGACCGTAGGCCGTGAGCGGTCCGGTGCGGCCCATGATCCAGGGCGTGAAGATGAGATCGGGGTAGCCCATCGTGTGGTCTGAATGTAGGTGGGTCAGGAACACGGTCTTGATATTGACGGCGGAGCGCCCGAACGCCGTCACTCCGTTTCGATAGGCCGCTGCCACGCGACGGATCACGCCAGGCCCGAAGTCGATCAGATAAGGCGTCTCGTCGACGACGATCGCTGTAGCGGGACCGGAGCGATCCGGATCGGGGTAGGGAGTTCCGGTCCCGAGCATGACGATCTGCGTGGCCATGGCCGACTCAATTCGCCTTGAGACCGGATTCTCGGATCACCGGGATCCACGACTTCTGCTCGCGTTCGATGAACGCACGCATCTCCGGCGGCGACATCGGGGCGGGTTCGGTGCTGAGCTTGGCGAATTTTTCCTGCAGGCCGGCGTCGGCGAGAGATGCCCGCAGCTCGCCACTGACCTTCTGCACGATCGCGTCGGGCGTCCCGGCGCGCGCCAACAACGCAAACCACCCGGTCGCTTCGAAGCCGGGCAAAGTTTCGGCAACCGTCGGAACGTCCGGAAATTGCGGCACGCGCTTGTCCGAGGCGACGGCCAGCAATTTGACCGAACCGCCTTGGATAGCGCCCGCCAGCCCTGGCCCGCTTTCGATGACGATCGAAATCCGACCGCCCATGAGGTCTTGGAGTGCTGCCGCCGAACCGGGATAAGGCACGAAAGTCATATCAATGCCGGCCCTTTGTTTCAGCATGTCGCCGGTCAAACTTGGGATGGCGCCGGGCGTATTTCCTGCGTAGAGAATCTCGCCGGGCCGCTTCTTTGCCAGTGCGATCAACTCCGCCAGCGTCGAGACGCCGAGCTTCGGCGAAACCGCGATCAGCATCGGTTGCTTGCCGATCATGCCGATTGGCACGAAGTCGCGTTCGAAGTTGAACGACAGATTCGCGTGGGTTTCCGGCAACACCATCAGGGCGCTGCTGCTCGGCATGTAGAGCGTGTAGCCGTCCGGCTCTACCGTCGCCGCGGCCTGCGCCGCGATAAGCCCGCCTGCGCCCGGATGGTTGACGACCAGCACCTGTTGCCCCAAGCGGCGCGTGAGCTGGTCGGCGACAATGCGCCCGATCACGTCGGGGCCGCTGCCGACTGCCGCCTGGGTGATGATCTTCACTGGCTTGGTGGGGTAGNNGATGGCAAACCATAGGCCGTCGGGTATATAAGCAGGTAGTTCTCTCTTTTGATGACAACATAACTTATTAGTTATTGGATCAGCCATGCGCTGGGATGACCGCATCGGCCGCCGCCTCAAGCTTCGGGACCTTCATATCCTGATGAGCGTGGCGCAGTGCGGCAGCATGGGGAAGGCCGCCGCCGAACTCGCGATCTCTCAGCCGGCGATTTCCAAGGCGATTTCCGACGTCGAGCACACCCTGAAGGTCCGGCTGTTCGACCGCACGCCGGCGGGCGTCGAGCCGACGCGCTACGGCCGCGCGATGCTCAAGTGGGGCAATGCGGTGTTCGACGACCTTCGTCAGAGCGTCAGGGAAATCGAACACCTCGCCGATCCGACTAGCGGCGAGCTTCGCCTCGGTTGCACCGAGCCGATGTCGTCTGGCTTTGTGCCGGCCATCGTGGATCGGCTGGCGCGGCAATATCCGAAGATGGTTTTCCATGTGACGCAGGGCGATCCAGCCACGCTGCAGGAGCGCGAGCTGCGGCCGCGCAACATCGAGCTTGCGGTCGGACGAATCCCAGAGCCGTTCCCGGCGGAGGGCATCAACGTCGAAGTTCTGTTTCAGGAGCAGGTGTTTGTCGCGACGGCGCAGTCCAGCAAGTGGGTTCGCCGGCGTAAAGTCGCGCTGACCGAACTGATGGACGAGGCGTGGTCGCTGCCGCCGCCAGGAAGTGTGGGACATTCCATCATGACGACGGCTTTTCGAGCCGCGGGCCTGGAAATGCCGCGCTCCACAGTCATCACCTATTCGCTGCACTTCCATTATGCGCTGATGGCGACGGGCCGTTA
>PLYS01000402.1:4575-7357 GCA_003153455.1 Betaproteobacteria bacterium | reverse complement strand
TCATAGGGGCAGAGGAAACCAATCTGCTCGTCACTATGCACATGTGCCATCCCGACCTGGCGAAACCTTTTCCCATGCTTGACGGAGCATATCAGGCGCCGATCAAATTCATCGACGTGAACATTAATGACGAGCACAAGCAAGCCCTCTTAGCACTTTATCTCTTTACGCATTACCACCTGTATTTTTCGATGGTCTGCCTTCTGCGTTGCCACCTCTCTGATAGCCTTAGTTCGACTCGGAAGGCTATCTGATCAAACTGGAGCATGACATCGTGTGCACGCCAAGCAATCACGTTCAACCGCCTGATCTCCGCGACTAAGGCTTTTACCTCTGGCGTCGGGTATTTGCGCTCGATTGCGTCAAGCTGAGTGGGCTTCCAGATTTCGGGCATGCCGCTATTCTAGGCGGGCCGCGGTTGTGCCGACCATTCGCGGCCTCCCCTGCGTTGCCTGACATGCTGACCGGTGCCGAGCGCGGCCTGCCGGGTTACCAGATTTGAATCAAACTTCTAACCCTGCCCCGTGTTTAGGTAGCCATTCCTCGCGCTCACGATAGGCGGGCATGACTTTAGCCACGCGTTCCGGGATCGAGGCAAGTGTATGATGATAGGTTTGGTCGTTTAATGGACCGCAATATCCTGGTTTGAGGTGCAGTGGAACAGGATACCGGGTTAGACTGTGAAGGGCGGACAGACAAGGAGGGAAAAGGAATGAAGGGTGGCGCCAAGGAGAGCGGAGGACTGCGATACGCGGCGACCTTCAACGAAAAGATTCTCGGGGTCGGGTGCGACGTCGATGTCGCGGTGGATCTCGTGTCGGGTGAGGCGTTGGTGATCGCGTCGATGAGGCGGATTCTGAGTTCAGAGCCGGCGTTCCGCATATCGAGGGAGGACCTCGCGTCGCTGTCGTCCTGCGTCAAGACGGCCAAGGAGCGGGCGGGAATCCTCGATAACAAGGTGGAAGGGTCAAGCGACCACCAACTAAACTGCGCCTGCGGAGGCGCCACCCTTATCGTCTCCAAGCCTGCCGGCAAACCCGCGCGGTTTGCGTTGAACGTGGGGCTGTTCCATCGGGAGGGAGGGTTGGAGGAACTTTCCGCGAAGGAACTTGACGAGGCGGTGGCGAAGTTGGACGCCCTGACAGCGCGCGTCGCGTCGAAGAAGTAAAAGGGACGCGCCCTAGTCTGTGAATAAACGAGATAGGACTGGGATTGAAAGGCGAAGCGCTGGTGTTCTGGGCTAGCGGCATTGTGTTGCTCGGTGTCGCCTGGGCGTTTAGCCGTTTGATAGACGATCCTGACCAGCTTTTTCAGGCGCCGCCCCGCCACGTTACATATTTACTCAATTTGTGGCACTCCGTATCCCGAATAGGAGTTTGCAATGGTGCATCCGGTATTTTGGGAGCAGAAAACATTCTTGGTCATTAATACACCACTCCGCTTTGTCAGTTTGGCACTTAAGTTCGTATTGGGGCCGATATACCCCCTCATGAAATTCCTGCGATTACCTCTACTGCTTTTGCTCATGGGCATGGGCATGAACCTCATATGGTTGCTATGGGTTGGGGTCATTATGTTCTTCTCTAAAATCTCAAGAAGGATGCCGGTTCTTCGTCCCGTGCCTTCTGTCTTGGCATTACCATTCTTGCTGGTAGCCGACTTCCTTGTCACGATCTCACCAATTCCTACACCATATGACGTGGAGAGCGTAATGGTGAAATAGCAGTTCATTGAAAGCTTTCCCTACTGCCACTTGGTGCAATGAGGGTGTTGGTGTTTGAAGTTGACGGCCCCAAATCCGTGGAAGGTGTCTGTCAACTAAATTGGTCACATAAATCTGGCAACTAAAAACGCAAGTTAGAACCCTCTATCGCCATGAACACTGACGACATCACTAACCGTCAACTTGAATCGTTTCAGCGGTTCCTGAAGTTGCTACCTCATGGCAAAGACCTCGATTTGGTAACTCTCAAAGCGCACCTCTTAATCGAAGAGCAATTGCGACAGCTCATCAGCGAGCGACTCAAAAACCCTACTAGCCTTGACGATGCACGCCTTGATTTTTATCAGTGCATCCTCCTCGCCCAAGCGTTTTTTCCACCAGATTTTCAATCTTGGCTGTGGACGAGTCTCGTGAAGCTCAACAAAATTAGAAACGCCATTGCGCACAACCTCGAACCCAAGGGTTTCAGCGACCGCATCGGTGACTTGATCCAATCATTCCCTTCCGGTTTTGCGGAAACTGCTTTTGATCAGCAGACGCGCTTTGAATTCACTCTTTCATCTATGTTTGATGCGGTATCCTCTTTAGTCGAGCGCCCAAGGGCGCCGGTCCTTCGATTGCAGCAAAGTGAATAAGTCTTCCAAAGACCGCATATCGTTCTCGGCCCGGCCTTGAGCGCGTGCTACCTTCGTCACGCAAGGCACTTCGCGAGCACGAATGGTGATGCGCTTTGTCTTGCCGAGAAGCAGACGTTCCGAAAAAAACGATTTTGTTTCTCGGCTAAGTCGGATGCGAAAACCCTTACACATTAATCCGCCGTGAGTGAGTACCCGGTCATTAGCTGGACCGAGGCCGGCGAGACCCGCTCCGCCCGTTGGCGCTCGGAGCGCGGGGCGCCACCCCCTAGGCGCGTGGTCATCGCGGACGACATCATGACGGCCGACGCCGCATATCGCCTCGCCTGCGAGGGCACCGCAATGCTGTGGCGAGGCGATTTCCAGAACGCGCGCCAGTTGCTGCAGGCGCTGGCGCGGCGCGCCGACAGCAAATCCCGTAAGC
>PLYS01000402.1:1524-4567 GCA_003153455.1 Betaproteobacteria bacterium | reverse complement strand
GTGGTCTCGCTGCGCGAGCTGCTCGGCCTGATCGGCGCGCACGAATGGCGCAAGACGGGCATCGAGATCCCCGCGCTCGGCGGCCGCATCCACCCACACTACGGCGTGTTCGCGCCGGTGCGCAGCGAGTACGTGGGGCTGGTGGCCGAGGCACCGTTGCCTGCGCCTGCGTTGCCGTTGGCCTTCGACATTGGCACCGGGACCGGCGTGCTGGCCGCTGTGCTTGCCAAACGCGGCATCGCGCGCATCGTGGCCACCGATCGTGACCCGCGTGCGCTGGCGTGCGCCCGCGAGAACCTGGCGCGGCTTGGGCTGGCCGCGCAGGTGGAGGTGATGCAGGCCGATCTCTTCCCGGAGGGCCGGGCTCCGCTCGTAGTCTGCAACCCGCCGTGGATCCCGGCGCGGCCAAGCTCCCCGCTAGAGAGCGCCATCTACGATCCCGAGAGCCGCATGCTGCGCGGATTCATCAACGGACTGGCCGCCCATCTGGAACCGGGGGGCGAAGGCTGGCTGGTGCTCTCGGATTTTGCCGAACACCTGGGCCTGCGTCCGCGCGCCGAGCTACTGTCTGCTTTCGACGAGGCGGGGTTGAAGGTCGCGGCACGGTTGGACGTCCGTCCGCATCATCCGAAGGTGTCCGACGCCACCGACCCGCTCCACACCACGCGCGCAGCGGAGCTGACATCGCTCTGGCGCCTCGTGGTCCGCTAACCGTATTCCGAA
This sequence comes from Betaproteobacteria bacterium, assembly GCA_003153455.1. Classification (GTDB taxonomy): domain Bacteria; phylum Pseudomonadota; class Gammaproteobacteria; order Burkholderiales; family SG8-41; genus PALSA-1004. Next base: position 3,844 of record PLYS01000402.1, on the reverse strand, counting down.
GGGTTATACTGGCCCTGCGGTATTGGTAACAGCGTATAGGCCCGACCCTGAAAAATGGGAAGCGGGTTTCATATCGAGGCGACAATGAGGACAAAGCGTCGGACGAAGCTCATTCACGAAGGAAATTACGTTGCGGAAATCGACGTCGAACTCATTGAAACGGACGATGAATGGTCACCGTATTTGTCCTTGGAGGAAACGGGCAAGCTCGATGACGTACGCGAAGCGCTCCGCCGCGGCGATCTCAAGAAAGCGGCGCGTTACGGGCGTGTTTACACGCTCACTCCTTTGGCGGTCTGAGAAGCACGCTATTCCCCGCGCGCGTAGCGGAGCTGACATCGCTCTGGCGCCTCGTGATCCGCTAGTAATCAGAATCAGGAGGAGCGGATGAGCATTGCTTGCGGTATCCGCAGCACCCTGGCCGCCTGCGTCGCGTGCATGCTGGGAATCCCGGCGATTGCGCAAAACTGGCCGCTGCGTCCCGTGCGGCTCGTGGTCCCCTATACCCCCGGCGGCGGAGCGGACATCGTTGCCCGCGTGCTGGGCCAGAAGCTTGCCGATCAGACCGGGGGTTCTTTCGTGATCGAAAACCGTCCGGGCGCGGGCGGCATCAACGCCGCCGAACTCGTGGCTCGAGCTACGCCTGACGGCCACACGCTGCTCGCGTCGGCGACAGAGTTCGGCACCAACGCCGCCGTTCGTCCCCGGATGCCATTCGATCCATTCAGGGATTTCGCGCACATCTCGCTGCTCGGCTACGTGCAGTTCCTGCTGGCGGGTAATCTTTCGGTGCCGGTCAGGAACGTCAAAGAACTCATCGCGCTCGCGAAGGCCCGGCCCGGCGAACTCACCTACGGCTCCACGTCGCTTGGCGGCGGCCCGCATCTTGCCGGCGAGCTGATCCAGTCGATGAGCGGTATACGCTGGGTCCACGTTCCGTTCAAGGGTGCGGGACCGGCATCGGTCGCGCTCATCAGCGGGGATATCAACTTCCTGTTTTCCTCGACTGGCAGCCTCGTAGGGCATGTGCGCACCGGCAAGGTACGCGGGATCGCGGTCACCGGCCCGCGGCGCTTCCCCGAGCTGCCGGAAGTGCCGAGTGTCGCCGAATCGGGTATTCCCGGCTACAGCGCGACCGGGTGGTACGGGTTGTTCGCGCCCGCGGGGACATCTCCCGCAATCGTGCACCACATTTCAGCGGAAGCCGCGCGCGCCTTCAGCAGTCCGGACGCGAGAGAAAAGCTCGCGCAGATCGGCACGGACCCGGTGGGCAGCACACCCGAAGAATTTGTCAGTTTCCTGCGCGCCGAAATCGCGAAGTGGTCGAAAGTGGTGAAGGAAGCGAACATACGGTTAGAGTGAGATTGAAGCAAAATTATGAACACAGCGCCAAACGCAACTGACGGCCGGGAGACGGCGCAGCCATAACATGCGCCTCGTGCAAGGCCTGCTGTTGCAGACTGGAGGTGATGTTAATGGGGGAGGATGATGTTCCGCTCGAATTGACGGAAGTAGACCGGTGGGACGGACAGGTCATGGCGCGTTTGGATGACGGCTGGTGCGCGGCCCTGAACAGGGCCACCATGCTCTGCGGGATATACGAGCGCAGGCCGGCCATATGTCGCGACTATCAGGTTGGCGGCAGCGATTGCATCGCGGAACGATTGAAACTTGCTGCCGTATCCCATGATTGAAGTAATGACCTCCAACGCCCTGCGCGCAGTGCTTGGCGAGCTCGCTCCGGCGTTCGAGCGCGCGCACGGACACAAAATCTCGGCGAGCTACGACCCGGCGCAGCGGATGCTGAAGCGCATCGCGGCAGGCGAGACGGCGGACCTAGCGATCAGCAGCACACCCGCGATAGACCAACTGACGAACGAAGGCGTGATCGCGGCCGGCAGCCGCCGCACCCTTGCCCGCTTCGGCATCGGCATTGCCGTGCGCGCGGGCGCGCCCAAACCCGACATCGGCTCGGTGGAGGCGTTCAAGCGCGCGCTGCTCGACGCGAAATCCGTCGCTTGCACGGTGGAAGGCGCGAGCGGCATCCATTTCGCGAAATTGATCGAGCGCCTCGGAATCGCCAAGCAAGTGAACGCGAAGGCCAGGAGGCGGGCGGGCGGCCCGATCGGCGAACTCGTCTCAAGCGGCGAGGCAGAGCTCGCCGTGCAACAGATCCCCGAACTCATGGCCGTTCCCGGCATCGAGCTTGTGGGCCCGCTGCCGCAGGCGCTGCAGATTAACAGCGTGCTGGTGGCGGGCGTTTTCGCCGCTTCAAAACAGCCTGAGGCAGCCCACGCGCTGATCGAGTTTCTCGCGACTC
>PLYS01000402.1:0-1512 GCA_003153455.1 Betaproteobacteria bacterium | reverse complement strand
TTGGCGTCCTTCGCGGTGAAAAGCTTTTCTAGGATGAACCAGAATACTAAGCCGCCGCATCGAGGATCTCCAACACCTCCTCGGGGCGGCTGATCTTGCGCGGGTTCACATGAAGCAAGCTTTCGCGCATCGTGTTGGCGGCGATCACGGCAAACTGCTCACGCTCGACCCCCACTTCGGCAAGACGACCGGGCAGGCCGAGATCGGCGACGAACGCCGCAATGACATCGGCGGCATCCTCGCCCGGATGGCCCATCGCCTCGGCGACCAACCGCTGACGGTCGGCATTCGCGGGACGGTTGTAGCGCAGCACATGCGGCAGCATTACGCACGAGGTGTATCCGTGGGGGACGCCGCATGTCCCGCCAAGGACATGTCCGATCGCATGACTCGCACCCATTTTCACGCCGCCCTGACGTCCGGCCACTGAGAGCCAGGCGGCGAGTTGGCAATCGAGGCGCGCCTCGAGATCGTCCGGATTCCGCTTGACCCGCGGCAGGGCGTGGCTAAGCAGCCTGAGCGCGTGCAGGGAGCTTGCGTCACTCGCCGGATTGGAGAATTGCGAGCAAAGCCCCTCGGTCGCATGGTCTACCGCACGCAGTCCGGTCGAAAGCCATACCCATAGCGGTGTGTGTACGGTAGGCGCAGGGTCGAAAATGATGACGCGCGGCACGAGCAGACGGTGGCGATAGGCGTGCTTCACTTTGCTCCGGTTATCGGTGCATCCGGCCTCCGCATGAAACTCGCCGGCCGATAGAGTCGTGGGAATGGCGATCTGGCGCACCATCGGAGCGTCGAAGTCAGGGATGGTACCCGTGCCGTCCGGATTTACGACTACGCGAAAGGCGTCAAAACTATCGACATCGGTAATATCATGCTGCAAACAAAGCTGCACCATCTTTCCGGCATCGGTCACGGACCCGCCGCCGAACGTGACAATCAAGTCGGCGCCAGCCGCTCTCGCCTCACGGGCCGCCCCCAGCACGGCGTCGCGCGGCGTATGCGAAGGGATCCGGTCAAAGAGGCCAGCGTAGCGGCGGCCGAGCTCATCGCGGACCTTTGCGATCTCGTCGGTCGTGCGGTTCATCGTGCCGCTTACAACGAGAAAAACGCGCTGCGCGCCCAACCGCTCGGCCTCGGCCCGCAACGCATGGGCGGCCGGTTGACCGTAGACGATCCGCTCGATCGCCGAAAAAACGAACATTCCTGATCTCATTTTTCATCGTTCCAAGTCAGCCTAGCGCACTGCGGATGTCGTTCAGCAGGCGGCGCGAAAAGCTCTCCAATTGGAATGCAAAGCCAAGCGGTTTGCTCAAGTCGGTCATGGCGAGCATCACGATGCGTATACCGTCGATCGCCAGGATTTCGTCGATCATGCGAATCGCCTTGCCCGGATAAGACTGGGCCATCGCAGCACCCGCCGCAAGCGCTGCTATCGGTATCACCAATACTTCACGCTAGCAGCCTGTACGGACTTAACAGTCCGTACAGGCTGCTAAAAACAAAACCGGC
>PLYS01000033.1 GCA_003153455.1 Betaproteobacteria bacterium | reverse complement strand
GCACGATCAGGCCGGTTTCCTCCGCCAGGGGAATGAAGTCGGCCGGCGACACCAGGCCCGATTCCGGCCGCATCCAGCGCACCAGGGCCTCCATGCCGGTGATGCGGCCGCTGGCGATGTCCACTTTGGGCTGGTAGTGCAACAGGAACTCGCCGCGCTCCAGCGCGTGCCTCAAGCCGGTCTCCAGCGACAACCGCGCCATCGAATGCGCATTCATGGCCGCGGCGTAGAACTGCGAATTGTCCTTGCCCCGATCCTTCGCCCGGTACATGGCGATGTCCGCGTTCTTGAGCAGCGTCGTCGCGTCGCTGCCATCGGCCGGATAAGTGCTGATGCCGATGCTGGCGGTGATGTGGTACTCCTGGCCGTCCACCACGAGCACCTCGGCGACCGCCTTCNNCGAACTCGTCTCCGCCCAGGCGCGCCAGCGTGTCGACCTCGCGCAAGCAACCCTTCAGCCGCCCGGCAATCGCCTGCAATACGCGGTCGCCCGCGTCATGGCCGAGAGTATCGTTGACGTACTTGAACCGGTCCAGGTCTATGAACAGCACGACCAGCCCCTCGTTGAAGCGCTGCGCGTGCACCAGCGAGCGCTGCAGCCGCTGGTGAAACAGCGCGCGGTTGGGCAGCGAGGTGAGCGAATCGTAATTGGCAAGCGCGTTGAGGCGCGCCTCGTCGCGCCTGCGCGCGCTGATGTCGTTCAGCACCGCCGAATACAGGGGCTTACCGCTATGGGTGATTCTGGACAGCGAAATCTCCAGCGGAAATTCCTCGCCGTTGGCGCGCAGACCGAAGATCTCCGCGTGATCGCCCATCCGGATCACGTCCGAGCCGGCGGCACAGAAATCGGCCATGTACTGGCGCCATGCCTCGCGCAGGCGCTGCGGCACGAAGCGCTCGACGCTGGCGCCGATGGCCGCAACCGCAGAGCGGCCGAAAATCGCTTCCGCCGTGGGGTTGAACAGGACGACATGGAACTGCTCGTCCACCACGACTATCGCCTCGGCCGCCATATGCACGATGCCGTGCAAGCGCTCCTCGCTCGCCCGCAGCGCCTCCTCGGCTTCCGCGCGCACATCGAGCATGCGATTGAACTGGCGCGCGACGGTCTCGACCTCGGCCGGTCCGGCAATGGGCGCGCGCGCGGCGAGGTCGCCCTGGGCGACCCGCGCGGAGGCCTTCGCAAGTTCGCGCACCGGCTTGACTATGGTCGAAGCGATTCGGTAGGCCAGCGCGAGCGCCAGCAGCAAGGCGGCGATACCGATGACAACGCTGCGGTCGAGCCGCGCACTATGGTTGGCGAATACTTGGTCTTCGGGCACGCCGGCAATCACGCGCCAATCGGTGCCGGGCACGGCCGCTACTGCGTAGAGGCGCCGCACTCCGTCTGTGCCGTCCGTGACGAAGAACCCTTGGCCGCCGCCGCGGATCGCCTCGGCGTGCAGCCCGGGCGGCGGCCTTCCGACCAACGCCGCGGAGTCTGTCGAGCGCAAGAGTATGTTGTTCTGGCGGTCGGTCACCGTGACGGTCGCCTTGCCGGAAGCGGAGTGAAACAGCCGCCGCTGCAGCGCCTGCAGATCGAGCGGCAGCACCAGCAGGCCGGACACTTTGTCCATTTTGTCGCGCACCGGGTAGGGCAGCACCGACACCCACACCCCGGTTTGGTACCCGAGGTAAGCGTCGCCGACGCTGAATTTTCCACTGTGTATGCCCTCCTCGAACCACGGAAATGCGCTTCCGCCCACCTGTCTGGCCGGGTTCGGAATGAACGAGCAGATGCTGTTACCGACGAGGTCGCGCACCACAAGCGTGGTGAACTCGGGATGCAGACTCGCGTATTCGCCGATGATGGGATCGCATGTCTTCGCGTCGAGCGCCCTGACCAAGCGCCGAGCGGCGAGCCGCTCGAGCAGCAGTTCATCATCGCGAAGGAGCTGGCCCAGATTAGCCGCCTTGTCCTCGGCAAGATTCTTCACTCCAGCGTACGCCGCATCGCGTGCATCCTGCGACTCGGCAACGATGAGCCAGGCCACCAATCCCGCTGCGGGCAGCACGACTGCGAGCACCAGCAGGATCAGCCGGGCGCGGATGGGCAGGTGGCGCAGTTTCATCATGGATGCCATGGACGCGGGCAGCGACGTTCAGCCGAACAACTCGACATCGCCCGCGACCTCCTCTTTGACCAGGCGCGTGCCGTAGTCGATTTCGCGCCGATAAATCGTGTCGTTATGGATATTGCGCAGCTTCTTCACCAAGACCTTGCCGCTCTTCGGGAAGAAATAGACCTTGCGCGGAAAGACATCGATCAGATCGCGCGCCACGACGCGGATCTTTTCCGCGCTGAGAAAGCTCAGCGCGAAATCGGCGTTGCGCTGCCCGATGTTCATCGTGGTCATGCCCGGCAGCACGTTGCCGCCGCCGAACACCTTGGCCTCCAGATTGCTGCGCTTGGCGCCCATCTTGAACAATTCGTTAATCATTATTTCCATGGCGTAAGTGCCATAACGCATCGATGGACTCAGCATGTCGCCACCATCGCGCTTGTCGTCCGGAAGCATGAAATGGTTCATTCCGCCTATACCCAACGTTCTGTCATAGATGCATGCCGCAACACACGAACCCAAGACTGTCACTAACGCCATGTCCCGGGTCGTCACATAATATTCGCCCGGTTTTATCTTGACCGCCTCAATTTCAAAGTTTCTGTCAAAGTACAGGTTCGGTGACAGGACTTCTTCGTAATCCTTATCCGTGTGCATAGCCCTATCCACGTGCTTAAGGCTTTCCTGATCCGCGTTGCGCTTTGACTTTTTGGGCGAGTTCGTACACTGTTTTTCCACGCAGCTTGAAGTAGGCATCTGCGTGATAAAAACTTTCCGAATGGCCGGAGAACATCAACCCGTCATTGCGCAACAATGGAGCGAATTTCTTTAATATCTCAAGTTGAGTAGGCTTGTCGAAATAGATCATCACATTACGACAGAAAATAACATCCAGCGTTGGACGGATCGACCAGTTATTATCCAGCAGGTTCAGTTGCCGAAAAGTAATCATATCGCGCAATTCTTTGCGCACTTTGACATATCCTTCCTGGCTGCCCGTGCCGCGCAGAAAAAACCGTTTGATCAAATCCGGATCGAGCTTATCCACCCGCGCCAGCGGATAAACACCCGCCTTGGCGGTCTCCAGTACGTTGGTATCCAGATCGGTGGCAATAATCTTCACCGGCGGCGTAAAACTTCCGAACGCATCCACTGCAGTCATCGCTATGGAATAAGGCTCTTCTCCGGTGGATGCGGCAGAACACCAAATCTCGAAAGGTTCGCGGCCTTTATGTTTGCGCATGTGCTCAGCGAGGATGGGGAAATGGTGTTGTTCGCGAAAAAACGAAGTCAGGTTAGTGGTCAATGCATTGGTGAATGCCTCCCACTCCGCTGCATCGTTACGCTCCAGCAGATTGAGGTATTCACCGAAGTGCCGAATGCCGGTAGCGCGCAAGCGCCGCGCCAGGCGGCTATATACCAGCTCCTGTTTGCTCTCGCTGAGAGAAATTCCGGCGTGGTCGTAAATAAGCTTTTGCACCCGCTTGAAATCCTGCGTGGTGAAATCAAATTCACGCCCGTTCTTGTCCCTGTTATCTTCGTCTGCCATGATAAACAGCCAGTAGCTCGTAGCGAGTAGCGAGTAGCCAAATGCTTTAGCTACCCGCTACCGGCTACCCGCTACAAGCTAGAATTCCTTCCATTCTTCGTCATTCGCCTTGCTGGCTTTGGGCAGCGCCTTCGCGACACTACGCTGCGTGGCGGGACGTGCCGGTGTTGGCAGGGCGCGCTGTGCCTGACGAACAGCCACCGGCGCAGCGCGTTCGCCGGACAAGCGGAAGGTGCTGATCAGCCCGGAAAGTTGCTGCGCCTGCTCCTCCAGCGATTCGGCGGCGGCGGCGGCTTCTTCCACCAAAGCTGCATTTTGTTGCGTCACATCATCCATTTGGGCAATCGCCTGATTCACCTGTTCAATGCCCGAACTCTGCTCGACAGATGCCGCGCTGATTTCCGCCATGATGTCGGTCACTCGCTTGACCGAGTTGACCACCTCGTCCATGGTCTTGCCTGCCTTATCCGCCAGATCGGTGCCTACTGAGACCTTATCTACGGAGTCATTAATCAGCGTCTTGATTTCCTTCGCCGCCGCAGCGGAGCGTTGCGCCAGATTGCGCACTTCGCTGGCCACCACTGCGAAGCCGCGTCCCTGCTCGCCCGCACGCGCAGCTTCCACTGCCGCATTCAATGCCAGAATGTTGGTCTGGAAGGCGATGCCGTCGATCACGCTGATGATGTCGACGATTTTCTTCGAACTTTCGCTGATTGAAGACATGGTCTGCACTACTTTGCTGACCACTTCGCCGCCTCTCATGGCAATATCGGAAGCCCCTGCCGCCAGTTGGTTGGCCTGCTTGGCGTTCTCGGAGTTCTGTTTCACGGTCGAAGTAAGTTCCTCCATGCTGGCAGCGGTTTCTTCCAGGCTGGATGCTTGTTCCTCGGTGCGTTGCGACAAGTCGGTATTGCCCGAAGCAATTTCCTTGGACGCGGTGTTGATGGTNNTTTTCGGTCAGGTCGCCCTTGGCCAAGGCGCCCAGCACGCGCGCCACCTCATCCAGACTGGTTGAACTGGTCTCCATCAATTTGTTCATGCCCAAACCCAGTTGCTTGAAGAAGCCCTCCTTGTCTTCCAGATTGATGCGGCGGCTAAAATCGCCATTGGCAGCGGCATTGACAATGTCGGCCACTTCCTTTTCTACCGCCACTTCCGCAGTACGGTCACGCCATTCGATGGCCGAACCCAGGCGCTCGCCCTGTTCGTTAATCACCGGGCAGGCAGACAACGCAAAAGTATGTCCGGCCACGGTGATTTCCGTGGCATGTGTTTTGTTCAGATTTCCCAGCAATTGCTGTTGGTGCGCCGGGTTCTTGTGGAACTGGTCTATGTTCGCGCCCATCAGGTTAGCCACGTTAAAGTTAGGCATCACCTTGCGGATGTCGCTTTCTGAGCCGGCCAGCAAGCTGGTCACCGACTTGTTCATATAGATGATGTTGCGATTCTTGTCGGAGATCATCACACCGGTGCCGACATTGTCCAGCGCAACCTTCACGCGCATCGCTTCATTGGCCAAGCGCCTGGCGTCGGACACCTCGAAACCCATGCGTATCTGCATGGACTTCATTGCATACATCAACATCCCGACCTCATCCGCCTGCTTGACGTCTATCACGTCGTGGTAATGGCCCTGCGAGATGCGCATCAACTGCTGGCGCGCCAGATCCAGCGAGTCCACTATGCCACTGACCACCGACATGCCGAATGCGGATGCCAGGATAATGCCTACCGCTATTACCGCCAGCAACTCCTCCATGGGCGCACCTTTCAGCCCGAGTGCCCCTACCACCACCATCAACACTGCCATGAATGCAATCACTGACAGCAGGCGCGCCTTGATGCTCATATTTCCTAAAGCCCCGAGCTTTAAGACGCCATCCTTGACCGCCTTGCCTTCCTTGATATACAACTTGCCTTGACGCCCTTCCTTGAACAGGCGATAGGCCGCAGCGTGCGCCTCGATCACTTCGCGCGTCGGCTTGCTGCGCACCGACATGTAGCCGACGCAACTGCCGCCTTCCATGATGGGTGTGGCATTGGCTATCACCCAGTAAT
>PLYS01000302.1 GCA_003153455.1 Betaproteobacteria bacterium | reverse complement strand
TCAGATTCATGGTGCGCGCCAGCGTGATGATGGTCGACACGATGGCCATGTTATCCGGCTTCGTCGTCATGTCCTGCACAAAAGCACGGTCGATCTTCAAAGCGGTAAGCGGCAGCCGCGTCAGGTAGCGCAGCGATGAATGGCCCGTGCCAAAATCGTCAATCGCAATTCCCACTCCGAGCTCCCTGACGAGTTTCAGCTTCCCGATGCTGGACTCGATATCCTCCATGATCATGCTTTCGGTGATTTCGAGATCCAGGCCATGGTCGGGATTGCCGCCCACCGCAATGGCCTGCTGCACCATGGCGACGAAATCCTTGCGCTTCAACTGCACCTGCGACACGTTGACCGCGATCCGCGGCGGCTGCAAGCCTGCCGCCAGCCATGCCGCGTATTGCGATACCGCCCGCTTCATTGCCCATGCGCCCACCTCGATGATCATGCCCGTTGCTTCGAGTAGAGGAATAAACAGCATGGGCGGCACCAGCCCCGTGCCGGGGTCGTTCCAGCGCATCAGCGCTTCGAGGCCGGTGACGCCCCCGCTGCGGAGATCGACCTTGGGCTGGTAGAACAGTACGAACTCATCCCGCTCCAGGGCCCGCTGCAGCTTGTTTTCAAGCTTGAGCCGCTCGGCGACCCGCGCATTCATCTGCCGCGCGTAAAAGAGGTAACGATCGCTTGATTCCTTCGCTTCTCTCAAGGCAGCCTCGGCGCAGATGAACAATGCATCCGGCACCAAGGCGTCGCCGGGAAAGAGCGCCACCCCGGCCTTCGAAGAAACCCGCACGTCCTGCCCGGCGAGCGTGAATGGTTCGCTCAGGCAGGCGATGATTTTTTCGTCCACGATACGCGCAATATCCGCTTCATCTTTGATGTCGGGAAACAGGACGGCGAAGACGTCGCCATGGACTCGTGCCAGGCTGTCGCGATCGAAGATGACGCTTTGCAGGCGCGCCGCCACGAGTTTGAGGAGCTCATCGGCCGTGCCCCGGCCCAGGGTATCGTTGATGACCCGGAAGCGTTCGAGGTCGATCAGCACCAGCGCCGTCTTGCTTTTCTCGTGGCTCGCAGCCCGCAGCTGTTGCGCCATGCGGTCATCGAACAGCGCCCGGTTGGGCAGCCCGGTCAGAGCGTCGTAGTAGGCGAGATAATCGAGCTTCTCCTGCCGGGCCATGGATTGCAGCGCAAACGAGATGTTCACCGCCACTTCATTGAGCAGCGCAAGTTCGTCTTTATCAAAGAAATTGGTCCCGGTCGCGAACAGGATGATGGCTGCCACTACGGCGTCGTTCACCACCAACGGCAGGCATACCGTGGAGTGGCAGTCCTGCTTCAAGGCTTCCTGGCGCAGAAGGCCCATCTGCGCCTCCGCTTTGATGTCGTTGCGCACTGCTACCTTCCGGGTCAGCATTACCTCGGCCAGCGTTACCCGCCCTGCGCCCAGGGACGCCCAGGTCACTGCGTGCGCGATTTCCGGCGAGAATCCCGTCCATGCAATCGGCTGTACCCTCTGCATTTTCTGGTCAAGCAAACCGATCCATATCAGCTCGAACTTTCCGTGCTCGACGGCGATGCGGCAGGTTTCCTTCAGCAGTGGTTCCCGCTCGCGGATGCGCACGATGGCGGCGTTGATCTCGCCCGACACCGCGCGGATCCGCGACAGCTTATCGAGTTGTTCCTGCCTGCCGATATGATCCAGTGCAAACGAGATGTCGTCCGCGAGCTCGGTGAGCAGCTTCAATTCATCACCGGTGAAAAAATTCGCCTCTTGCACGAATAGCGCGAGAACTCCCACTGCCGAATCGTCAGTTAGCAACGGGAATACGGCCAGCGAATGGTAGCCGCGCCTGATCGCTTCCTTTATTCTGGGTCCTCCGTGTTCTTGAGAGGCTGAGTCGGTCGCGAGATCGTTGACGATTACAGGCTGTTTCCCCCGGATCGCACGGCTGATCACGCTCTGGCCCTCCGGCACGTCGCTGTGCGCACTGGATGGGATGTGCGGAAACGATTCGGCGCCGATTCCGGCCCACGCGACGGGGTTGACATCGAGCGTATCCGGATCCAGCGTGCCGACCCACGCTATCCCGAAGGCGCCCTCCTCGACGGCGATGCGGCACGCCCCGTTGAAAAGCTCCTGGCGATCGCGCACGCGCACGATCAGCGAATTGATGCCGCTCAGGACCGCATGAATGCGGCTGAGCCGGGCGATTTTCTGTTCATGATTCTTGCGCTCGGTGATGTCGCGAATCACGCCGACGAAGCCCGGCTTGCCACGCATGATCATGTGGCTGTAGCTGATTTCCACCGGGAATTCATGCCCGTTGTGGTGCAGCCCGAACCTCTCGATGGGGCCCCATTTCCGCATCTTCACTCCGGTTTCAAGAAACCGCTTTACGCCTTGCTGATGTCGCTCGCCCAGCCGCGCGGGCTGCAGGATGGCAATGTGCTTGCCCTCGACCTCGTCCGGCGCGTATCCGAATACATCCCTGATCGCGGGGTTTGCATACCGGATCCGGTTTTCATCGTCCAGCAGCACCACCGCATCGGTGGCGGTTTCGCAGATGAGACGGAATTTCTCTTCGCTTTCGGCGAACACCGCTTCCAGCCGGCGCCGTTCCTCGCGCGCGCGTTTCAGCTTTAAGGCTTGCGTCACCGCCGGTCCCAGGCGCGCCATGCGATCCTTGAGCAGAAAGTCGCTTCGCTCCCAATTTGATCAGGCCCGCGGCCTCCTCATCGTCGATGACTCCGGACAATGCGATGAACGGTATATCGAGGCGCCGTTCATTGAGCAACTCCAGCGCGCGCGGCCCTGAAAAGTGCGGCAGCCGGTAGTCGGCAAGGATCACATCGGGGGCCGCATTCAGGCCGGCAAGATAATCCGCCTCGGTCTCGACACGCTCCGATTGCGGGGCAAACCCGTGGTCGGCCAGATTGACCAGCATCAACTCGGCGTCGCCCGGCGAGTCCTCGACAATCAGTACACGAATCGGGATTGACATAGTTATCATTCTAATCTTCACAAGCGTGTAAGGGAGCTGGAATCCATCGCGCAAAACGGCAATAAGTCACAAATAAACGCCGATAACGTCAAAAACAGATGGCCACGGATCAAAGAGCGCACAAGGAAAACTAAATAGACACCACGGATCTCATTTGCGTTCAGGCAGCAGGCCGGCGATCGCCGGCACGAGGTCGGTGTAGGTCCTGTTCTCGGGGACCAATGCGCTGGCGCCTGCGGCTGCGGATTTCGCGCGCCGCCTCGAGAACAAAACTGTGTTAAATTTTGCCTCGGGCGCGGGGAATTACAAATTGAGGAACCCACCATGCAAGAAACTTCGGATCAACATGCGTATGGCTATTTGACGCAGCCGGAAGTCCGCTTCCTGGATGCAGCGGTCGCCCGGCTGATACCTGCGGACGATTTGGGGCCGGGGGCGAAGGAAGCCGATGTCACTTATTTCATTGACCAGCAGTTGGTCAGTTCCTGGGGAACGCACGGCCGCAACTACCGTATGGGACCATGGCTGGAGGGCACGCCGCAGCAGGGCTTTCAGTCGCGGCTGACGCCGCAGGAAATCTATCGCGCCGCGATCCGCGAAACCAATATTTATTGCAGCAAGCATTACGGCAAGGCTTTCGCATTTCTTGCCCCGGCACAGCAGGACGAAGTCCTGCACGGTCTCGAGGACGGCAAAATTGAACTCGAATCCCTGCCATCGAAACTGTTTTTCGGCTTGCTGTTGAGAAACACGGAAGAAGGCTTTTTCGCCGACCCGATGTATGGCGGCAATCGCGATAAGGTCGGCTGGAGGCTGATCGGCTTTCCGGGCGTCGCCTCTGGCGCCTATGCCGAATACGTGGAGAAACATGACGTGCCGTATCGTGCCGAGCCGGTGAGTATCCTGGATATCCAGCAACAGCGCGTAGAGGTCGATGCGCAGGGTTATCCCAAACACATCATGTTGAACCAACAAGAACAGGGAAGCAGCGATGGCAGCCGCTAAACTCAAGCCGGTCGATGTGGTGGTGGTGGGCACCGGAGTTGTCGGCTCGATCATGTGCATGGAATTGGCCAATGCGGGACTCAAGGTCGTCGGTCTCGAGCGCGGTCGCATGACCGAACCCCAGCACGATTTCGCGATGCCGTACGCGCATGACGAACTCAAATACGATCGCCACAGCGATATTTTTCAGAATTTGTCGCGCGAGACAATCACCTTTCGCAACACGATGAGCGAGATCGCGTTGCCGATGCGTGAACTCGGCTCGTTCAAGCCGGGCGAAATCGTCGGCGGCACGACCGTACACTGGGGCTGCCACGCCCGGCGCTTTCTGCCGTGGGACTTTGAGGTCCACAGCCAGACGATTGCGCGCTACGGCAAGAACCGGATTCCGGAAGCCTGCACCAGTCAGGACTGGGGTATCACCTACGAAGAACTGGAGCCGTATTACGACCAGTTCGAGCATCTGTATGGCGTCGGCGGCAAGGCCGGCAATCTCGAGGGAAAAATCCAGCCGGGCGGCAATCCGTTCGAGGGCGCGCGCTCGCGTGAATTTCCAAACCCGCCGACCAAGCTGACATTTGCCGGTGCGCTGTTCGCACAAGCCGCTCAGTCGTTGGGCTACACGCCATTTCAAAACCCGTCGGCGGCGATGACGCGGCCCTATGTGAACCCCCACCGGCTGATGCTGGGTGAATGCGCGCGCGGCGGTTTTTGCAGCAGCCACGCCTGCGCAAACGGCGCGAAAGCGAGTCCGCTGACCACCGTGATGCCCGCGCTCCTCAAGCACCGGAACTTCGAGCTTCGCCCGCTGGCCAACGTGATCAAGGTAAATCTTGATTCGGAGAAAAAACGCGCGGTGGGCGTGACGTACGTGGACGCGCAGGGGCGCGAAGTGGAGCAGCCCGCCGACCTGGTGATACTGGCCTCCTACACGTTCAGCAATACGCGCCTGATGCTGCTCTCCGGCATCGGCAAACCCTACGAGCCGGTCAGCAATCAGGGCGTGGTCGGCAGGAACTATTCCTACCAGACAGGCGGCAGAGTTTCGCTGTTCTTCGAGGACAAGGAGTTCAATCCCTTTATCGGCGGCGGCATGATCGGCACCTCGATTGATGATTTGAGTGGTGACAACTTTGATCACTCGAATCTGGGCTTCATCGGCGGTGCTTATGTGGCTGTGCAAAGCAACGGGGCAGAGCCAATCCACAGCAAATTGATGCCGCCCGGTACGCCGCGCTGGGGATCGGGCTGGAAGCAAGCCGCGGCGCAGTATTACCGCCGCTCGTTCTCGATCACGTATCACGGCTCCTGTCAGAGCTACCGCAGCCACTATCTCGACCTCGATCCGACCTACCGCGACGCCAACGGCCTGCCGCTCCTGCGCATGACCTTCAACTGGCACGAGAACGAGCAAGAAATGTCCACCTACATGCGCGACAAGTGCGCGGAGATCGCGAAAACCATCGGCCCGTCAAAAATCGGGACCAACCCCGTCCCCGCGAAATACAGCATCGTGCCGTATCAAAGCACGCACAACATCGGCGGCGCGGTGATGGGCGCGGACCCGGCAACCAGCGCGCTCAACAAGTATCTGCAATCGTGGGATGTGCCGAACGTGTTCGTAATCGGCGGCAGCGCATTTCCGCAGAATGGCGCGAGCCCCCCTACCGAGACGATAGGGGCGCTTGCATGCTGGGCGGCCGACTCGATCAAGGACCACTACCTGAAGCGGCCGGGGGCATTGGTGTGAGGCTACGAACGACATCGCACAGTCCGGCTGCCAACGGCAGCCTAATAGCGAGCGCGCCGGACGAGTGAGGTCGAAGGTTCAACGTGGGAGGAAAACAATGAGAATTTCCAAGCCCTGCGTGGTGGCCGTTGCAATCGTTGCGACCGCAGTGGCTGGGTTAGACGCTCTCGCTCAGGATTTTCCCAACAAGCCCATCCGCATTATCGTGCCCTATGCCGCCGGCGGCGGTTCCGATATCACCACGCGGATCGTGCAAGGGAAGGCCATGGAACTCCTGGGCCAGTCGCTGCTCGTAGACAACCGGGCTGGGGGCGGCACGCTGATAGGAACAC
>PLYS01000261.1 GCA_003153455.1 Betaproteobacteria bacterium | reverse complement strand
AGATTGGCGCGCAATTCTTCCTGTGAAGATACCAGCCGTACTTCGGCCGGATAAAGTCCCGGCGCACGATGGCGCACGCGTTCGCACCAACTCTCGAAGTCAGGCAGCTCGTGCGCTATCACATGAGCAAAAGCGGCGTGCCGTTCAGCGGCCGTATTCGGGTCGAGGATGACCTCAAGCAGGCGTGGAAACGGGTCGTCCTCGACTACGAGGACAGGAACGATAGCGGCGGGCATTTATGTTGATTCGTGGTTTCGGTTCATGTCAGGCAAGGCTTGGCGTCGATTTCGTTACCCAGGGCCGAAGATCGCGGATTCACTATTCAGGCTGTATCCCCGCGTTCCTGACAACCTTTGCCCACTTTGCCGTCTCCGCACGAATATATGCCGCAAACTCGTCCGGTGTGCTGCCCACCGGTTCGGCGCCATCTACCGACAAACGCCCCTTGATATCCGGCTGTTGCAATACACGCACAATATCGGAGTGAATCTGGTTCACGATTTCGCGCGGCGTTGCGGCCGGCGCGCTTACCCCGAACCAATTACTGGCCTCGTAACCCGGCACGCCAGCCTCGGCAATGGTCGGAATGTCCGGCGCTCCGGAGGCCCGCTTCGCGCCGGTGACCCCCAGGCCGCGCAGCCTGCCGTCGCGCACATGACCCAGCGCAGCGAAGATGGTCGGGGTCATGAGCGGCACATGCCCCGCGATCACACCGATCACACCCGGGCCCGCTCCCTTGTACGGTACGTGAACCATTTTCAGCCCGGCCATCTCGAGAAATAGTTCCATAAAAAGGTGAGGCGCCGTGCCGACGCCGGCTGAGGCGAAGCTAAGCGCTCCGGGCCGGGACCTGGCAAATGCGATCAGTTCCTTCACTGTTTTGACCGGCAGCGACGGGTGTGAGATGAGCAGGTTAGGCAGCGACACGACCTGCGTGATGGGAGCGAAATCGCGCAGCGCGTCGTAGGGCACTTTCCTGTACATCGCCGGATTGATGGCAAGGGGGGCGGTGGCAAGCAATAAAGTATATCCGTCGGGAGCGGCGCGAGCGACGACTTCGCCGCCTATCATCGTTCCAGCGCCGGCACGATTCTCCACGACAACTTGCTGACGCAGGTATTCGCTCAGCTTGGGGGAGATAATTCGTGCCGTGATGTCGGCGCCGCCCCCTGAAGATGACGGGACAACCATGCGCACCGCTCGAGTCGGATAAGCCCGTCCCTGTGCCTCCAACGCGCAGCCCAAAAGAGCGGCGACTATCAAATACGAGAGTGGATGGTTTCCAACGAGGCTCATATCACGCCTGGTAAAATGGGTTAGCCGCTTGCCATCTATTATAGGGCGGCCCGCGATACCGTTCTATTTGCGCCGTTGGACCAGCTTGAGTACTATGTGCGCGCCGGGTCAGCCTGTCCTTCGAGCGGATTCGGCGCACGCGCGCCGCTGCCATCCGCCGGCTGTGACCGGCCGAAGATTGGGACACACACATGCGTATGACGACCCGCTATCGCGAACTGATCCGGCGCCCCCAGATCGCCGTCATGGTTGGCGCCTATGATGCCCTTTCGGCCCGCCTCGTGGAGACCGCGGGATTCGACCTGACCTTCGTCCACGACTACGGGGTTTCCGCCGGGCTTCTCGGCATGCCCGATATGGGGTTGGTAACGCTCACGGAAATGACCGGCGTCATCGCCAACGTGGTGAAAGCCGTCGGAATCCCGGTGGTGGCGGATGGTGGCTGCGGTTTCGGGAACCCCCTGAATACGTATCGCACGGTGCGCGAATACGAGGCAGCCGGGGCGGCCGGCATCAATCTGGAGGATCAGGTCTACCCCAAACGGTGCGGGCACCTGGCCGGCAAACAGGTCATCCGGCCCGAGGAGATGGTAGAGAAAATCCAGGCCGCGCGCGACGCGCGGCGAGATCCCGATTTCGTGATCACGGCCCGCGTGGATTCCCTCGCCATCCATGGATTGGACGATGCCGTCAGTCGCGCCAACCTCTACGCGCAGGCGGGGGCCGACATGGTGTTCACCGAAGCGCCAACGAGCGTGGAGGAGGTGCGCCACATCATCCGCTCGGTGCACGCTCCATCGTGGATTAACATGGTGGAGGGAGGGAAGACTCCGCTGATTCCCATCCCGGAGCTGCAGGAGATGGGGGCGGCGCTCGTGGATTACGGGCCGCTGGTGCTATTCGCAGCCGCGGCGGGCATCTGCCGCGCCCTGGAGGTCCTCAAGCGGGACGGAACCACTGCCGCGCACCTGGGTGAACTGATGTCCTTCACGGCGCTGAACCAGTTGAACCGCATTGATGAGTACCGTGCCAGGGAAACCCAGTACGGCGACAAGGCTGCTGATGCCCCGCATTCCCCTGCCCCCGGTTGAAAATCTGACGCCGGAACAACAGCGCGTATATGACGCGATCATCGGCCGCGTTGGCCGGCTGGGCGGGCCGTTTCACCTGACGCTGCACTGCCCGGAGCTCACCGACAAATGGCAGCAGATCGGCGAACTGCTGCGGTATCGTAACAGCCTGCCGCCACGGCTGAGCGAACTCGCGATCCTCATCACTGCGCGCCACTGGGATTGTCAGTACGAGTGGCATGCACACCAGCCGCCGGCAATCAAAGCAGGACTGTCGGCCGCAGTAATCGATGCCATCAGAATCGGACAGCGTCCGGCTTGCGACGACCCGGACGAAGCCGCAATTTACGATTATTGCAGCGAACTGCACGAGAAGCATTTTGTGAGCGCCGCTACGTATCAGCACGTGCTCGAACGGTTCGGCTCCGTCGTCGTGGTCGAGCTCACGGCGCTGCTCGGCTACTATGTGATGGTGGCGATGGCGCTCAACGCACACGAGTACGGGCTGCCGGCCGGCGTTACGCCGCCGCTGCCGGCCCGCACCTGAACCACGATGGACACTCCTAGCGGCCTGTCGGACTTTGAGAGTCCGACAGGCCGCTAAAAGTAAAACCGCCCCATATTTTCCGAATAGTGTTCAAATTCACAGTCATTTCATCTCGGTCATTGCGCGGGAATGACGTTTCGACGGTCCCTTGACGACACTTTTGCGTTCATTTGGGGGCGGTTTTGCCTAAGGAGCTTGTCGGTCTCAAGTCCGGCAAGCTCCTAAACGATCAGATTACCGGCGTTGACGTTCATGTTAATCCCGGTGATGTAGCGCGCCTCGTTTGAAGCCAGGAACAGAACCGCCTCCCCAGTGTCTTCCGGTTCGACCAGACACCTCATGGGATTCTGTGACTTGATTTTCTCAATGCTTGCGGCATCCCTCACCTTCCTGACGCGCGGAGTCAGCGTCGTACCCGGGGAAACCGTATTCACCGTAATCCCGTACTGCCCCAGGTCTCTGGCCAGGAGCTTGGAGAATCCTATCAATCCTGCCTTGCCTGCTCCGTAAGGAAGGTATGAGGGGGCATACGGGTTCGGGCCGACCCCGGCCCCGGAGGCGATGCTGATGATGCGCCCCTTCTTTTTTTCCATCATGGTCCTGGCTACCGCCTTGGTACAAAGGAATGCGGTCTTTAAATTCAAATTAACGACCCGGTCCCATTCCTCCTCGTCAATTTCGGTAATCGGGGCGAAACGGTGAAACCCTCCGGCAGCATTTACCAGAATATCAACGGTGCCCCATCGATCCAGCACCGCCTTTACCATTCCGTCCACTTCCTGGGACCGTGTAACGTCAGCCTGCAGAACCAGGGCCGATCCACCCGCTGCTTCAATCTCCGCGCCTACGCGCGTCACTTCCGGAAGGTTGATATCCACGATGGCGACCGATGCTCCCTCGCGGGCCAGAGTTTTTGCAATCGTCTCGCCGAGTCCCTGACCCGCTGCGGTCACGATGGCTGTTGATCCGGAAAGTCTGCCAGTTGTTGCCATAGTTGATTTCCTTTCTGAAATTCGAAAAACCTATTGGGAGAAAAGTAATTTGATGATGTTTTCAAGATTACTTTCGGCTTCGATGCCCATGAGTGCTTCACCTGCTTTCTCGGCGCGCGAAGAACTCATGGTCATCATCGCGCAATCCACAAACTTCTGAAGCAGCTCGCCTTCGGTCAAAGGGAAGCTCAGAGAGCCCTTGGGTTCCGATAGCGTGCTGGAAAATTCCCTGCCGTCCAAAGTTCGAACTATAACCTCGGAGCCAAATCCGCCCAACTCCTCGCTCGCGGTAATACGGACTTTTTTCATTAGAGCCTGTGTCTCCGGTCGAACCACGCTTTGCTCCGAAAAGTGATCCAGACCAACCTTCCCGTAGCATAACGCCGCCGCCACGCAATATTGGATGCTGAACTTGGCTTCCAGACTTTCTCGAACTTGTGGACGATCGAGATAGGTGATCTTGTGCGGATGCACTCGACACTCGATTGCCGCAACCTGCTCCGGCTTGATTCCCTCGTTCTGCCTCAAGCTCAAAATATTATCCAGCAGCGAATGCAGCCCGCCGCAACACGGGTATTGTTTGAAGACCAGCCCTGGCTCCAGGATTTCGAGGGGTTTACCCGATTCGCTTGCCGCTTCCGGATCGTAAGGCCGGCCATTGAACATCTCCATGAACCCGAAAGTTCCGTCCAGAGCTCGACAATCAGCGGTCAAACCTTTTTCTGCCAGCATTGCGGCCCACATGCCCTTGCGGGCCGCGCTCCCGGCATGGAGGGATTTGGTCATGGAGCCAAAGTTCTTCTTGATGCCTGACGCCTCCGAGGCTGCAATACCGATGGCATTCAATGTCTGGTCATAACTCAGCTTGAGCAAATAACTGGTGCTGGCACAGGCGCCGATAATGCCGAAAATCGCCGTGGGATGCCAGCTCTTTTCGTAGGCCTGCGGACCAAAGATCCGACCCAGCCTCGCCATGACTTCCAACCCTATGATGTAACCTTCAAGCAATTTCCGGCCCGAAAGATGCATTTTTTCCGCCACCGCAAAAAGCGCGGGCACCATGACAGCACTCGGATGTCCCAGCATGGACCGGTTCATATCGTCGTAGTCAAGGGCATGAGACATCGTCCCATTGACCAACGCGGCTTCGACCGCGACAACCTTATGTGCCGTCCCCCAGATCGTTGCCTCTCCGCCACCGGTCAGACTCCGCGCATATTCGAGCATGATCCTGCCCACAGGCTCCCGGGATCCGGCCAAGGCCACGCCCACGCAATCCATTACGGCAATCTTGCTCCTGTAAAACGCCTCTTCAGGAATAACGGTTCCCGCAAAGCCGCAGATCAGCGTGGCCATCCTTTCGGTAAGACTTTGCTTACCCAATTGCTTTTCCCTTCGAACGTTTCATTGATGTTGCAGCTCGCGAATTGCCGTCAGTTAGGAGTTTGTCGGACCAAAGTCCAACAAACTCCTAAAGGCAAAACCCGCCTGCAACAAAATGGCAAGAAGCGTGCAGAATTCCAAACTTGATCCCCCTTAGGTCTACAAAAATGACGACATAGGACTTATTTGGTTCAACTTCATCGCAACTGTCAGGCGGTTTTGCCATTAGCAGCCTGTCGAAACTCTAAGTCGACAGGCTGCTAATCGGCCTTCATTCCAGCGATTTTGATCAGTTTCGTCAGCTTGACGAGATCGTTTTGAATGAGCGTCGTGTAATGTTCGGGCGTGCTCGACTGAGCCTCGAAACCCTGCTTCCTGATTGCTTCCTTCATTTCAGCCGTGTTCACCACCTTGACGATCGCCGCATTAAGCTGCGTCACGATCTCCTTGGGAACCGCCGCCGGCACGCACAGGCCAAGCACGCCCGCAAAATTGAAGCCGGGCAATGCCGCCTCATCGAGGGTCGGCACCGAAGGCAGCACCGACACGCGGCTGATGCTGGTGACCGCCAGTGCCGTGAGTCTCCTCGCTTCCAGCAAAGGCAGGGCAGCAGGAATGCTGGGGAAGCTGAGAGCAATCTCACCGGCGGCATTTGCGACCGAGCTCTCAGCCGAGCCTTTGTACGGCACATGGACGATGTCGACCTTGGCGCCTAACTTGAAAAGTTCGCCGGCAAGATGGTTCACGCTGCCAGTGCCCGGGGACCCGTAATTCAATTTGCCCGGCTGCGATCGCGCAAGAGCGATGAGCTCCTTTACGCTGTGCACCGGAAGCGAAGGATGAACGACCAGCACGAAGGGCCCGACGGCCACCACCGACACGTGCGCGAAACTGCGCTCCAGGTCGTAAGGAAGGTTCTTGCGCAGCGCCGATTGAATAGTGGTCGAAGCCGCGGCCAGGAACAATGTGTAGCCATCCGGAGGAGAAGTCGCGACCCGCTCGGCGGCAATGGCAGTACTTGCGCCGGGACGGTTTTCAACGACGACCGGCTGACCCAGGCTCTCGGATAACTTCTGTCCAACGAGGCGCGCTATGACGTCAGTGGACCCACCCGCGACGAATCCTGTAATGATGCGAATCGGCTTATTCGGGTAGGCCTGGGCCGCCGCTTCACCAACGGCCAGACCATCGCCAGCGACTGCAGCCGCAAGAAACAGCAAGATATTCGCTCGCACGTTGCGCATGTTATCCTCTTCTGCAGTTGTTACTGGCGCCGGTTTTGAATTAGGAGTTTGTCGGGGCTACGTCCGACAAACTCCTGATTATTCGGCTTTCAATCCGGTCAGTTGTATCAACTTGACGGTTTGCTCGATCTCGCGGCTGATGACCGCTGCAAACTGCTCCGGCGTGCTGGACTGCGGCTCGAGGCCCTGCTTATTGAGCGCTTCCTTCACGTCGGACATTTGAACTATCCTGCCGAGTACCGCGTTGAGCCGCATGATGATGTCTTTGGGCGCGCCCGCCGGTGCGCTTACGCCATACCACGCAAAGTAATCGAACCCCGGCAGTCCCGACTCGTCAAGTGTCGTTACAGACGGCAGCGATGACACGCGCTTCGCGCTGGTAACCGCAAGTGGCCTGAGCTTGCCGGTCGCAAGCAGAGGCAGCGCTCCCGAGACGCTGGGAAAGCTCACCGGGGTCTGCCCGGATGCAGCCGCGATGACCGCTTCCCCGGAACCCTTATACGGCACATGGACGAGCTTCACCTTGGCCTGCAAGTCGAAAAGCTCGCCCACAAGATGGTTCGCGCTGCCGACGCCGGGAGACCCATAATCGAGTTTCCCTGGCTGCGAGCGTGCAAGCGCAATAAACTCCTTGACGTTGCGCGCCGGCAGCGACGGATGGACCACGAGCACAAAAGGTCCGATGGAGACCAACGATACCGGCGCCAAATCACGCTTGAGGTCGTACGGGAGGTTGTTACGCAGCGCCGACTGCACCGCGGTGGAGGTCGGGATCAGCAACAGCGTGTAACCGTCGGGAGGCGACGTCGCAACCCGCTCGGTTGCAATCGCTGTTGCCGCCCCGGCGCGGTTTTCGACGACCACCTGCTGGCCCAGGCTCTCGGATAATTTCTGCGCAAGCAGGCGCGCCGTAAAGTCGACCGCGCCGCCGGGGACGTAGCCCACCACCATCCGAATCGGTTTGACGGGATAACTTTGCGCCGACGAGTCAAAAACTGAAAAGTTTACGCACGCAACGATTCCCGCGCACAGCCAATAGTTGCTCCGTCCCGGTTTCCGCATGACTTCTCCTTCTCTTCTCATGGCCATCGATTTCATTCGTGGATGCCGGCATCCTTGATCACCTTGCCCATCCTGGCCATGTCGTCTTTGACTGTGGCCGCAAACTCCTCCGGCGAACTGCCGACGACCTCTACCCCGGCATTGAAAAGCCGCTCTTTCACTTCCGTCCTGTTGATCGCCCGCACGATCTCCTGGTGCAAGCGATTGATGATCGCGGCAGGTGTTTTGGCCGGCGCAAATATGCCCAAAATGGATACGGCCTCATACCCGGGCAGGGACGCCGCCACCGTAGGCAAGCCGGGAACCAGCGCGGACCGCTGCGCGCTGGTGACCGCCAGCGCCTTCAATCTGCCTGACTTCACATGCGGCGCCACGGTGCCCAGGCCTGCGAACATCAGATGCACTTCGCCGCCGACCAGAGCGATGACCGACGGTCCAGTACCTTTGTAGCCAACACGCACTATATTGACGCCTGCCATGGCCTTGAATAATTCCGTCGAGAGATGAGGAGAGGCGCCTATCGTACCCGCGGCATAGTTAAGCTCTCCCGGTCTGGCCCTGGCCAGAGCGATCAACTCCTTGACGGATTTTACCGGCAACGATGGATGCACAACAATAATGTTAGGCGAGCTCAGCGCCAATGTGACAGGTGAAAAATCTCTCACCGGATCCCAGGGCACATTGTCTCGCAAAAATGGCAGCAGCCAAACGGAACCACCGTAGAAAAGCAGGGTATAACCATCAGGCGGCGCTTTGGCCACTACTTCCGCGCCGAGACCCCCGCGATTTTCCACTATCAGCTGCTGACCCAGGCTGGGTGTAAGCTCTTGCGCGATGAGACGCGCGCCCCAATCGTTGGCACTTCCAGGCGCGGCGGTGACGATGCGGATGAACTTGTTCGGATAATTCTGGCATGATGCCACACCCGCGCCGAGCACCATCATGCCAACCGGGAACATCCATGTGACAAAACGCAGCATTCGCATAATCGCCTCTTGATTAATGAACTTTATATTCACCTTGATCGAGGTGCAAACGATTTTTTTGCGGCTACCCCCATGTTACCGCGTCTTGCCACCCAAGCGGTTGATTAAAGCTGCGCTTCGAATTTGGACCTGCGTACGCAATGCCCGATAAACTGGTAAATTTCAGTGACCCGGAAAGCGGCGTAGGGCGGTATACCATGCCGCCGCTCGTGCGCGGGAAGAACAAATAGAAAGAAGGTTCCACATGCACGTGATCGACACGCACGCACACTGGTATCCGCGGGAGTTCGTCTCATTGCTGGAGAAGGAAGCCGCCGCCAACGGCGCGACGATGAGCCGTAACGCAAAGGGCAACCCGGTGTTCGCGCTGCCCGGGATTTCCCAGGTATCGGCGATGGTGCCGTCCATGATCGACCCCGGCCTCATGCTCAAAGCGATGGACGAGCGCCGGATCGACGCATACGCGTTGTCGCTGACCAACCCGATGGTGTACTGGGCGTCTCCCGAGTTCGGGCTCGAACTCTCGCAAGTCTTTAACGATGCCTGTTCCGCGGCGTTTTCGGCCCATCGGCAGCGCTTCATCGGCACCATTATGCTGCCCATGCAAGACTCCAAACTCGCGGTGCAGGAACTCGACCGCGCGGCCAGACTTCCCGGCATGCGCGCCGTGTATATGGCGATGGGAATCAACGGCAGAAACCTGCATGACAAATCGTTCTGGCCGGTATATCAGCGCTGCGAGGAACTCGATCTGCCGATCTTCCTGCACCCGCTCTACCCGTGCGGCATCGAGCG
The DNA here is from genome assembly GCA_003153455.1 of Betaproteobacteria bacterium. Classification (GTDB taxonomy): domain Bacteria; phylum Pseudomonadota; class Gammaproteobacteria; order Burkholderiales; family SG8-41; genus PALSA-1004. The sequence continues at coordinate 9,742 of PLYS01000261.1, read as the reverse complement.
CATGAGCGAATTCTTCATGCGCAACGTGCTCGGAAACCCTTACGAATCGGGCATAGCGGCCGCATCACTGATATTTGGCGGAGTGATGGACGCGTTTCCCAAGCTCGTTGTAATGCTGCCCCACGGCGGCGGTACCTTTCCGTGGCTGATCGGCCGCTTCGACAAGGGTATCGAGGCGAGGAAGGAACTCAAGCACATGAAGCAGCCCGCAAGCGCTTACCTGCGCCGTTTTTATTACGACACCGTGACCCACCACCCCCGGATCATGCGCGCCCTGATCGATCTGGTCGGAATCGACCGTATCGTGCTCGGCAGCGACTATGACCAGGACATGAGCTACCAGCGGCCGGTCGATTTCGTCGACAGCATACCCGGACTGTCCGCGCGCGAGCGGGAGCTGATATTGAGCGGCAATGCTGCGCGGCTGCTCAACCTGGAGTGAGCTGCAAGGTGCAAGGTGCATAGCGCAAGTGCATTCCAGTCCCTAGTCCCCAACTCCTAGCCCCTTGTCCCTAGCCCCTAGTCCCCAGCCCCTAGTTCCCAGCCCCTAGTCCCCAGCCCCCAGTCCCGGTTTTTAACGAGGAGAAAACATGCAGGCAATCGACGTACACGCGCACTGGTTCGCGCCCGAATGGGTGGAGCTGCTCGAGCGCGAAGCCGGCGCCAATGGCGCGAAAATCGGCAAGAACGAAAAAGGCTGGAGCACGATCGCCATCCCGGGTGTAGCGCTCGTGTCCTCCTTCCCGCCGGACATGGTGGACCTCGACTATATGGTGAAGGCCATGGATGAGGCAGGCATAGATGTGCGCCTCTTCTCGCTCACCAACCCCATGATCAACTGGGCGCCGCCCGAATTCGGCGTGCGGCTCGCGCGGGCGTACAATGATGCGTGCGCCGCTGCCTATGCGAAGTACCCGAAGCGCTTCCGCGGCGCGATGACGCTGCCCATGCAGTCGCCCGAACTCGCCGTCAAGGAACTCAAGCGCGCGGCGGGATTGCCGGGCATCTGCGGCGTGTACATGGCGATGCACGTCAACGGCAGGAACCTCGACGACAAGTCCTTCTGGCCGGTCTATGCGGAATGCGAGGCGCAGGGTCTCCCGCTGTGCCTGCACCCGGTAAACCCGTGCGGCATCGAGCGCATGCGCAACTATCACCTGCGCAACCTGATCGGCAATCCCCATGAAGCCGCGATCGCGGCTGCGGATTTGATCTTCGGCGGCGTGCTGGATGCCTTTCCCCGGCTCGAAGTCGTGCTGCCCCACGCGGGCGGCACTTTCCCCTGGCTCGTCGGCCGCTGGGACAATGGTGTCGCCCACCGCAAGGAACTCAAGCATATGAAGCAGCCGGCAAGCGCGTATCTGCGCCGCTTCTATTACGACACCATCAGCCACCACCCGCAGATCATGCGCTTCCTGATCGAAATGATCGGCGTGGACCGTATTGTGATCGGCAGCGACTACAACATGGATGCGGGTTATCCCCGNNCTGTAATTCAGATCAGTGTCTCCTGCCGTGATCTAAGCGGCATCGGGGGAACGTCACACAAGGAAGGTGAAGAAGACAGGAGGACGCATCGTGATTACACGAAAACTGACAGTTTCGATAACCGCAGCGATCATTCTCGGCTCGCATTCCATTGCCGTCTCTGCGCAGGAGGCCGCGTGGCCAACCAGGACGGTAAAGGTGATCGTTCCCTCCACCCCCGGCGGCGGACTGGATTACGCTGCGCGGATATTCGCCGAGTTCTGGTCGAAAGAGTTCGGCCGGCCTTTCGTCGTCGAGAACGTTCCCGGGGCCGCCAACACCCTTGGCACGGCGGCCGTGGCCAGGGCCGCCCCCGACGGCCATACGATACTGCATGCGTCTCTCTCGCCAATCGTCATTGTTCCATTCATCAGAAAAAACCTGAACTACAAGCCGGGAGATCTTGCCCCGGTCGGTCAGACGATGGCGACGACGAATACGCTGGTCATCAATCCCGGCAAGATCGACGCCAGGACGCTGCCGGACCTGATTCGGCTGCTGAAAGCCGCTCCGGACAAGTACAACTACGGCTCCTCCGGCGTGGGCGGTTTCAGTCACCTCATCCACGAGCTGTTCATGCTCAGAACCGGAACCAGGATTACGCACATCCCGCACAAAGGCCCTAACGACGTCACCACCGCCCTGCTGGGCGGGCATATCGACCTGGCCTTCGTCTCCACCACGCCGATCCTGCCGCACCTGAAGACAGGCAGTCTGCGTGCCATCGGCGTCGCTCCTGCGCAGCGGTTGCCCGAACTGCCGGACGTGCCCGCCATCAGGGAATTCGTCCCCGAATTCGGCGGCGCGACCAGTTGGAACGGTCTATTCGTGCCGGCCGGGACACCGCGGACAATCATCGATAAGCTCAACCGGACTATCACCGCATTCCTGCGCACCCCTCAGGCGGAACAAGCCATGGAAAAAATGGGCGCGACCGCTGTTGCCAGCTCTCCCGAGGAATTTGCCGAGTTCATAAAGCAGGAAACCGAGATGTGGGGCAAAGTGATCAAGGCCAGCGGCGTTTCGGACAACTAAAGCTTGTTTGGCATTCGCAGCTGAAAAGCTCCGTCAACCCGCCAAGAATTTATTTGTCGGGAGCGCACGCGGGATGATTCTCTGTCGAAAACAGCACGGCATCCGTGCTAAGCAGGAATTGGCGCGGCATCGCAATCTTGTTCGCGGTCGTATCCGATTTGCTAAACCGCGGCCCGTCCCCTATCATTTATGACAAATCAAGAGGAACGATCATGAACGATCAGCACGAGCAAGCGCTCGTCGAGAAACTCAAGGGTCTCCCGCCTGAGCGGGTGGCGGAAGTAGAAGATTTCGTTGACTTCCTGCGTTCGCGCAACGAGGAACAGCGGCTAACTCAAGCCGCGACGAAGGCCTCCGCACCCGCATTCAACAAGGTTTGGGATAACCCCGAGGATGCCGACTACGACCGGCTATAGGCGATGTTAGCCGATGCCCGCCTACGACTTCGGGGACGTCGTGCTCGTTCAAGATTGGCAGGCGGCGAACCTGCTCAGATCCTTCGCCATCAAACCCGTCATTGCCACCATCGAACAATCCCTCGTTATCAGGGGCCTGGGCCAACTGTCCAGTCGCGACCAGAGCGCGCTGCGCAAAACATTCGCCACCGTTATCGGTTGAAGCCTCTCAGCGCAACACGCCCGGTCGAATTCGTCGACACGATACCGGGAATCACCGCGCAGGAACGCGAACTGATCCTGGGGGGAACGCAGCGAGGATGCTGAAGCGGCAAGGAGAACAACGATGAAACTCTACATGACCGAAGCGTCAGGCAATTCCTACAAGATACGGGTGCTGGCGTCGATCCTTAACGTGCCGTACGAAAAAGTACTCATCGACTGGGATAACAAAGAGCACAAGAAACCGCCGTTTCTCAGGCTCAACCCGCGCGGCCAGGTGCCGGTGATGGAGATCGAGGGCAAGGTGTTCTGGGACTCCGCCGCGCATCTGGTCTACATCGCGCGCAAATATGGCGGCGAGCAGTGGCTGCCGACGACTCCGCTCGAATTGGCGGAAGTGGTGCAGTGGCTCGCCTTCTCGCAATCGGAAATCCATTTCGGCCTGCAATGGGCGCGCGGGGTCGTCAACAAACTCCTGTTCGGCAGCCTGCAGGAGTATCAGGGCTACGGCCGCAAGGCGCTGGAGTTGCTCGCTTGGCGCCTCAACGACCACGACTGGCTCGCCGTCGGGCAGCCGACGATCGCCGACATCGCCTGCTATCCGTACGTAAAGCGCGCACGCGAAGGCGGCTTCATGCTCGATGCGTACCCGCCAGTGATTGCGTGGCTCAAGCGGTGCGAGGCGCTGCCCGGCTGGCTCAAGCTCGACTGAGCGACGTACCCGCTGGTTGCGAACCCCGCATACCTGTTTACTGTACCAGCCGTCGCGTTTCGTAAGGCGGCTTGGGTTCTTTGTCCGGCGGCACATAGTCTCGCGCCGGCTCTCCCGCGGGACCGAGGTGCCTGATGTACTGATACATCGCCGCCAGGTCCTGCTCCGTGGTGTCACGCAGCGGCCACCACGGCATGGGTGGGCGCGGCTTGACTGATTTCGCATACTTGACCCACTGCTCTGCCGTAAAATTCCGCACGGTCAGGCGCAGATTGGACGCGTAAGTGGTTCCCCATGGCCCGCGAAAGCCAAGCGGGCTGCTGCCGAGCAGCCAATCTTTTTCCGGGACATTGCCTTGTTTGCTGCTATAGCCATAGGTATGGCAGTTATTGCAGTGGCCGGTCAGCACCATGTAGCGGCCGCGCTCGAGTTGTTTGGAACTGACCACTTTTGACGCGTGTGCGGATTTACCGGCTTTGGCGGAATTGGCAATACCAGGCGCGAGCGCAAGCGTGACCCCGGCGGCGAGTACTGATAGTGCATTTTTATGCATCGTGATCTCCCTTCGTGAGCCGCGCTCGTCCCGACTACGCCCCGGACGAACTCGGTACTTGCAAGCACATCGAATTCACGCGCGGCAAAGGCAGCCTCACTTGGGAGCCGCCGGCCACTGGACGTAAGGTGGTTTCGGCGTTTTATCAGGCGGCAAATAGGCCTGCGCGGGCTCTCCCACCGGGCCGAGATGCTTGATGTACTGGTACAGCGCACGGAGATCGGATTCCGCCCACTGATTCAGGTTGAACCAGGGCATGGGCGGGCGCGACTTCAGCTCCTTGGAAAATTTTACCCACTGGTCTTCGGTCATTCCGCCGGCAGTCACGCGCAGATTGGGTGCGTAGGTCGTTCCCCATGGGCCACGATAGCCAAGAGGGCCACTGCCCAGCAGCCAGTCTTTTTCCGGCACTTTGCCGTCGCTCGGCGCGAACCCGGCGGTATGGCAATCGTTGCAGCTGCCGACGATCATCATGTATCGACCGCGATCGATCTGCTTGCGGTCCGCTTGTTTTGCTTGAGTCCCAGGCTTGCCGGCATGGGGCTCTGCAGANNCTAATGTGTCTATATTCTGCCACAAGCCTTCAGTCCCTTTTCGAGTCCCGCGAACGAATAGCTTGGCGCTGTCATCAGCCAACGAAATCCTTTCGCCAGAAGCGCTTCCACGTTTTTGCTGTCCACGTGAGGGTGGCCGCAGATCACGTTGTGCTGCTTGCAAATGGCCAGGATTTCGTCGATGGCGGATGCCACCGTGGGATGGTCATACTGGCGGGGAAGCCCGAGATCCTGGGACAGGTCGCCTTCTCCTATCAGCACAACCCCGATCCCCGGCACCTGTTCGAGCATTTGCGGCAGGTTCCTGATCGCGCGGACTTCCTCGCACATGATCACAACCAGGATTTCGCCTTTCGGGTTGAGCGGCCAGACGTCGGCGCGGGAATAATATTCCTGCTGCGTCAGTCCCCAGTACGGCGCCGAGTTCTTCGGCGCGTCGCCGCGTTGGCCCGCCGGCTCGAAGTACGGCGCGGAAGGCGGCCGCGGATAGCGGCATGCGGCAACAGCGTTGCGCGCCTCCTCCACCGTGCTGACGTGCGGCCAGATCACGCCGTAGACGCCGATATCAAGCACCTGTTTCGCGAACCACTGGTTCATCTCCCCGCCGTTCGGAGGGATGCGCACCATGGGCGCGACCGCCGGCGCGATGCTGCCCGCCTTCAATATCTGCCGCCGGTCCAGCATGTATTGCATGCAGTCGCGCAGCAGCCGGATGTCGTACGGGTTGTGCTCCATCTCGAACACCACGGCATCGTACGGCGCGGCATTGATCGCCTGTGCCGCACTGATCTCGGGTACCGAGAAGGTGGTGAAAGCGGGCTTGCCTTGTTCCAGGGCCCTGATTGCAGCATTGAGGCGGGGTATCTCGGCCATTGTATTGCTCCTCTCTTCAGTTGTGCCTACGCAAAAAAGCATACCAGTTGAGTACAGTCTGACAACGGTTGCGCTGCGATAACGGGCGCGCGGCGCCAGCGTGTGTCTTCCTAAGCCGCGCCAAAGCTAAAACTATTTCCCTGCTGCTTGGCCTTGTACATGGCGGAATCCGCCACCTTGATCAGGTTATCCCTGTCTGGCGCGCCCGTGGGGAAAATCGCGATGCCAATGCTCGCCCCGATGCGGACTTCTTCCTGTTTCTGACCGCTTAACTGAAAACCCCGGAACAGGGCGTCGATGATTTTCTTGGCAACGGTTGCGGCATTTTGCGGGCTTACGATTTTGGGTAAGATGACAGCAAATTCGTCACCTCCAACGCGGGCGACCGTGTCGGATTTGCGCACCTGCTGCCGGATTCGATCGGCAGCGCTTTTTAGAACCTCGTCGCCAGCGCTGTGTCCCAGAGTATCGTTCACAGTTTTGAAATGATCGAGATCGAGGTAGAGCAGCGACAACTCGTGGCGATTGCGTTCTGCAAGATTGATCGCCTGATCCAGGCGATCGTAGAAAAGCATCCGGTTCGGCAGGCCGGTAAGATTGTCATGATTCGCGAGGTGCCGGATGTGCTGGTCGTACTGCTTGCGCTCGGTAATATCGCGGATGTTGCATTGGATCACCTTCGTGTGATCGATAAGATAGACGTTCCCGACATACTCGGCGTGAACGTGTCGTCCATCGCGCGTTTCGAGCGGCAGATTCTGATAACGGACCTGGCCTCTGTCCTGCAATTCCGCGAAAGCGGTCTTGGAGGCTTCTTTGTCTATAAATGCACCAATTTCCCACCATTTCTTTCCCATAAAGTCTTCGTGTGAGTAGCCCAACATTTCCATCAGGAATGGGTTCACATCGATGATTTGTCCCGTGTCCGCATCAAGAATCAGGATCCCGTCCTGGGCCGTTTCAAAGAGCCGCCGATAACGCGCTTCAGAAATTTCCAGCTCTTGCTTGATCCGTTCGCGGTCACGGCGCACCTCCGCCTCGCGCAATGCGCGTTCAATCGCCGGAGCCACGCGATCCAATTCCCGTTTCTGGACATAGTCCTGTGCTCCCTCTTTCATCAGCGAAACGGCCAGATTAAGATCAATTTCTCCGGACACGATGATGAAGGGCACGTTTGGGCGCAATTCCTTGGCGAGCGCCAGAGCCTCCGGGGCGCTGAACCGCGGCATCGCGTGGTCAGACGTGATCACGTCCCAATGCTGGCGTTCTAATGCGGCGCGCATGGCAACCGGGGTATCCACGGCTTCGTAAGCTATCTCGTAGCCGCCATGGCGTAAAACGTGCAGTAACAGTTCAACATCGTCCGGGGAATCCTCAACGATCAGCACGCGTAGGGGTTGGTTCATTTGCGCATCCTCCTTGTCCGCATGCATCAGGCGACTTGTCGATCGGCGCGAAGCACTTGCCGAGTCGTTATTTGTTCTTGCTCTGCCGTGCGCGCGACGCGCCGGCGGGCGGCTTGATCTTCAACAGCCGCGCCGCATTGCCGCCGATGATCGCGTCCTTCTGTGCGCGCGTCAGCGATTTCATATCGTTGACGAAATCGACCGGCTTGTAATAACCCATGTCGTACGGGTAATCGGTGCCGATCACGATGTGGTCCGCGCCCCAGGTCTTGACGAGATGATCGAGTTGCTGATGGCTGAAAACCATGGTGTCGAAGTAAACCTTCTTGAGATACGAGGTCGGCGGCCGCTTGATATGGTCGCGGCACTCTGGACGCACCTTGTAGGCGTGGTCCATGCGCGCCGAATAATGCGAAAGATAGCCGCCGCCGTGCGCGGAAACGAGCTTCAATCCCGGATGGCGGTCGAGCACGCCGCCGAAGACGATGTGCGAGAGCGCGACGGTGGTGTCGAGCGGATTGCCGATGACGTTGGTCAGGTAGTAGTCGGCAAAACGTTGCGCCTCGGTGAAGCCGTGCGGATGCATGAAGATCACCGCGCCCAGCTCCTCGGCCTTGGCAAAGATGGTATCGAAGCGCCCCTCGGACAAATCCGCGCCGTCGACGTTGGTGCCGATCTCCATGCCGCGAAAGCCGAGCTTCTTCATGCAGTACTCGAGCTCGGCCACCGCCAGCTCCGGCGCCTGCATCGGCACGGTGGCGAGCGCGACGAAGCGGTCGGGATGCGAGGCGACGATTTCCGCCAGCCGCTCGTTGACCATGCGCGCGGTCTGGCGGCAGAGATCGGGTTCGAGCGAGTAGTAGAACTGGAACGGCGAAGTCGAGATCGCCTGCACGTCGATGCCCATCTTGTCCATGTCGGCGAGACGCTGCTCCACCGAGGTCAGCTGCGCATCGATATTCGCGCGGTGCTGCCGGTTGTAATCACGCGAACGCACGCTGGCGAAATAGATTGCCGGGTCCTTGCTTGGGTCGTAAGCATTCTTCGCCAGCTCGTCGGCGGCAGGCGTGTGCACGTGGCAATGCAGATCTACGGCGAAACTCTTATTGCCGCGTTTGACGACTTTGCGGCTTGCGGCGCGGGTTGCCGCGAGTTCTCGCGGCGCACAGGTGAACAGCATGATTTCGCTCCTTCGATGGATGAATGCGGGATGTTATTGGAAATCCTCAAACGTGAAAATCCGACACGCTGCAAAGCGGTTCCAATCAGCGCATATGGATACGGTAGATGTCGGGGGCGATGGCGATGTTCTTTAACTGGACTCCTTCAAGCCGCTCAAATTTGAGTTCGATCTTCTTGCGCACCAGCGCAAATACCTCCCCCGTCACACAGATACCTCCTGGCTCGGCCAAAGGCTCGATCCGCGCGGCAATGTTCACGCCGTCGCCGAATACATCATTGGCCGTGATCATGACCTCGCCGAGATGCACCCCGATGCGGATGAGAATCTTGTCGGTGCCATCTTTGGCCAGATTGCATTCTGTGAGAGCGCGCTGAATCGCAATAGCACAGTTGACCGCATCAAGCGCGCTGCGATAAATCACGAGAAAAGCGTCGCCGATGGTCTTGATTTCCCGGCCTCGGTGTTTCGCAATTTCTGCACGAACGATTTTGTTATGCTCGAGCAATTTCGCGTAGGTGCGTTGCTCGTCGCGTTCCATGGACCCGGTGTACCCCACCATGTCCGTAAGCATGATTGCCGCAAGTTCCTGCTGGGGAGATGCTTCGGACCTGCCGTCGGTTCGCTCTTTAGGAGCGATCATGGGCGACTCCTGAGCGCGCGCCTTTAGCGCTTGCCCAATTTTTGCAGCGAGTTCTTCCTGGGAAAGTTCAGTGTCTGCAATGGCCCCAACGTTCGGTACAGCCCGCATCCTCTCTTCTTCGGCGTCGGCGATCTTACGGGCTTCCAGCTTCTTTCTGTTTCGATCAAACTCGAGTTGTTCTCTGAGGGTTCTTTTCCCGATTATGAAGGCGATGAGCAATCCGAGGCCGATGGCGGCATAGACTGTCCATAGCCAAAAGTCCCGGCATTCGGCAGTTTGTATGTCATGACCAGCACAATAGCGCGCATAGATCAGGAGTTTTTCTATTTGTTCCCAATAGTGCTGGAGTATTTCGACGGCCTTCATCAAACATACCCATCAACTCGGCGCGGACGCCGCTTCATGCATATTCCGCTTTTTGCGGCATGCTGGCAATATCCGGCGCTGTTTCTGGTGCCACTCATCACGTCCTGCTTTTCCTTTGCCTTGCGGTACTCGCGCGAAATTGCGACCGTGGCAGCCGCCACACACCTTTGGCCAGCGAATATAACAGAGAACGGCCAAAGGATGGAAGGGTTGGGCTTTGCACTCCTCAACGGCGTTTCCTATCCTTCAACTGCGGCCAGTCCTGTGGCCAAAGGC
>PLYS01000553.1:3211-10799 GCA_003153455.1 Betaproteobacteria bacterium | reverse complement strand
GCCAGCACCGGGCCGAAAATCTCCTCCTGCGCGATCCGCATTGTGCTCTCGACGTTGGTAAACACGGTGGGCAAATAATAATAGCCGCGCGCAAACTGAGCGCCATCCGGACGCTTGCCGCCGGCGGCGACAGTGGCGCCTTCCTCAATGCCGATTCGCACGTAACGCTCCACGATGTCACGCTGCTTTGCGGAGACCAGCGGGCCCATCTGCGTGCGCGGATCCTGCGGATCACCGAGCTGGATCGCGCGTGTTCGACGAACGAGACCCTCGATGACTTCGTCGTGAATACTGCGATGGACCAGGAGCCGTGCACCTTGCACGCAGGTTTGCCCGCTCGCCACGAACGAAGCGAACAACGTTGCGGCGACGCAGCGATCGACCGGCGTATCCGGAAACACCACGAGTGCGGCCTTACCGCCCAGCTCCGCCGTAAAACGGATCAGGTTCTTTCCGGCCATTGCAGCCACTGCCTTGCCGGTCGGCGTGCCTCCGGTCAAGTCGAGCTTACGTATCCGTGGGTGTGCGCTCAGCGCGAGCCCGGCGGTCGGACCATAGCCGGGGACCACGTTGTACACCCCGTCGGGTACGCCCGCTTCGCGAAACACCTCGCCGAGTATCATCGGCGTGATGGGCGCGTACTCGCTGGGCTTCACCACCATCGTGTTTCCGGCCGCCATCGAGGGCGCGACCTTCTTGGTAAGAATCAGCAACGGATGATTCCAGGGCGTGAGGTGACCGACGACTCCGAGCGGGATGCGCCGCGTGTAATTCAGATGGCCCGCGCCAAACGGAGGAACGCGGTCCTCGTAAGTCCTCGCTACCGAACCGAAATAGCTGTACCACTCCGGCAGACGCGCGAGTTGCGCCGTCATCTCGCGTTGCGGACGCCCGATCTGATCGACCTCCATAGTGACAATTTCGGGCAGGCGACGTCGCAGGATGTCGGACGCGCGCTGCATGAGATCGCCGCGTTCTGTACCCGAAAGGGCGCTCCATTTGCCGAATGCGCGTTCGGCAGCCTTGACGGCAGCCTCAATGTCGTTCGCATCACCTTCAGCGACCTCGGCGAAAACTTCCCCGTCCTTCGGATTCACGACCGGAAAGGTCTTGCCTGCAGCGCAAGGTAAATAATCGCCGTTGATGAACATGCCCCACTGGGTGTGCGCCATAGTCTTCTCGATTCCTTATAAAGGTCTTGCGATTCTTCGCACGCTTTCTGCGCGACTCAATCGCCCGTCACGCGGAACTCGCGCATGACTTTCCCCAGGCTTTCGATCTGTGACTTGATGTACGCAGCGAATTCGTCCGGCTGGTCGCCCACCACAATGAATCCCAAATCGGTGAGTCGCTTGCTCCCCGTTGGATTGTTCAGCACGGGTATCGCTGCCTTGTGGATGCTTGCAATGATCTCCCGAGGCGTTTTTGCTGGCACCATCAACCCGTACCAATTGGTGGCTTGATAGCCAGGGTAACCTGACTCAGCTACCGTTGGGTAATCAGGCAACAGAGGCAAGCGCTTGGGCGTCGTGACGGCGAGCGCGCGCAAGCGTCCTTGCTGGATGTATGGCAGCGCCGTGGCCACCGGAGAAAAGTAGACCGATGTTTCACCCGTGATGACAGCCAACAACGCCTGGCTGCCTCCGCGATATGGGACATGCAGAAGGTCAACGCCGGCCCACCTCTTGAACAACTCCGGCGCGACGAATGTGGAAGTGCCGACACCCGCCGAGGAGTACTTGATCGCGGCCGGTTCCGCCTTCGCCAACTTCACGAGATCCCTGATCGACTTCACGGGCAGCGACGGATGAACGACAACCACAGCGGGTGCAGAGACAAGCTGCGTGACAGGCGCAAAGTCGCGCACCAGGTCGTACGGAAGATGGCTGTAGAGGCTGATGTTGACCACGTGAGTCGTGGCCACCTGAAACAACGTATAGCCATCCGCAGGTGCCTTCGCGGCGAGCTCCGCAGCAATGTTGCCGGCAGCGCCTCCACGATTGTCGACGATGACTTGCTGACCCAGCGCTTGCGTGAGTCCTTCTGCAATAATCCGTGCGAGGATATCCGAGTTGCCGCCTGCGGGATCGGCCACGATGTAGCGGATCACTTTTGTCGGATAACTCTGCGCCCACGCACCGTTGGCCGCAAACTGGCACACCGCGCACAACAACGCTACCTGCAACGAGTAAAACCGAAGTCTCGCCATCTCACATACCTCCTCATCGTCTAGTTCTTGTTCTCGCGTGGATGTCACCACGCTTTTTCTCGCTCTCCCCAATGCGCACTTCATCTCTAAAATGCGTCCCTGAGGTGTTTTAGCGCGTCCAGTTCCTTACTGGCTGCTAGAGAAATCCGCCGCATGGCCTACACCTATTCGTCGCCACCATTCGACGTATTCGCGCAACCCAGCGTCAAGCGTATATCGTGGCGCATAGCCCAAATCGTCGCGCGCACGACTGATGTCGAGCATGCCGCGGAGGTTGCCCGCCTCATGGAACCGGTCATTCTCCCACTGTCCTGCGCCTATGGAGATTCTCGCGTTTGGCTCGACGCGGCGCATGGTCACGATCACTTCCGTGACGGTGTGATGGCGACCCGAGGCGATGTTGTAAACGGAGTAGCGCGGTCGCTCAGCGGCAAACGCAAGCGCGATGCCTCGCGCGGAGTCCGCTGCATAGGTCCAGTCGCGCCGATGATCCCCGCCGCTATCGAGCGTGATCCTCTCGCCGAATGCCGCGGTTCGGCAGAGGTGCGCGATTAACGTGTTGCCAGCCAGTCCTCGAAACGCGTTGAATCGCGTGTTCGGCCCGTATGTCGAAGAGATGCGCACGGTGAGCACATCCAACCCGAATATTTCGCGATAGCGCTGGCCCAGACGGTGACCGAGGAATTTCGTCTCTGCGTACAAACCCTCGACATTCACCTCCTCTTCGCCGATCGGCCGCAAGTCCGGCCGCCGGCCGTATTCGGATGCTGAGCCGATGTAGATGACTCGGCGCATTTTTCGAAGCCGTGCGACCTCCAGCACATTTTCAGTCCCGCCGACATTCACTGAAAAAACGTCATGCGGACGGGCCCGCGCTTGCGATTCGAGCGTCAATGCGGCCGTGTGCACAATGCCGCTCACCTGGAATTTCTCTGCGGCCTTCAGCAAGCCACTGAGATCGAGGATATTGCCGGAGAGGAAAGTGACACTCGTCGCGTATTGTCCCAACACGGCTTCCGGGCACGGCGGTGCACCGGACGGCGAGTAGCTGACGACGTTGTGGCCTTGCTCTGCCAGTGCACGCGCGACGTGCAGGCCAAGCATACCGGCGCCGCCGGTTACCATGACAGCCATGGCAATACTGCTCAGATACCGAACACGCGCGCGGCGTTGTGATACAAGACCTTCTCCTTTACACCCTCATCGAACGGAAGTCGATTGAAGCATTCAATGCTTTCTTCCATCGGGGCAGCGGGATACGCAGTGCCGAATATGAGCCGATCGGGCATGAAAACGTTCGCGGCCCGAACGTATTCGTGCACTCCGGGCATATTGGGTATGTTCAAATACATGTCGGGTGAAAGACACACGTTTTCGCAGTCGTACGCCACCGCAATTGCCTGCATGACGTACGGCCATCCGGCATGGGCCAACACGATCTTCAGGTTGGGGAAATCTTTGGCGACACGATGCACGTGAACGGGATCGGTATAGCTGTAATCGGGACCGATCGTACCGCCGGCGGAGATCAGTGCCGGCATCCCGCTTTTCGCCAGTCGTTCATAGATCGGATACAAATTCGCATCATCCACATACATGGGCCGCGTTGCCCAACCGGGCTCGAGATGCACGGTCTTGACCTCCGGTTGACTCATCAACTGCTCGAGCTCGTCGATTGTTGCTTCGCGATCAGTGGGGTCCAGGGCCGGCGCGGCGAAAAAGCCGTTCCCATACTCACGCACGAAGCTCAGGATATCTTCATTCGGAACGTTGTGAAAGGGCGGCCCCGCACGCCGTCCGAGCACTAATGCTTTCGTAATCCCCGCGCGCTTCATCTCCTCGAGCGCCAATGGGACGGTCTTCTCGATCAACGATCGCGTCGGCCCCTTACCCTTCAGCCCCGGACGACGGGCCGGGTTTTCACTGAAGACGTGCAGGTTTAGAAACCCTTTGTACGGAGGGCGGAAGCGGATATCAATTATCATCGTCACAACTCCTTTGTTAGCGCGACGGTTCCCTCTTATCCGCCGCAATGATCTTACTTTTTTCTCACGCCATTCGTTCGAAGCTAAGTAACGCCAACGACCTTGGAATGGCGGCCGCCTGAACGCCAGCGAATTTCTTTGCAGCGCACGTCAGTTAGCGAGCATGTCTTTCTTGTTCTAGTGCACAATCGCGCAGAAATGTCTCATAATATGAGCATTGATACGATCACCGCCCACCTTGAATACAAGATCGGATAACAGACTAGTCCACAAAACAATTTAGGTCAACATTGATCATATTATGAAACAATCACTCGTCAGTAGGCGTAACCCAGCACCCTTAAATCATCATGTGGAGTCGCCTGGCCCCGTACCGAAAGAGCGGCCGCAGACCGAGGGCGCACAGAGCATCAAACGAGCGTTCTCGATATTGCGCATAGTTGTCGCCCACCGCGGAACAGGCGCTTCTCTAAGAGACGTGTCAACAGAGGGTGGCTTGCATAGAGCAACCGCTTATCGCATTCTTTCGGCGCTGGTTGATGAAGGCGTATTGGAATTCGACAACACGACACGCCGATACCGACTCGGCGTGGAAATCTTTGCGTTTGGTGCGGCAATGGGCGAACGGTTCGATATCAGGAACCTAGCCAAATCCGCCGTACAAGAGTTGTGCGATAAAACACGAGACACAGTGTACCTGGGCGTACGTAGCGGCTATGATGGCTTGTGCATCGACATGCGAGAGGGAAATTATCCGATCAAGACATTGCGTCTTCATGTCCATGATCGGTGGCCGCTCGGTGTGGGGGCATTCAGCATGCCTCTGCTTGCCTGGCTGCCTGACTCCGAAGTCGAGAAAATAGTCAGGCACAACGCGCTAAAGCTTGTGGAGGAAGATGAGCACACACCGGACAAAGTACTGCAGCGTGTGAAAGAAACACGCCTGCGTGGTTATGCCGTGAACTACATCCGAATGTATCCCGGCATGTGCGGCGTCGGTGTGCCGATTCTCGATCGGCAAAGTCGTCCCATTGCATCGCTTTGTGTCGTCGCACTGATTCGTCGCATGGATGAGGAGCGACAGGCATCAATTGCTCGAGCGATGTGGGCAAAATCAAAAAAGATTGCGGAATTGTGGCGGAGTGTGCGCGAAGTGAGAAAACCAGCAGACGATTGGAAAACCGGCGTTGTGTCGCGATCGTCGCGCAAAAGAGCGTAACGCGAAGAATAGAGAGGATGTTTTGCTAGGTAACTCGCCAGGAACCAAGCGACACTATATAGAATAAAGCCTTGACCCCAGGGACTGTCGGTTGTGTAAGCCAGCGGGTCACCAATTCAGTTTCGGTTCAGACCTTCAAGGACGACAGCCGCCGATCGGTCAACGCTAAATCAAACCGCAAGGGCTCGAACTCGTCACCGAGCCATTCCACCGTTTCGCCATATTGCTCATGCTTCGGGTCGGAGAGAATCTCAACCATGCCGGCATAGCCGTATGGGCCGCCACAATCCTCGGGCGGACAGGCGTGTTCGCCTGCCATACATCTTGCCTTGCGCTTGACAGAGTCAGATTCCACCTCGCGCTCGATTTCGATTGTGTGCATCCAATCGTCACCGAAGTCGTACTGGTAGGTGAATTTCGCCTTCGGCTTCGCTACCCCGTTCAAATGCACGATGTCTTCGTCCACCGGCGGTTCGTCAGTGCCGAACGGGTCCGGCATGCTCCGCTCATAGCGCTTGCGGCCGATCACAAACTGATGCAGATGGTCATCTTCCCAGCCCATTGCTACCTGGATCACAGCATGCAGATGTCCAAGCGTAATGTCGCGCGGTACCACCACCCGCCGCCAAATCGCGGGTTCCACATCCATCAACGTGATCTTGATCTCGTACAGTCTCACCGGCTCCTTCTTCAACGCCATCGCCTACCCCTTTTCGTCACCGGCAAGGATACAGGTCAATCAAGAAACACCGCATATTCCTGCAACTCGATGCGCGGCGGCTGGAAGGTGTTGATAACCGCATCGGGATCGGCGTAACCCATCGCCATCCCGCAGATCACGATCCGGTCGTGCGTGATGTCTAGCTCGCGCCGCACGATGTCCGGGTAACTCGCGATCGCCGCCTCGGCGCAGGTGTGGAGTCCCTTCGCGCGGGCGGCGAGCATGATCGTCTGCAGGAACATCCCGTAGTCGAGCCAGCTTCCCTGTTCTAGCTTGCGGTCGATCGTGAAGACGAGCCCGACGGGCGCGCCGAAGAAGTTGTAGTTCGTCGCGCGGTAGGCCTTCGACTTTTCGCGGTCGCCGCGACCGATGCCGAGCGTCCCGTACAGGCCCCAACCGCATTGCCGCCGGCGCGCGAGGTAGGGATCCACGATCGGGTCGGTGTAATAGTCGTAGTCGCGCTTGTGGCCGGGTTCGTCGCTGAGGAATGCCTGCTGGATCGCGGTACCGACGCGCTTGAGCATCGCGCCGGTCAGAACATGCACGCGCCAGGGCTGGATGTTCGAGCCGCTTGGCGCATGGCGGCCGAGCGCCACGATCTCGCGCACGATTTCGATGGGGACGGGTTCGGCCTTATAGGCGCGGATCGAGCGGCGCGTGCGCGCCGCCGCGAAAACGTCAGGCGCGGGCTGGTTGAGATCGTCCATTCGGGCCTCCAAAGTCCGGATTTCGCAGCACCTTCACGATCTCATCGTTCAGTTTGCTTCTCCCTTGATGCCTGACTGCTTGATAACTTTGCTCCACTTGGTGTTTTCGGCGCGTATGTAGGCCGCGAATTCCGCGGGCGAACTGGGCGCTGAGTCGATGCCGCGCGACTTCAAGCCCTCGACGACCTCGGGCGCCTTGAGCGCCGCGACCATTTCCTTGTTGAGGCGGTCGACCACCGGCCTGGGAGTTTTCGCAGGGGCGAGCAGACCGTACCAGTTGGTGGCGGCGTAGCCGGCCACACCGGCTTCAGCGACAGTCGGGATGTCGGGCACGGCTTTTGCGCGTTTGGATCCGGTGACTGCGATGCCGCGCGCCTTGCCGGCCTGCACGTGCGGGACGGCAGTCGAAATGACAGCGAAAAAGACCGGCACGTGTCCGGCGAGCAGGTCAGTGATCGCGGGTCCGCCGCCCTTGTAAGGTATGTGCGTGAGCTTGATCCCGGCCATAGACTCCAGCAGCACCGCGGCGAGGTGCCCAGGGCTGCCGATGGCGGAAGTCGCGTAGTTGAGTTGATCTGGTTTCGCCTTGGCGAGAGCGATCAAATCCTTGAGCGTTTTCACCGGCACCGCCGGGTGCGTGATGATGAAATTCTGCAGCGACACTGTCTGTCCGATCGGGGCAAAATCCTTGAACGTGTCGTAAGGGACTTTCTGGATCGCCGGGCTGATCACCAGCATGCCGATGTG
>PLYS01000553.1:2172-3151 GCA_003153455.1 Betaproteobacteria bacterium | reverse complement strand
AGCGCGCACAGAGGTATTGCGGAGCGCATGCTCAGTTAGCCTTGGCGCCTGAATCCTTGACCACCTTCGCCCATTTCGTCGTTTCCGACTTGATGTAGGCGCCGAATTGCTCAGGAGTTCCGGGAGCGGGGTCGAGACCCTGGTGGAACAGGAAATCCTTGACGTCGGGCATGTTGAGCACCTTGGTGATTTCGGCATTCAGGCGGTTGATAATGGCGCGCGGCGTTTTCGCTGGCGCAAGCAGGCCGTACCAGTTGTTGGCGTCGAAGCCGGGCAGGCCGGCCTCCGATATGGTCGGCAGGTTCGGCATCAACGCCGAGCGCTTGGCGGTGGTCACCGCGATGCCCTTGATCTTGCCGCCCTTGATCTGCGGCACCGCGCTTGCCGCGGTCGCAAACACCAATTGCACCTGACCTCCAACGAGCTCGATCATCGCTGGGCCGCCCCCCTTATACGGTATGTGCACCATTTTCACGCCGGCCATCGTGTTGAACAGCTCGCCGGCGAGGTGCCCGGTGCCGCCGACGCCCGAGGAGCCGTAATTGAGAGACTTTGTTTTGGCGAGCGCAATCAGTTCCTTGACGGAGTTCGCTGTCACCGACGGGTGCAACGACAGGATGTTGGTCGAATCGACGGCCTGGGTGATGGGCGCGAAATCCTTGATCGAGTCGAACGGCAGCTTGGTCGTGTAGAGACTGGGATTGATGGCGAGCGCGGCGATGGTGCCCATCAACAGCGTGTAACCGTCCGGCGCCGCTTTGGCAACGATTTCGGTCGCGATGTTGCCGGCGGCGCCGGCACGGTTGTCGATGATTACCTGCTGGCCGAGCAGATCGGAGAGTTTGATCCCGATCGCGCGCGCCGTGGTGTCGGTGCCGCCGCCGGGCGCGAAGCCGACGACCATGCGGATGGGTTTGGTGGGGTAATCGGCAGCCGGGGCGGGCAGTGCTACGGCAATCAGCGCGGCCGGAATCGCGAT
>PLYS01000553.1:0-2036 GCA_003153455.1 Betaproteobacteria bacterium | reverse complement strand
CTTCCGCCCGGCACGCTCGAGAAGCTCGACACGCTCGATGGCTGGGTGCTCGGCCCGATCGGCCATCAGGCCTACCCGAAGGACAATCCGAAAGCCATCAATCCGCATCCGATACTGCGCAAGCATTACGATCTGTTTGCCAATATCCGCCCGGCCAAATCGTTACCAGGACTGCGGGCGCTTTATCCGGATGTCGATCTGATCATCGTGCGCGAGAACAATGAAGGCTTTCCTCCCGATCGCAACGTTTTCGCCGGCGCGGGCGAATTCCGGCCGTCGCCGGATATGACGATTTCAGTTCGGGTGATCACGCGCCAGGCCTCGAGCAAGGTAGCGCGCGCGGCGTTCGACCTGGCGCGCAGCCGTCCGCGCAAGAAGCTGACCGCCGTGCATAAAGACACCGTGTTCAAGCTCGGCTGCGGCATGTTTGCCGAAGAATGCCGCAAGGTTGCTCGGGAGTTTCCCGACGTGGCGTTGAACGAGGTGATGGTCGATACGTTCGCCATGCGTCTCGTGATGAAGCCGCAGGATTTCGACGTGATCGTCACCACCAACACTTTCGGCGATATCCTGTCGGACGCCGCAGCCGGATTGGTCGGCGGATTGGGGCTCGCGCCGGGACTGTCGGCGGGGCCTGAGCGCGCGATGGCGCAGGCGACGCATGGCTCCGCGCCCGACATCGCGGGCAGGAACATCGCCAATCCCTACGCGATGATAGTGTCGGGCCAAATGCTGATGGATTGGCTCGGCCGCAAGCACGCCGAACCCAAGGCGGTGGAGGCGGCGCGGTTGATGGGGCAGGCGGTCGAGCGCGTGATCCGCGAGCGCATCGCTTTGACGGGGGACCTCGGCGGCAAGGCTGGCACCCGCGCAATGGGAGATGCGATCGCCGCGGTGGTCTGAAGGCTTTTATCGTTGAGTCCAGCGAAAACGCCTGACAGACAACTGGAATAATCCCAATGCTGAACTTGGTTTATGGTTATGTAGCGCGGTGACTTCGATGCCATTGTCACGCAGCGCTTTCAACACCGGGTTGACCTCTTTTCCAGTTAGTACGAAGTCACCGGTGATTGCTGCTTTGCCACCTCCCGTCGGTTGAAAATTGATGGTGGTCGCCGAGCCCATTGCCTCGGGTACGTCCATCCCGCCATCCTTGATTTTCTCGGCGCGTGGGATATTCACCTGGTAGACGCCTCCATTCACGCTGCCTTTGCGGCTGAGTGCTTGATCGATGGCCGCTGTGTCGAGGTCAAGCGGCGAAGGTGCTGGTGGCGAAGCAGACGGCGTGACACCTTGAAGCGGCGTCTTGCTTTCACCAAGTGTGTTGGGAAGCGTGGTTGCAACCGGATTGAAATCCGCCCAGTCTCCATCGCGCCATTCGCCATGCGCCTGTTCGATATCCGCCGCGCCTTTCGCGCGCAGGGTGGCGATCACGCGCTTTTCGTTCACCGGGTTCGCAATGCGCACCGACAACATGACGCCGCCCAGCCGGGATAACAAAGGCGCAAAGGCGCGTGTTGGAATACCATACGGCGAAGAACATCTATCGTCTGCCTGCCAGCACACATAGCTAGCGCCCGAGCAGCTCGCGGGCCGGTTTGAGCGATTCGACGCGATCACAGACCACTGTGGCGATGGCCGCATGTCGACAATGCCTCCTGCACTGCTTTCGTTTAAAGCGCGGTCACTCGGGTTCGAGCAGTCGATTGAGTCCATCGGCTGGATAAATATCTTTTCCGCGTAAAACCTCTGTACGGATCGATTGTCACATAGCCGATGGCAATTTTATGTGTGCCAAAAAGGAACCCAATTGTGCTTGCCAGCGCCATGATTGAGCCACACTATACCAGCGCTATCAATAATCAAAAATGATATAAACCATGAAGTTATTCACCGGATTGAAAAAAATCAGGGAGTTTGAGAGGCTGCAGCTACCTTTCCTCAAGTCCGTCGTCGATTTTGATATCGTCATCGAGATCGGATATGCGGAAGAGCAGGGGCAACCACTAACGCTGAAACAGCTCTTTCTGCTGAAT
>PLYS01000582.1 GCA_003153455.1 Betaproteobacteria bacterium | reverse complement strand
GATCGTGAAGGAAGGAGGGAAAAAGGCCGGCAGTCCTGGCCAGATTGCCTCCCAGGTGGATGTCGTCATGCTGTCCTTGCCCAATTCACACGTGGTGAATGAGGTCGTAACGGATACTCTGAGACTGTTCGAAACCGGCAGCAAGGGATTGGTCGTTATCGATACCTCGACGCCGGATCCTGAAATGTCGGCGGAATTGGCGGCGCAACTCAGGCAAAAGGGAATCGAAATGCTGGATGCCACCATCAGTGGAACCAGCGAAATGTTTGCTGAAAAAGATGCCATCTTCCTCGTGGGCGGAAAGGAAGAAGTATTCAAAGCGTGCGAGCCCATATTTTCCGTCATGTCGAAGCACGCATTTCGCATGGGGGACAATGGTGCGGGCGCGGTGACCAAACTGGTTGCCAATCTGGTGCTCACACTGAATCGCATGGCGCTTGCCGAGGGTCTGACGTTGGCCAAGAAAGCCGGATTGGATCAGCTCCAGACGCTGGAAGTGCTCAAGAAGTCCGCGGCTTATTCCAGGGCCATGGATCAGAAGGGTCTCCGCATGGTCAACAAGCAATTCCTGCCCCCGGCCAGCAGACTGGCTTCTTCTTATAAAGACGCGCGGCTGATACTGGCTTTGGGAGCCAGGCTGGATTGTCCTTTACCTCTCATCAGCTTCACTGTCCAGGCCATGGCCTCTGAAGTTTCCAAAGGCAGGAGAGAATGGGATCCCGCCACTATCATCTCGTTTTATAATGAATTGGCTAATCTTTGATCCATTCCCATAAAGGAGAGACTCCATGCGTATCGTCGATGCTCAGGTGCATATCTGGACGGCCAGTACGCCTGAGCGGCCCTGGCTGCCTGCGGNNGCGGTCCTGGTGACTCCGTTGTGGGAGGGCATCCGCAATGACCTCGTGCTGGCGGCTGCGCAGGCGCATCCGGACCGCTTTGCAGTCATGGGCCGATTGGATCCGGTAGCACCTGCCTCGCGCGGCTTGATTTCGACATGGCTCCGGCAGCCCGGCATGCTGGGGCTGCGCCTGCTGTTCAGGCCGGCGGAGCGTCCGCTGCTGGCCGAGGGTCATGTTGACTGGCTGTGGCCGGAAGCGGAAAAAGCCGGCATGCCGATCATGGTGTTCGCGCAACACTCGGATATGCACTTCATAGACCGCGTTGCCGAGCGCTGCCCGGGACTGAAACTCGTGATCGACCATCTTGGACTTACCAAGGGCAAGGATGAAGAGGCGTTTCGCGAGTTCGACCAGTTGTTGGCGCTCGCGCGGCGTCCGAATATCGCGGTGAAAGTCAGTTGTCTTCCGCATTACACGAAGGATGCGTACCCCTATCGCGCGCTGCACCCATATCTGCGCCGCGTATACGATACGTTTGGCGCAAGGCGCATGTTCTGGGGCACGGATTTTTCGCGGCTCCCGTGTTCCTATCGCCAGGCGGTGACCATGTTTACCGAAGAGATTCCATGGTTAACGCTCGAGGACAAAGAGTGGATCATGGGGCGCGGCCTGTGCGAGTGGCTGGGATGGAAGCTGCCGTGATATACAACGCTGCATAAGCTGTTGACGGCGGGCCGGGTCGAAATGAAATAGGAGGAGCAGGTCTATGCGTTACGCAATCTTCTTGGCGGCGTCGCCACTGCTGCTGAGCCCCAATGCGTTCAGTCAGCCGGCACAAGTTGAAGCGCCGAATTTTCCAACGCGGCCCGTGCGGATTGTTGTTCCCTTTCCGCCTGGCGGCGGCACCGAAGCCTTTGCGCGGTTGATTGCCGAGAAGCTTACGGAACGCTGGGGACAACAAGTCATCATCGACAACCGCGGTGGAGCCGGCGGCACCATAGGCTCTTATCTTGCGGCGAAGTCCCCACCCGATGGCTACACGCTGCTGATCGGTCTGAACGGTACGCATGGCATGGCCCAGAGCCTCTATCGCAAGATCCCTTATGACACGATCAAGGATTTCGCGCCGATCACGATGCTGGCCATAGGACCGAATATCTTGGCGGTCCATCCATCCGTGCCGGTGAAGTCGGTTAAGGAGTTGATCGCCCTGGCCAAGGCGAAACCGGGACAACTGTACTTCGGATCACCCGGGACGGGCACCCCGCCGCACCTGCAATTGGAGGTGTTCAAATTGATGGCAGGGATCAACATTACGCACGTGCCCTATAAGGGCGGCGGGCCTGCGAACATCGCTCTGCTTTCCGGTGAGGTTCAGGGTGCGTTTACCGCTGTCACGGTAGGGCTCCCGTTCATCAGAGCGGGGAAGCTCCGTGCGCTGGGTTTGACGGGTGCGAAGCGGCCTGCATTCTTGTCCGAGTTTCCGACGATCGCAGAGAGCGGCGTGCCAGGCTACGACGAGAATACGTGGTATGGCATGTTCGCGCCTGCGGGCTTGCCGCCGGCGCTGCTCACCAAGCTCAACACCGATCTCGTGAAGGTGCTGCTATCGCCCGAGCTCAAGGAATATTTTGCCCCGCAGGGACAGGAGATGGTCGGGAATTCCCCAGAACAGTTCGGGGAGATCGTGAGAGCAGAGGTTGCAAAATGGGCCAAAGTGATCAAGGAGATCGGGCTTCGTATCGATTGAAGGAAGCGCGTTTGTCGATAGGATCCGTGCGCAGTTCCGCGCTAATCGGCCCTCGCCTAAGCTGCTTTTCTGATGGGATGTGGAGGAGAGAAAGATGACGAAAGCATATCGTATCCTGGCGTTTTGGGCGGCTGTGCCATGGCTTGCAATGACCGCCCTGGTTGCCCTGGCGCAGGGCGTCTATCCGACCAAACCGATACGCCTGATCGCGCCTTTTCCGCCGGGCGGCACGAGCGACGTGGTGTGCCGTATCGTGGCGCAGAAGCTTACCGACGCTTTGGGCCGGCAGGTGGTGGTCGAAAATCGCCCCGGCGCGGCCGGAAACATCGGCCACGGAGTCGCGGCCAAGGCCCCGCCCGATGGATACACGCTTCTCCTCACCAGCGGGGCCGCGTTGGTCACGAACCAGTACATGTATAAGCAGCTCGGCTTCGATCCGTACAATGACTTCGCCCCGATTTCGCTTGTGGCGACGGCCGGTCCGGTTCTGGTGATCCATCCGGCCGTGCCGGCGCGCAGCGTGAAGGACCTGATCGCGCTTGCCAAGGCGAAACCCGGTCAGCTTAACTTCGGCTCGGGTGGCAAGGGTACGACCTCGCATGTCGTCGGTGAGGTGTTCAAGGCGGCGACCGGGATCAAAATCGTTCACGTTCCGTACAAGGGCGGCGGCCTGGCGGTGACGGATGTGGTCGCCGGCCAGATCGAGATGTCTTTCTCGGACATGGTACCGGCGGTCCCGCAGGTCAAGGCCGGAAGGCTGCGGGCCCTGGCCGTGACCAGCGAGCAGCGCTCACCGGCGCTCCCAGAAGTCCCGACCATGGCCGAGGCAGGCGTTAGGGAAACCTTCCCGCAAAGCTGGTGGGCGATTGTCGCGCCCAAGAGCACACCCGTCCCGATCATCAACCGGATCAACGCTGATCTGGCGCAGATCATTAAACTGCCGGACGTGCAGGAAAAGTACGTGGGCCTCGGCGTGTTCCCCGTGCATACCACCCCGGAACGCGTGCTGGAGCTCGTCAGGCTCGGATCGCCGCAGATGGCCAAGGTCCTCAAGGCGGCGGGAATCGAGCCGGAATAGCGGTGCTGAGACGCGGCTGCCGATAAACTCAGGCAACGACTCCCTGGACCGTCCTTCGGATCTGGTGTGTTTACGGTAGTCGAGCAGACTTGGCTCTTGATAGAGGAGAGCTGGGTGACGAAGCCGTGCGCGCCGCCCCGCAGGAATGGCGCCAACTCTTCCCGCGTGGATTGATCTTCATAAGCGTTGCGGCGTTGCCGCCGATGATGGCGGTCTTCTGCGCGCGCGTCAGTGCTGGCGCCGAGTTCCTCCGCCTTTGCAAAGACCGCTTCGAAGCGCGGATCCGACAGGTCCACGCCGTTGACATGGGTGCTGATCTCGATGCCGCGGAAACCGAGCGTCTTCATGCAGTATTCCAGTTCGGCGACGGCGAGCTCGGGCGCCTGCAGCGGCACAGTCCCCAGCGCGGCGAAGCGGTCGGGAAGGGCATCGCGGATTTCGGCCAGCCGCGCGTTGATCACGCGGGATGTCTGGCGGCCCAGGTCGGGCTCGACCGTATAGTAGTACTGCAGCGGTGAGGTCGAGATCGCCTGCACGTCGATGCCCATTTTGTCCATGTCGGCGAGGCGCTGTTCGATGGACGTGAGTTTGCGGTCAAGATCGGCGCGCAGCTTGTTCTGGTGATCCCGCGTGCGAAGGTTGGCATAGCGGGCCATCGGGTCCGCCTCGGGTTTGGCCGACTGCTTCGCCAGTTCGTCGGCGGCGGG
>PLYS01000434.1 GCA_003153455.1 Betaproteobacteria bacterium | reverse complement strand
AGAACACCCGGATCACGTTGCCGTCCACCACCGCGTAGGGTTTTTCGAACGCGATGGACAGGATCGCGCCCGCCGTGTAGCGGCCGATGCCCGGCAGCGATGAGATCGCCTCGGCCTCGTCGGGAACGCGCCCGCCCCAGCGCTCCTCGACCTGCCTGGCGGCGGCGTGGAGATTGCGCGCGCGCGCGTAGTAGCCGAGGCCCGCCCACTCGGCGAGCACGTCGTCGAGCGGCGCGGCGGCGAGCGTTTTGATGCCGGGGAAGCGCCGCAGGAATCGCCGGTAATACGGGATCACAGTCGCGACCTGCGTTTGCTGCAGCATGATTTCCGACAGCCAGATGCGGTAGGCGTTGCGCGTGTTCTGCCACGGCAGGTCGTGGCGGCCGTGTTTTTTCTGCCAGCGGATGACCCTGGTCGAAAAATCAGTCATTGGCCTTGACGTCGACGCGCACGTTCGACGCCTTGACGTTGGCCACCTTGAGCGTGCCGATCTTCAGGCTGCCGTTCGCGTTGAGGCCTTTGAGCGCCGACAGGTCGAGCGGTTGCTCCGGCTGCTTCTGCTTGGGGTCGGACTTCGGAAGATAACGGTCGGCGTCGAGCTGATCGATGTTGACGTCGAAAGTGTAGAGCGGCGGCGTGAATTTCGCGAGCCCGGCGTTGCCGCTGATATTGCTGTCGTCGAATCTGGTGGCGAAGGTCAGGCTCGCGTTCTGCTTGGCGAGATCGACCAGTGCCGAGCCGTTGATCGTCGCATCAATCGGGTTCTTCGGCAGCTTCGGGTTGTTGACGTTGACCGTAGCCGTTAATTTCGCAAGTTCGATTTTCTGAGCGTCGACGCTGCCGGCAAGCGGGCTCCTCAGCCTGGCTTTGATCGTAGCGCCCTCTTGCTGCATGTCGACGCTTGCGGTCATCTCACCGGCCTTGAACGACTGCGCGTTGCCCTCGATGCCGGGGATGTCGAGTTTGGCGGTGATCTTGCTCTTGCCCTCACTGAGGATCGCGTCGAGCGCGATTTTTTCGCCGCTGACCTTATCCTTGGTCACGACGAGCTTGGGCACGTCGAACTTGACGTTGAGATCTCCCCCCTCGTGCTTGCCGGTCGCGGCGACTGCGAACTTTGAGATAAGGAATTCTTTGATCGCAAGTTTCGCGTCGGCATCGCCTTTCGCGGTCGCCACCAGATTGCTGATGCCCGCCGCAATCCCTTTGGTGCTGAAGTCGAGCCCGTCCAGCGCGTAGCTGTGCTTGTCAAGATCGAACGTGACGGTGGTCTTGAGCGAGGATTGGAGATCGAGCCTGGGCTTGTCGCTTTGCGCGGTGAACGACAGGTTGATTTTACTCGGCACGCCGCTCGCGATGCGGCCGGTCTTGAGATTCAATTTGAACAACGCGTATTTCGCGCCCGCCACCTCGTCGATATAGGTGATGGTTGCATTCTCGAGCGTCACATGATCGATGTCGATCTTGACCGGCGGTCCCGAGCTTTTCACGGCTGGCGCGGGCTTGTCGCCGCCGCCGGTCAGGTCGTCGATGCTGAACTTGCCGTCCTTGCCGCGTATCAGGTTCGCGCGCAGGTTCTTGATTTCGATCGTGTCGACCACGAGCTCTTTCGACAGCAGCGGCAGGAGCTTCAGCGATACGCGGAAATCCTCGATGCCGGCGAATTCCTTGTCGTTCCCGAACTCCGACAGCGAAATCTTGCCGAGCGTGGCGCCGATACTCGGGAACAGCGACAGCTTGATGTCGCCCTCGAGCTTGAGAACGCGCTTGGTCTTGTCCTTGACCGCCTGCACGATCTGCGGCTTGTACTGGTTGGGATCGAATGTCGCCGCGACATAGGCCGCGATGGCGACGATGACGACGACGATGCCGACCAGTGGCAGCACGACAAACTTGATGATTTTGTTCATGATATGCCTCGCATTGTAGAACCAGCAGGTGGTCGCCCTCACCAGCTTACAGACAATAAAGGCTGCCGCCGGCAGCCTTTTGTTATCTGGAGCGGGTGATGGGAATCGAACNNCGTCTAAAGCTTGGGAAGCTTTCATTCTGCCATTGAACTACACCCGCGGCGAGCCGTCATTCTATGGGTGCTGCAGCGTGCTGGCAACCCGCCTCACCACCTTCATGCGGCAGCGGCTCGACGCGCGCAAACCACCTATACCGCGGCAATTGCGCTTCGTGTTACACTTAAAATATAAGATCAAAAATATACTGCACGCCGACGACCGGGGCATCGGCGCGGGATGACGAATTGCTGACCGTCTTGTTACAAATTGGAGGAGCCATGTTCATTTCCACACTGATCTTTGCGCAGCGCCGGCAGGCCGTGAGTATATCCACTGGTTCTATCGCAGCATTGCTGTTCGCTGCCGGCGCCACGCTCTTTGCGCTGTCAACGGTGCAAGCGCAACAGCCGGCCGCTCCGGCGGCGCCCAAGGCTCCGGACGCTGCGCAAATGCAAAAGTCGTCCCCTGCTCTGGCGCCGCCGGGCGCCGCGACCGCGCCGCCGCCGACCTGGCAGCAGGGCCGCTCCGCCGAGCAGGCCAATTCGCCGCTGCATCCGCTTGCGCCGATACTCACGGGAAGACTGGCAAAGGAGCTGCCTCTGGACAAGCTCAAGGTTCCCACAGGCTTCAAGGTCGAGGTCTGGGTCGACGGCGTGCCTGAAGCGCGTTCGCTGGCGCTCGGCGACAAGGGCACGGTATTCGCCGGCAACCGCAATCTCTCCGACGTGTACGCCATCGTCGATAAGGGCGGCAAGCGCGAAGTCAAGAAGATCGTCAAGGGACTGGCATCGCCCAACGGCGTCCTGTTCAACAAGGGCACGCTGTATGTCGCCGAGAAGAACCGGATCGTGCGTTACGACGGCATCGAGGACAAGCTGGACAATCCGCCCGCTCCCAAGGTCGTCATCGACGGATTGCCGGAACAGTGTTGTCATTTCTGGAAGGTCATGACGCTCGGGCCCGATGGCAAAATTTATTTCAACATCGGCGCGCCCGGCAATATCGTCATGCCGAGCTACATCCAGGCCGCCATCGTCAGGGTGAACCCCAGCACCGGCAAGATGGAAGACTACGTGCGCGGCGTGCGCCAAAGCGTGGGCATGGCGTTCAACCCGAAGACCAAGCAGTTGTGGTTCACCGCGAACAACCGCGACTGGTTGAGCGAAGATGGGCCGTCTGACATTTTGGGAGTGGTCAAGCACCAGGGCGAGCATTTCGGCTACCCGTATTGCCATCAGGGCGACACCCCCGATCCTGAATACGGCAAATACCGCTCCTGCTCCGAGTTCACACCGCCTGCACTGAAACTTGGCGCGCACATGGCTCCGCTTGGAATGCGCTTTTACACCGGCAAAATGTTCCCGACGGAGTACCAGAACACCATGTTCATCGCCCAGCATGGCTCGTGGAACAAATCTGTGAAGCAGGGCTACAACGTCATTAACGTAAGCCTCGATGCGTCGGGGAAACCGAAGTCCAAACCATTCCTCGAGGGCTTCCTCACCGACCCGAAGGCGGACCCGCCGATGTGGGGGCGTCCGGTCGACGTGCAGGAACTGCGCGACGGTTCCTTGCTCGTGTCCGACGACTATAACGGCGTCATCTACCGGATCAGCTATAAGAAGTGAGCGGCACGCGCTTCATGCGCAGGCGCGCGGCGGCAATGTTTGCCGCCGCGCTGCTGTTCTTGCCGGGGACAAGCTCGGCGCTCGCTGCGGACACCGGCGCGATCAAAAAAAAGGCCGAAGCGTGCGTTGCGTGTCACGGTGCGGACGGCAACTCTACCAACGACGTCGTTCCATCGCTCGCCGGCCAGCCCAAGCAGTTCATCACCACGCAGCTGGTCATGTTCCGCGAGAGCAATCGCAAGGATCCGCAGATGTCGCCGATGGCGGCGAACTTAAGCAATGCCGACATCAATGACTTCGGGACGTATTTCTCGGCGCAGAAGCCTGCACCGCCGAGGCAAAGTACAGTTCCGGACAAGGTTGCCGCCGGCCGCCGCCTCACCGAGCGGAACCACTGCGTGTCCTGCCACGGCCCTGCGCTCATGGGTCAGCAGCACATCCCCCGGCTTGCGGGTCAGCAGCGTGAATACCTCCGTACGCAGCTGCGGGGGTTCAAGGCCGGCACCCGCTTCGACATGGATGGCAACATGACCCCGGCGGCGCAGGCGTTGTCGGACACGGACGTCGAGATTCTGGCGGACTATCTCGCTGGAATGAAGTAAGCGCGACGTACGTTAGCCTTCGTTATGAAGCTTACCCGCTCGTTATATGTTGCATGCGGCGGCGCGCTGACGATGGTGTGTGCGAGTCACGGCTTCGCGCAGCAAACCAAGCCCGCGCCAACACCCGCAGCCGCACCGGTGCTCCTGCCCGAAGTCGTCACCAGCGCGACGCGCACCGAGCGCGACAGCTTCGATCTGCCGGTTGCGATCGATAGCGTCGACCAGCGCGCAATCCAGGAAGACAAGCCGCAGGTAAACCTTTCCGAAGCGCTTAACCGCGTGCCCGGCATCGCGACGCTGAACCGCCAGAATTACGCGCAGGATCTGCAGATTTCATCGCGCGGATTCGGCGCGCGCTCGGCGTTCGGCGTGCGCGGCATCCGGCTCATCGCGGACGGCATTCCGGCCACGCTGCCCGACGGCTCGGGGCAAGCGGCGTCGTTCAATCTGGGTTCGGCCGAGCGCATCGAAGTCATGCGCGGCCCGTTCTCGAGTCTCTACGGCAATGCGGCAGGCGGAGTGATCCAGCTATCCACCGCCGACGGTCCGCTGGAACCCACGCTGACTGGTTCGATGTTCGGTGGCAGCTACGGCACTTACAAAGGTGATCTGCAGTTTGGCGGTCAAAGTGGAAGTTTCAATTACCTTTTGGATGCATCACGCTTTCACACTGACGGCTACCGCGATCACAGCACGGTGACGCGCGATCAGTCGAATGCGAAAATGAAAATGCCGCTTTCAACCGGCGTAGTGACGGTGCTCGTCAATACGTTCGATCAACCGGAAACCCAGGATCCGCTGGGATTGAGCCGCACGCAAGCCATCGCCAATCCGCGCCAGTCCGATCCGAGTGCATCGACGTTCAATACGCGGAAAAGCGTGCGCCAGAATCAGCTCGGCCTCGTTTACGACATCAACCTGGGAGGCGCGGACAAGCTGCAGGCGAGGACATATCTCGGCGACCGCCAGGTCACGCAATATCAGGCGATCCCGCTGGCGGCACAGGCAGCGGCAACGTCTTCGGGCGCGGTCGTCGATCAGGATTTCGGTTACGAGGGTGTCGGTCTGCGCTGGACGCACAACGTGAGCGAGGGCGAACGGCCGCTCACCTTCAGCACCGGGCTTGACTATGACCGCATGGCCCAGCATCGCAAAGGGTACATCAACAACAACGGCATATCGGGTGCGCTCAAACGCGACGAAGACAACACGGTGACCAACACCGCCCTCTACGCTCAGCTCGAATGGAAATTCGCGCCCCGCTGGACAGCCAGCGCCGGCATGCGCCACAGCCGGGTGCGCTTTGATTCCAAGGACTACTTCATCGTCCCCGGCACCCTCAACGGCGATGACAGCGGCAACGTGGGCTACGCCAAGACGACGCCGGTCGCCGGCATCGTGTTCAATGCGGCGCCGGCATGGAACGTGTACGCGAATCTCGGCCGCGGCTTCGAGACACCGACATTAATCGAGCTTGCGTACCGCCCGG
The DNA here is from genome assembly GCA_003153455.1 of Betaproteobacteria bacterium. GTDB lineage: Bacteria > Pseudomonadota > Gammaproteobacteria > Burkholderiales > SG8-41 > PALSA-1004. The sequence continues at coordinate 1,052 of PLYS01000434.1, read as the reverse complement.
GCGGCGCGACCGGGCTCAATTTCGCGCTGCAACCAGCGACGAGCCTGCACAAGGAGATCGGCGTCAAAGGCAAGATCGGCAATGCGGCGCGCGTCAACCTCGCGCTTTTTCACATCGACACCAGCAACGAAATCGTCGTCAACAGCTCAGTCGGCGGCCGCACCGATTACAAGAACGCGTCGACCACGCGGCGCCAGGGCGCCGAGCTTTCCGCGGAAAGCTATCTGGGCGCGGGCTTCGAAGCGTACCTCGCCTACACCTGGCTCGACGCGCAATTCACCCAGGGGTTTACCACCAATTCCACGAACTGCATTTCGACGACCGCATCCACGGTCACCGTTCCGTCCGGCAACAAGCTGCCGGGCGCGCCGGGCTACACGTTGTACGGCGAACTCGTCTGGCGCCATCCCGCGAGCGGCTTCCACGCGGGCGCCGAAGTGCGTGCGAACGGCAAGATATATGTCAATGATTTCAACTGCGCGTCCGCCGACCCTTACACGGTCGCCAACCTGCGCGCCGGATTCGAGCAGCGCGGCAAAAAATGGCGGCTGACCGAATTCGTGCGTATCGACAACATAACCGATCGCCAGTACGTCGGCTCGGTGATTATCGCCGACAGCAATAACCGATTTTTCGAACCGTCGCCGGGACGCAATTACCTGCTGGGACTGAACGCGCAACTGAGCTTCTGAACGCGGCGCAGGTTGCCAAAGACGCGACAACGTGCAAAAATTTCTTCCCCGCAACAACGGAAACAGTTCGCGTGATCGCGCTTACAGTCAATGGCGAAGCCCACAGCTTCGAGCAACCGCCCAGTTGCCAGCAGTTGCTCGAGCGCCTGAATCTCGCCGGCAAGCGCGTCGCACTCGAGCGCAACGGCGAAATCGTGCCGCGTAGCCGGCTCGGCGAGCAGCTGCTGGCTGACGGCGACAGGATCGAGATCGTGGTCGCCGTCGGCGGCGGCTGATCTGGCGCAATATTGACCCCGGTCATTGCCCACCATCCGCGATACGCGCAAACTATCAGCTGCTGAATCCCCAATCCCTAATCCC
>PLYS01000085.1 GCA_003153455.1 Betaproteobacteria bacterium | reverse complement strand
CGAAGGCGATCGCCGACGGCCCCTCGCCCGACGTGCGCACCGACCCGGCACGGCCGGGCTTCGCGTCGAGCCGCATCTGGGTGACCGACAGGTCACCGGCGAGAATCAAGGGCGTGCGTGAAACGGTGCAGATGCCGCATACCCTCGAACCGCCAGCGGGTGGTTCGGTGTGCCGTGTTGTTACCTTTCCGCCCGACGATGCTTTTAAGGGCAAAGTCGGCGCCAAGGAAGTGCAGGCGTATTTCTCGGCCATGGGATCGCCCGGCGCCTCGACCTATTCGGCGTCCGCGCCGCATCCGTACATGCAGAAAACGCGCACGCTCGATTTTTGTCTCGTCCTCGAAGGTGAGATCACACTCGTGCTGGATACCGAGGAAGTGCACTTGAAAGCAGGCGATACCGTCGTGCAGCGCGGCACCAACCACGCGTGGAGCAATCGCTCGAGCAAGCCGTGCGTGATCGCGTTCTCGTCGCACGACGCCCAGTATTAGTGAGGCGTGAGGCTATTCGACCTTCAGCCCTACTGCTTTCACGACCGCGCCGTATTTTCTGAGTTCGTCCTGCACCAGTTTGCGTAATTCCTCGGGAGTGCTGGTGACGACTTCGGTTGCCTGCTCTGCGATCGCGGTCCTGACCTCGGGCAGGCTCATTGTCTTGAGCAGCGCCGCGTGCAGCTTGTCGAGTATGGGCTTGGGCGTGTCCCGGGGTGCGATCAGGCTGTTCCAGCCGCTGTAGTCGTAACCAGGAATGGTTTCCGCGACGGCGGGCAGATCGCCGAGCAGCGGCGTGCGCTTGGGCAGGCTGTGGCCGATCGCGCGCAACCGCCCGGCCTTGACCAGCGACCAGACCGCCGGCGCCGGAGTGATCGTCCATTGCGATTCTCCTGCCACGACCGCGGCCACGGAGGCGCCGCCACCCTTGTACGGGATATGCGTTGACTGGAATTTGCCCATCGTGCTGAGCAACACACCGGTGAGGTGGCTTTGCGAACCCGGCCCCGCGGAGGCCATGTTGACTTGTCCCTGCCTCGCCTTGCAGTAGTCAATCAGCTCCTGCACGTTTTTGATTGGCAGCCCCGGGTTGACCGCCAGGATATTGGGCGTCACCGCGAACAACGAAATAAAAGCGTAATCGTTGACGATTTCGTACGGGCGTTTTTGGTGGATCAGCGGAGCGACGGCGAGGGCGGCCGTGGGCGCGCTCACCAGGGTGTAGCCATCCGGCGCTGCATGCTTGCCGATTTCCATGCCGAGCGCGCTGCCGGCGCCGGGGCGGTTGTCCACGACTATCTGCTGACCGAGCAGGCTGCCCAGTCTGACGGCGACAATCCGGCTCAGGATGTCGACCGCGCTGCCCGGAGCGTTCGTCACGATCATCCGTATCGGCCGGCCGGGATAATCTTTGGCCGGGTCCGCCGCGCCTGCCGCAGCGCCGGATACGATTGCCGCCAGCACGAGCGTCAGCAATTCAAGAGGTCTCATGGGGTTCCTCGCGCGATCGGTCATGCCGTAATTCGTGATTCGTAATTCGTGATTCGTAGTTCGTAACTGCCAAATCTTCTTTGATAATTATATCCCCCATTTCCGATGAGTTGAATTCGCGCTGCGCGTTTGTTAGCATGGGGTTAAAAGCGGTAAGCGGTGATTCGCGACTGGTCACCGGTTCCCAATCACCCATCACCATTTACGATCCACGAATCACGNNGTCCCGAAGGGAGAATGTTTTATGCCAAAAATGACCGGTATGCGGTTCGTCGCCGAAGCACTTCGCGGTTACGGCGTGTCGCATGTGTTTTACGTGCCGCAGATGCTGCTCGAAAGTCTTGTTGAAATGGAAGGCTGGGGCATCCGGCGCATCATGACACACGGTGAAAAGGCTGCCGCCTATATGGCCGATGGATTTGCGCGGGCATCGGGGCGGCCGGGCGTCTGTCTGGCGCAACATGTGGGCGGATCTAATCTGGCGGCAGGGTTGAAGGACGCCTACCTCGCGGGTTCGCCGGTGATCGCGATGACCGGCGGTCCGGCGCCGATGGCGCGTCATCGGCACGCCTATCAGGAAATCGAGGATTTCTCGCAGTTCGACCACACCACCAAGTTCAACGCACATGTAGACGACGTCGCGCGTCTGCCGGACCTGTTGCGCCAGGCCTTCCGCGAGGCGACTACGGGCGCGCCTGGTCCGGTGCACCTGCAAATGCGCGGTCATCATGCCGAAGTGGCGCACGCCGAAGCGGACCTTGAATTGCTCGTTGAGGACCGATACCGGGCGATTCCGCCTTTCCGTCCCGCGGCTGAACCGTCGCAGGTGGCAGACGCTGTGAAACTGCTGAACGCCGCCGAGCGTCCTATCATAGTCGCCGGCGGCGGAGTTTCATGGTCCAAGGCCCAGGCCGAAGTAGTCGCGCTCGCCGAAAAGCTCTCGATTCCCGTTGCGACGTCGCTCAATGCCAAAGGGAGCATCCTCGATTCGCATGCGTTATCAGTCGGCGTAGTCGGCACCTATTCGCGGACATGCGCGAACCGTGCGGTGGGTGAAGCCGATCTCGTATTCTTCATTGGCAGTCATACCGGCGGACAGGTAACCGCGAGATGGCAGGTCCCGCGTCCGGGAACGCAAGTCATACACCTCGATATCGACGCAGTTGAGATCGGCCGCAATTACCCGACGAAACTTGCATTGCTCGGTGATGCGCGCACGGTGCTGCGGCAAATGCTGGAAGTTGCCTGTTCGGGCGCGGGCGGCAAGCGTTCGCAATGGCTGGCGCGCGTGCATGCGCTGGTCGAGGAATGGCGCAAATCGGTCTCTGCCGATGTCAATTCCGACGCGGTGCCGATGCGGCCCGAGCGGGTCTGCCGCGAGATCACACGCGCGCTGCCGGAGAACGGAGTTTTGGTATGCGACACCGGTCACTCGGGCATCTGGGCCGGCACCATGGTCGATTTCACGAAACCAGGGCAGCGGCTGATCCGCTGCGCAGGATCGTTGGGTTGGGGGTTCCCGGGCGCGCTCGGCGTCAAATGCGCGCTGCCCGATACCGCGGTCGTGTGCTTCGCCGGTGATGGCGGTTTTTATTACCACCTCGCCGAACTCGAAACCGCTGCGCGCTACGGCATCAACCTGGTGGTGGTCGTGAACAACAACAGCGCGCTCAACCAGGAAATTCCGCATTTCGATAAAGCCTACGGCGGCGATCCGGACGAACGCGGACGAGAAATGTGGGGCTTCGGCAACGTGAATTTTGCCAAGGTCGCGGAATCGCTGAATTGTGTCGGAATGCGCGTGGAAAAGCCGGCGGAGCTTCCGCGCGCACTCGAGCAGGCACTCGCCGCGCGCCGGCCGGTCGTGATCGATGCGGTGACCGATCACCGCGCTTTTTCGCAGAAAACGTGGACAGGAGGGGCAGGGGATGGACATTGAGACAGGCGTATATCACGGCTCCCGGCGCGAGAGCGTACCGGAGTATCATGGCCAGAAAAATGAAAGGAGTATCAGATGATGCACGGTTCGCTGGATAACCTGAAGGTTGAAGTCGACATGCTGGCCCCCGGGGCTGAGCGCATCGTCGGCAAGAATCCGCCGCTCGATATCATCGCCCGGGACATCGTGTTCGGTGAAGGCCCGGTCTGGGACACGCACGGGAAGCAACTCTTCTTCGTCGACATCATCGGCGACACGATCTGGAAGTGGAAGCCGGGATCGGGACTGGAGGTGGTCCTCAAGCCGTCCGTCAAGGCGGACGGCATGGCGCTCGATCTCGAGCGTCGCCTCGTCGTCGCCGGATGGGGCGGGCGCACGGTGTTCCGTATCGAAAGAGACGGATCGCGCACGGCGCTGGCCGACCGCTGGCAAGGTAAGAAGCTCAACAGCCCGAACGATATCGTTGTGAAGTTGGATGGCTCGATCTGGTTCACCGATCCGGTGGGCGGACTTTACAACGTCGGCATGGTCGGCAATGACATGCAGAGGTATCTCGACAAACAACCCGTTTTCCGGATCTCGCCCGACGGGAAAGAAATGACGCTCGTGATCGACGATATCGTCTACCCGAACGGGCTTTGTTTCTCTCCGGACGAGAAATTGCTGTACGTGAACTGCAGCCGCGAGCGGCTGATCCGGGTGTACGACGTGAAGTCCGACGGCAGCCTGGGTACAGGGCGGCTCTTTTATCAGTACACCGGCCCCGAGCGCGGCGTCCCCGACGGCATGAAGTGCGACGTCGAAGGCAACGTCTGGTGCACGGGTCCGGGTGGAATTTTCGTGCATGATCCCGCGGGCAAAGTGCTCGCCCGCATCAAGACTCCGGGGCATCACCCCACCAACTTTGCGTGGGGCGATGATGACTGGCGCTCGCTTTACATCACCAATATCGGCTCCGTGGTACGCATCCGGCTGAACATCGCCGGCGTGCCATCACGGTAACGGAGGAAACCATGACCTGGGAATTCGAAAAAGTGGCAGGCCCTTATAAAGGCAGGACCGGCGGTCTAGCCTGGGACGGCAAGACCATGCTGTTCAGCGCGGTGCAGGAGGAGCGCGTTTTGCGCTTCGATCCGGGGACCGGCAAGGCGGAGGTCTTTCGCAATTACACCGGACGCGCCAACGGCCTCGCCATCGCGGCGGACGGCTCGGTGTTCGGCGCGCAGGAAGGCGGACGTCGCGTCATCCAGTTCCTGAAAGACGGTTCGACCGCGCCGACCAAGGACCTGCTCGGCGGCAAGCATCACAACCAGCCGACCGACGTCATCGTGGACAGCAAAGGACGTGTGTGGATCGCGGATCCTTACAACGGCACTCCGGCCTACGGTCCGCCGGTCTACCCGTATCTCGACCATGCGTCGGTGCTGCGCCTGGAGCGTGGCAGCAGACCACGCGCCTGGAAGCTCGCGCGCATCACGCACGACACATGTGGGCCGCGCTCGGTGCTGTTGTCGGCGGACGAGAAAACGCTGTACGTCGCTGATGGCGACGTGGAACGGGGCGATACGTGCCAGCTGTTTGTCTATCCGGTCAAACCGGACGGCGATGTCGGGCCGGGCAAAGTGCTGGTATGTTTCATGGCCGTGGAGCGCGGCATCGAGGGCATGTGCCTCGACAGCGAAGGCAATATCGTGGCGTGCGCGGGCTGGAAGAAAAGCGGAGGGGGACCGGTGATCTACGTGATTTCGGCGTCCGGCACCATCCTGGAGACGCATCCGGCTCCCGCGGACCTGCCGATGCGCTGCGCGTTTGGCGACGCCGGCCTGACGAGCCTCTACCTCACCGCCGCCGACGGCGGTCTCTACCGCGCGACTGATACCGGCCGCCGTGGATTGAAGCGCTGAGACGAACGAAAAGCATCAACGTTGTTTTTCCTTCGCGCCCATCGCGTTCATGTTGTTCGCTTGTCGGGGTACGCGGCAGCCCTGGTTCTGAGCGCGGGCGCCATACCCGCGGCAGCCGCTGCCGCGCAGCAGTATCCAACCAAGCCTATACGCATCATCGCGTTGAGTTCTCCCGCCTCGGGTCCCGACATCATCGGGCGGCTGCTCGGGCAGAAATTCACCGAGGTCTGGGGCCAGCAGGTGATCGTGGACACGCGCCCCGGCGCAAGCGGCATCATCGGCGCCGAAATCGCTTCGAAAGCGGCGCCCGACGGCCATACGCTGATGATCGTGACATCTCAGGCCGTCATCGTTTCCGTCATGTACGAGAAGCTGCCCTATCACCTGCTCAAGGATTTTTCGCCTATCAGCATGCTGGCATGGACCCCTTTCATACTCGTGGTCCATCCCTCGGTTCCGGCAGCCTCGATCAAGGAATTGGTGGCGTATGCGAAATCGAAGCCGGGCGAGCTCCGCTATGGGTCCGGCGGCGCGGGTTCTCCGCCGCATCTGTCCGCCGAGATATTCAAGAGCATGACGGGCACCGACATACTGCACGTTCCGTACAAGGGCGTGACGCCGGCGCTGATGGACACCGTGGCCGGGCAGGTGCAGATGGTGTTTTCGGTCATACCCGCCGTGCTCTCCACGATCAAAACGGGCAAGGTGAAGGCGCTCGGCGTCACCAGCGCCAGGCGCACGCCGTTCGTACCGGACCTGCCGGCGATCGCGGAAACAGTCCCGGGCTACGAGTTCATCGGCTGGTACGGTCTCGTCGCGCCGGCGAGGACGCCTGAAGGAATACTGAGCAAGCTGAATGCCGAGATCGCCAGGATCCTGAAGGCGCCGGAATTCCAGGAGCGGCTCGCCGCGCTCGGTGCCGAGCCGATCAGCTCGACGCAGCAGGAACTCGCGGCCTTTATGCAAGTGCAGACAGAGAAAATGCGCAAGGCGGTGAAAGAATCCGGCGCGCATCCAGAATAACCAGGATCGAGAGAGGCGGGAGGAGAAAGGCACAAGGCACAAGGCACAAG
>PLYS01000065.1 GCA_003153455.1 Betaproteobacteria bacterium | reverse complement strand
TGACTTATATGCGTTTTGCATTTACCGGAGAAGACACCGGGCATGATAAAGAACGCACTCTCGACACGGGCATCCTCCGTGCAGCGTGGTTGACGCCCGAGCAAATCCGCGCCAGCCGCGTGCGCCACCGTACTCCGCTTGTGATACGCTGCGTCGAGGATTATCTCGCGGGCCGGCGCTACCCGCTCGAATTGATCACGCACTACGCATGATTGCGACGGCGAAACCGCGCATTGTCGTCGGGATGTCGGGTGGCGTTGACTCGTCGGTCGCGGCCCTGCTGCTCAAGCAGCAGGGCTTTGAGGTCATCGGTCTGTTCATGAAAAACTGGGAAGACGATGATGACGAGGAATACTGCAGCTCGCGCCAGGACCTGTTGGACGCCGCGTCGGTCGCCGACAAAATCGGCATTGAGATCGAAGCCGTCAATTTTTCCGCTGACTACAAGGAGCGCGTATTCAGCGAATTCCTGCGGGAATACCGGGCTGGCCGCACGCCGAATCCGGACGTGTTGTGCAACGCCGAGATCAAGTTCCGCTCGTTCCTCGACCACGCGATTGCGATGGGCGCCGGGCGCATCGCCACCGGCCACTACGCGCAGGTACGTGAAGTCGACGGAATCCATCAGCTGCTCAAAGCCGAGGACGGCACCAAGGACCAGAGCTATTTTCTCTACCGCCTGAACCAGGCGCAGCTCTCGAAAGCGATGTTCCCTCTTGGCACGCTTTACAAGCGCGAAGTGCGTGACATCGCGCGCAAGAACGGCCTGCCGAACCACGACAAGAAAGATTCGACCGGCATCTGCTTCATCGGCGAGCGGCCGTTCCGCGAATTCCTGAACCGCTACCTGCCGGCCGACCCCGGCGAGATCTGGACGCTGGACGGGCGCATGGTCGGCCGCCACATGGGACTGATGTTCTACACCATCGGCCAGCGCCAGGGGCTGGGCATCGGCGGCCAACGCGACGGTGTTGGCGACGCGTGGTACGTCGCCGCCAAGGACATTCCCAACAACCGCCTGCTGGTAGTGCAGGGCCACGACCACGACGCGCTGCTGAAAGACAAGCTGACCGCTATCGATCTCAACTGGATCAGTGGCTCCCCGCCCCACTGCAACTGGGTCTACGGCGCGAAAACGCGCTACCGTCAGAAGGACGGGCCGTGCACCATCGCGCGCGTCAATGCCGACAGTTGCGACATCGAGTTCGCCGAGCCGCAATGGGCGGTCACGCCCGGTCAGTCCGTGGTGATTTACGAAAGCCGGGTGTGCCTGGGAGGAGGCATCATCAAGGAGTGAGGAGTTTGTCGGACTTGGCCCCGACAAACTCCTAAGGCAAGACCGCCCCGAATAAAAAGGCAACAAAGATACTCCAATCGAAGCGCGTTCGGTCGCTACGGCCGCTTCGGAAAAGTAAACCTCGCATCCATAGCCCGGATTCAAGGTGCGGTCTTGCTTTAGCAGCCTGTCAGAGTGCCAAGTCCGACAGGCTGCTAGCCATTGGGAGGCACCGTGTCTTTGAACGACGCGCGCTGCAACAGCTTCTCGAACAGCTTGGCCAGGTTCGGATAGGGTTTGCGCCAGTAGACATCGGGCAGGCGCAGGTCGAGAAAACCCAGCGTGCAGCCGACCGCGATGTCGGACAGGTTGTAATGTTCACCGCTGCACCACGTCTTGCTGCCGAGTTCTTCCGACATCGCTTTCAGTGCGCGGTCGACCTTGCCATGCTGGCGCGCGATCCATTCCGCGCTCTGGTTTTCCGCAGGGCGGCGTTTTTCCGTCACGATCGCGACCCCCGCATCGGTGCAGCCGTCGGCAAGCGCTTCCCAGCGCCGCACCTGCATGCGACGGCGCATGTCGTCGGGGATCAAGCGGCCGACCGGGTTCGCATTATCGAGGTACTCGACGATCACGCGCGAGTCGAACAGCGTAGTGTCGTCATCCAGCACCAGCACCGGAATCTTGCCGAGCGGATTGAATTCCGGAACGTGCGTGCCGGCATCGCCGGGACTGTCTATTATGAAATCGCAATCAATGCGTTTTTCCGCCAGCACTATGCGCACTTTGCGGCTATACGGGCTGGCAGGCGTTGCAATCAACTTCATTTTTTTGTCCGCTTCGTCGAGTTATATACAGCATTGATAATTATATCATTCGAGCACTTGTCCCCATGCGCCGCGGCGGCGATACGGCCAGCCGTAAATGCTTGACGCGCCGGTGCAACCGGTAGTAGGCTGCGTGACATCCAACACCTATAACGCGCCAATGGGTTCCGTCGCTGACAAATTCATACTGTTCACCCAGCCTGGGTGAAGCAGCTGCCTCCGAGCGAAAGAGTTTCTTTCGAAAAAAGGCATCGATTTCATCGTGGTCGACGTGCTGAATGACAGCGGCGGACGCGAGAGGCTGCTCGCGCTCGGCGTGCGTAATGTGCCGGTCGTTTCCAAAGGCGACCAATTTGTCTTCGGACAGAACCTCGAGGACGTCGCCGAGTTCGTCGGCCTTCACGGCACGGGTCATACACCGCTGCCACCCGAGCAACTGATCACGAAGTGGGTCAACGTGCTGCGCTCCGCGCAGCGTTACATCCGCCAGATCCCGAACGACCGCATCAACGAGCGCGTGATTCCCAACCGTGACCGTTCGATCCGGCTATTAAGCCACCACTTGTTCCGCATCGGGGAGGCCTTTCTCGAAACGGCGGTCGGCAGCGTCGAGTATGCGGTTCAGCTTGCCAACGTCCCGCCCAAGGACGGCACGTTCATGACCGGTGACGAGATCGCGCGTTACGGCGATACGGTCATCGCGCGGCTGCAAAAATGGTGGGACGG
>PLYS01000386.1 GCA_003153455.1 Betaproteobacteria bacterium | reverse complement strand
TCAGCTTCGAGTTCTTCCCGCCCAATACGCCGGAGGGGCAGGAAAAGCTGCGCGCCACGACCCGGCAGCTCGCGCAGTTGCAGCCCAAATTCTTCTCGGTGACCTACGGCGCGGGCGGCTCGACGCGGGAACGCACGCTCGGCACCGTGCTCGACATCCGCGCCATGGGTCACGCCGCTGCGCCGCACATATCGTGCATCGCATCGACCAGGGACAGCATTCGCGAGTGGTTGCAGCACTACCAGGACCACGGTATCAAGCATCTGGTGGCCCTGCGCGGCGACTTGCCTTCCGGGCTTGCCGCAGCCGGCGAGTTCCAATATGCGAACGAGCTGGTCGAGTTCATCCGCGAGGAATTCGGCGATACGTTCTGCATCGAGGTCGCCGCGTATCCTGAATACCATCCGCAGGCGCGCACCGCGCAGGACGATCTCAGGAACTTCAAGCGCAAAGTGGACGCCGGCGCCAACTCGGCGATCACGCAGTATTTCTACAACGCCGACGCGTACTTCCATTTCGTTGACGCCTGCGAAGCGATGGGGCTCGACATCCCGATCGTGCCCGGCATCATGCCGATCGGCCGCTTCTCGCAGCTCGCGCGCTTTTCCGACGCGTGCGGCGCGGAGATTCCGCGCTGGATCAGGAAAAAGCTCGAGGGCTATGGGGACGATACCGCCTCGATTCGCGCCTTCGGCCTCGACGTGGTGACCGAGCTGTGCGACAACCTGCTGCGCGCCGGCGCGCCGGGGCTGCACTTCTATACGCTGAACCAAGCCGGCCTGACCACTACTATTTGGCAAAGGCTGGGGCTGTGACATGCCGCGCGCGGTCTGGAATGGCGTGAAAGTCGAGTAATCCGCCGCGCGAGTCGGCCGGTTCGTTGCCTCAGATAAAATAAACCGCGCTACGCGGCCGCGGCCTGGGTGTGGCGCTTTTTCTTTGCCTGCGCGGCCTTCACGTGCATTGCCGCATAGGCGCCGTGCGCCGCAGCTTCGGCGTCGCCGACGTGAATCGGCAGTCCCATGTTGGACAGCACGGAACCCAGTGCCGACAGGCACAGCATCACGTTATCGGGACGGCACGAATAGCCCATCAGCCCGAAGCGCCAGATCTTGCCCGCCAACGGCCCCAGCCCGGCGCCGATCTCAAGACCGAACTCGTTGAGCAGGGTTTTGCGCACCGCCGCCTCGTCAACGCCTGCGGGGCACAGCACTGCGTTCATTTGCGGAAGCTGGTACTGTTCCTTCACCAGGAACTTGAGGCCCATCGCCTCGAGCCCGGCCTTGAGCGCGAGGTGATGGCGGTGGTGACGCGCCCAGCAGTTCTCGAGCCCTTCCTCGCGGATCAACAGCAGCGCCTCGTGCAGCGCGAACAGCGAGTTGGTGGGAGCGGTGTGGTGATAGGTGCGCGTGGTCGCGCCCCAGTAGCCGAGCAGCAGGTTCATGTCCATGAACCAGCTGTGGATCTTGTCCTTGCGCGACTTGACGTCAGCGACGATGCGCTCCGAAAACGACACCGGCGACAGTCCCGGTGTGCACGACAGGCATTTCTGGCTTGCCGAGTAGACGGCGTCGATGCCCCACTCGTCGACCAGCACCGGCGTGCCGCCGAGCGAGGTCACCGCATCGACTATCGTAAGCGCGTCGTGCTTGTGCGCGATTTCGACCAGCGTCTTGGCATCCGACTGGCAGCCGGTCGAGGTTTCGGCGTGGACGAAAGCGAGTATGCGCACGCCGGGATTCTTGCGGAAGGCGTCTTCCACCTTGTGGGGATCGATCGGCGAGCCCCACTCGTCCTCGACGAGGATCGGAATGCCGCCGCAGCGCTCGACGTTCTCGATCATGCGGCCGCCAAACACGCCGTTGCGGCACACGATCACCTTGTCGCCGGGCCGCACCAGGTTGACGAAGCAGAACTCCATGCCGACGGAGCCCGGGCCCGAGACCGGGAACGTGAGCGGATTCTTGGTCTGGTAGACGTAGCGCAGCAGCGTCTTCAGCTCTTCCATCATCTCGACGAAGATCGGGTCGAGATAGCCGATCGCAGGCTGGCTCATGGTGGTCAGCACGCGCGGGGGAATCTCGGTAGGGCCGGGGCCCATCAGTGTGCGCTGCGGCGGATGGAACGAATTGATGCGTTTGGCTGGCGCAAAATCATTCATGGTGTCATTCCCTGTGAGTGGCGATTCGAACAAACTCTCCCCGTCCGGACGCGACTTCATCCGGAGCGGTTTTCTGACGGTGGCTTCGTTGAGGACTTCGACTGCGGCGATCTGGCCTTGGGTGGCGTTTTCGACTTCCATCGCCCAGCGCGCCGGCACATAGCCGGATTTCACCCAGTTGTTGACGACGGCGCGATCGAGGCGAAAGCGCCGTGCAACTTCGGCCTGGGAGCCGAAAATGACGACAAGGCGGTCAGCGCAGTTCATGGCTATTCTCAGAACGAGAACCTACCATGGAAAAATTATTTTGACAATATAATATTGCTAAACTTCATTATGAAGTAATCATAAGTCAGTGCCTACTTCTGATCGGAGAATGTTGATAATTCTTCTTCAGGATCAAAGGCTTTGTCGCCGTCCTCGGTTGCGATACCACTCGCCGTCACCGCAGCGAAGTCAAACAGACCGCGGTCAAGCAGGTGTGAAGAATGCACATTTTGGAGGCTGCGGAAGATGCTCTCAACACGGCCTGGGTAGCGTTTTTCCCACTCGCGCAGCAGTTGCTTCATCTGCTTTCTTTGCAGCGTCGGCTGCGACCCACACAGGTCGCACGGGATGATCGGGAACTGCCTGACTTCGGCATAGGCAGTGAGGTCTTCCTCTTTCACATAGGCGAGCGGCCGGATCACGACGTGCGCGCCGTCGTCCGACGCGAGCTTGGGCGGCATCGCCTTCAGCTTGCCGCCGAAAAACAGGTTAAGAAAGAAGGTTTCCACGATATCGTCGCGGTGATGGCCGAGCGCGATCCTGGTCGCACCGATTTCCTTCGCAACGCGATACAGCACGCCCCTGCGCAGCCGCGAACACAGCGAGCACATGGTCTTGCCTTCTGGGATCACGCGCTTGACCACGCTGTAGGTGTCCTGCACTACGATGCGGTACGGGACGTCGAGCGACGTGAGATACTCGGGCAGCACGTGCGCGGGATAACCGGGATGGCGCTGGTCGAGATTGACCGCGACGATCTCGAATGCGACCGGCGACTTGCCCCGGAGCCGCAACAGGATATCGAGCAGGCCATAGCTGTCTTTCCCGCCCGACATGCACACCATCACGCGGTCGCCGGCGCGGATCATGTCGTAGTCTGCAATCGCCTCGCCGACCTGGCGGCGCAGCCGCTTGGCGAGCTTGTTCGCTTCGTAAAGCTGTTTCGGATTGAGGATGTTCCCTTCTCCCTCGGGGAGAAGGGTCGGGGATGAGGGATGGGGAGCGTTCATCTGCGGTTACAAAGTAATGCTTCTGCCGCCGTCGACCGCAATCACCTGTCCGGTCACGTACGGCGCGTCCGTCACCAGAAACTCGACCGCCTTGGCGATGTCGTCGGGTTCGCCGACGCGCTTCAACGCAGTCTGGTTGACGATGCGTTGGCGCGACAACTCGTCGGACCACGCGTCACCGTCGGGCCAGAGAATGGTCCCCGGCGCGACGCCGTTGACGCGCACCTCGGGGCCGAGTTCGCGCGCAAGAGAGCGCGTGAGCGCCAGCAGACCGCCCTTGGCGACGGTGTAGACGACGTAGTTCTTCATCGGAAACTCGGCATGAATGTCGACGATGTTGACGATACAACCGTGGCTCTTGCGCAGCTCGCCCGCCGCTGCCTGCGACAGAAACAACGGCGCCTTGAGATTGGTGCCGATCAAATCATCCCACACCTTCTCGGTGATGTCGCCGATCGCGGTCGCAAAGAAACTCGACGCATTGTTGATCAGGATATCGAGGCTGCCGAACTGGTTGACCGTCGTTTTCACCAGGTCCGGCAGGCTCGAGCTGTTGAGCAGATCGGCCTGGATCAACGCGACCGAATCGGCGCGATGCGTGTTGAGCTCGTGCTGCAGCGCGCGCGCTTCGGCGATTGACGCGCGATGGTGCAGCATCAGGTTTGCACCCTGCGCATGCAGCCGGCGGCAGATCGCGGCGCCGACGCGTTTCGCGCCGCCGGTAACCAATGCGACTTTGCCCGTGAGGTTTTCGCTCATTGCCGTCTTCATGTAACGTATTGTCAATTCTAGCTTATTCACTCATGATGGGCAGCTTGTTACCGACTCATTTGTCACACCTCCCGGCGCCTTCCGCCGACGCTACAGCGCACAGCCGGCGGTTGACCACACTGATCGCTGAAGAAATTGCGGCCGCCGGCGGCTGGATCAGCTTCGCGCGTTACATGGAACTCGCGCTGCACGCGCCCGGACTCGGCTATTACAGCGCCGGCGCGCGCAAGCTCGGCGCCGATGGCGATTTCGTGACCGCGCCCGAGCTCGGCCGCCTGTTCGGGCGCACGCTCGCGCGCCAGGTTGCACAATTGCTGCACGCGGGAATCACCGACGTGATCGAGCTAGGCGCCGGCAGTGGCAGGCTCGCGCGCGATTTGTTGGAGGAACTCGTAACGCTTGACTGCCTGCCGCAGCGCTATCTTATCCTCGAAACGAGCGCTGATCTGCGAGAGCGCCAAAGCGCGCTGTTGCAACGCGAACTGCCGCAGCTCGCGTCGCGCTTGGCATGGCTCAATGCCTTGCCTGCAGCGTGCGGCGCACTGATAATCGGCAATGAAGTGCTCGATGCAATGCCAGTGCACATCGTCAGGACACGCGACAATGGCATCGACGAACTCGGTGTGACCGCGACTGCCGGTGCGTTTGACTGGAGCGCACGGCCGGCTGTGGGAACCGTGCTCGCCATCGCGAGCGGTCTTGAACTCACTTCCGGT
This sequence comes from Betaproteobacteria bacterium, assembly GCA_003153455.1. Lineage (GTDB taxonomy): Bacteria > Pseudomonadota > Gammaproteobacteria > Burkholderiales > SG8-41 > PALSA-1004. The sequence continues at coordinate 11,329 of PLYS01000386.1, read as the reverse complement.
TATACCACTGAGATTCATCTTGCGGCGCACGCTTTTGCGCGCACCCTGGCGGCACATCTCGAGCGCGGCGTCGCGCTGCTGATCGATTACGGCTTTCCGGCGCGCGAATACTATCACCCGCAGCGCAGCAGCGGAACGTTGATGTGCCATTACCGCCAGCATTCGCACGCGGACCCGTTCTGCCTCACCGGGTTGCAGGACATTACCGCGCACGTCGACTTCAGCGCCATTGCGAATGCCGCGGTCGAGTCCGGACTCGATTTGCTCGGCTACACGAACCAGGCTCAATTCCTGATCAATTGCGGTATCACCGATGTGTTGGCCAGGACACCGGCCGGCGATACCGCGGCGTATCTGCCGCTCGCAGCGCAGGCACAAATGCTGATGAGCCCGGCGGAGATGGGTGAGTTGTTCAAGGTTATCGCGCTGGGCAGGAATTTTTCCTCGCCTCTGCTCGGCTTTGCAAGCGGCGATAAATCCCATACTCTTTAGACAGGTTCAACATGCGCGCAATGGTATTGAACCGCCCGCACGGCGGCCTGATCCTCACCGAACTCAAACGGCCGGAACCCGCGCCGCAGCAGATCCTGCTCCGTGTGCACGCGTGCGGCGTGTGCCGTACCGACCTGCACGTGGTCGACGGCGAGTTGACCGACGGCAAGCTGCCGATCATCCCCGGCCACGAAATCGTCGGCCGCGTGGTTACGACCGGCGCCGCGGCAGCGCGTTTTAAAGCGGGTGACCGCGTCGGCGTGCCGTGGTTAGGCTACACCTGCGGCAGTTGCAACTACTGCACGAGCGGCCGCGAGAACCTGTGCGACGCAGCGCGCTTCACCGGTTACCACCTCGACGGCGGTTACGCCGAGTACGCGCTCGCCGATCAACGCTACTGCTTCGCGCTGCCTGACGGGTATACCGACGCGGAAGCCGCACCGCTGCTATGCGCCGGGCTGATTGGCTACCGCGCGTTGGTGATGGCGGGCGCAGCACAACGGCTCGGCATCTACGGCTTCGGCGCGGCAGCGCACATCGTGGCGCAGGTCGCGCGCTTTCAAGAACGGCAGATTTTCGCGTTTACGCGTCCCGGCGATGACGCCGCCAAACAGTTCGCGCGCGAACTCGGAGCGGCATGGGCAGGAGATTCCGATACCTTGCCGCCCGAGCCGCTCGATGCCGCGATCATCTTCGCGCCGGTCGGCGCGCTGGTGCCGCTGGCGCTGCGCGCAACCGCCAAAGGGGGCACCGTGGTATGCGCGGGCATCCACATGAGCGACATCCCGGCGTTTCCTTACGACATCCTGTGGGGCGAGCGCTCGATCAGGTCGGTCGCCAACCTGACGCGGCGCGACGGCGAGGAATTTCTCCGCATCGCGCCGCAAGTGCCGGTGAAAACCGCCGTGGAAAAATTCGATCTTGCTCAGGCAAATGAAGCCTTGCAGCGGCTGCGCGAAGGGCGCATCACGGGAGCAGCGGTTTTGGTCCCGTAGCAATCGCCCGCGCCAACGCGCGGGTCCAACTGACATTAACGCGGCTTCCGGCTAGAATGATCAAAAGCATGATCAAGAGGTTCACTATGCACATTCAAAGCTATTCAGCCGGGCGGACTTCCGCGTGGCTCGGCCTGGCGGGGGCGGATCGGAAACGTCTGGAGCGCTTGGCCGCAGCCGCCGGTTCAACGCCGCAGCGCATGCTCAAATTCGCGCTGCGCGACGGGTTCGCCTACTGCGAGGAATTTGTCCGTCGCGTGAACGCAGGAATCGCCTCCGCCCGACGTGGCGAAATCGTGAGCGATAGCGAGGCGCGTGCCGAGCTTCGCGCCATGGCCGCACGGCATGGACGGCGCTCGACCAACTTGACGAACAGATCGAGTATGTCGCGGCAAAGGAGCTGGCCGATCCGGGCCGGGTCGGGGAGCGGATCGAACGCGCGCTCGATCTGATGAAATTGACGATAGTCTGGGGGCGGCACTGTTTTCGGGTGTCAAGCAGCGGGTAATAGGCGCCCTCTTCTCAAATCCGGACCAATCNNTCAAGACCTTTGGGTTGGCCGATGTGCTCCGCAACGCACTTCTCCCGCATTCGAGCGACATTGAGGTCGCGTTTGTATATGGCTCCGTGGCAAAGCGTAAAGACAGGGCTCACAGCGACATCGATCTTTTCGTTGTTTCAGAAAACCTGTCCTACCAGGACTTAATGAAAGCCCTTGAACCTGCGGAATCGCGGCTCGGCAGAAAAATCAATCCGACCTTGCACTCGCGCGCCGAGCTAGCCCGCAAACGTGCAGAAGGCAACAGCTTGCCGGTTTTGCCCGCGATATAGATCGTCGTGAAACGCGCTTGGTTCAGGCTTGTGCCGTGCCGAGCGCATGGCGGATGGCATCGAGCCGCGCGCGCGCGACTTCTTCCTTGATACGCTGCGGCTCGTGCTGGGCGCCTGCTATTGCGCCGGCGTCGACCGCGAGCGCCGCGGCAAGCGCCGCCTGCAGTCGCGCGGCCTGCGGATACGGCCTGTCGTGATAACCGGTGCGGCCGTGGAAATCGCACGCGCACGCGTCGAGCAGTTGCGCGAAACGCCGCGGCTTGCGCAGAGCGTCGCATTGCTGCAATAGCTTCAGTACCGTCGCCGGTTTGAGCTCGAGCGCGCGGTGAATCACTCCATGGTGGCGCGCGGCGAGCAGCGCGAGATCGCGGCATTCGTGCGGCACGCGCAGCCGCTCGCACAGTTGCCGCGCAAGCTCGACGCCGCGCTCCTCGTGGCCGATATGACGCGGCCATTCACTGCGCGGCGTGGTGCCCTTGCCGAGATCGTGCGCGAGCGCGGCGAACCTGACTTCGAGCGGGAAGACCTGCGCCGCGGCATAGTCGAGCACCAGGAGCATATGCTCGCCGGTATCAACTTCGGGATGGGGCTCGGCCGGCTGCGGCACGCCGAACAACGCTTCGAGCTCGGGCAGGATGCGCGCGAGCGCGCCGCATTCGCGCAGGACGCGCAGCATGTGCGATGGCTGCTGTTCCATCAGCCCGCGTGCGAGTTCCTGCCATACACGCTCAGCGATCAGTGCATCAACTTCACCGTTGTTGANNCGCAGCACGCGCGCATTCAGGTCGGCGGCGCCGCCGAACGGATCGATGATGTTGCCGGCTTCGTCCCTGGCAATGGCGTTGATGGTCAGATCGCGCCGCGCAAGGTCCTGCTCGAGCGTGACGTCGGGCGCGGCGTGAAATTCGAAGCCGGTATACCCGCGCGCGGTTTTGCGCTCGGTGCGCGCCAGCGCGTATTCCTCGTGAGTCTGCGGATGCAGAAATACCGGGAAGTCCTTGCCGACCGGCTTGTAGCCGAGCTCGACCATCTGCCCGGGTGTGGCGCCGACTACTACATAATCGCGGTCAGCGACCGGCAGGCCGAGCAGCTCGTCGCGAACAGAACCGCCGACGGAGTAGATCTTCATGAAGCCGTGAAAAGTAAATGGTGAATGGTGAATGGCAAAAGCGGGCGTTCGCCTTTTCCCGGCGAACACTTCCGAATCCCGCTATTCACGATTTTCCATTCGCCTTCGCGTACGGCTCGTCCTCCGCCACGAATTCGGTTTCCTCGCGCGCTGCGGTCATCCACTCCGTGACAGCGGGGAGCCCGCGCACGGCGTCGGCATAGCGCTTGGCGACCGGCGGTAAATCCACCGCGTAGGTCATGAAGCGCATGACAACCGGCGCGTAGAAGGCGTCGGCCGTTGTGAAATGACCGAACAGCAAATCACCGCCTTTCCCGTAATCCCTGCGGCATTGCTCCCAGATCGCGGTGATGCGTTCGATGTCGCGCTTGGCCTCCGGCGTCATACCCTTGCCTGGATAGGAGCTGCGAATGTTCATCGGCATCGGCTTTCGCAGATTGCGAAAACCGGAATGCATCTCGGCGCAGATCGAGCGCGCCACCTGGCGCGCGCGGCGATCGTCAGGCCACAACTTCTTTTCCGGGTGCAGTTCCGCCACCGCCTCGCAGATTGCGAGCGTGTCCCACACCGCATGATCACCAACCCACAATACCGGCACCAGCCCGGTGGGCGAATAGCGCGCGATATTTTGTTCCCACTCTGCGCTGTGAAACTTGAGCAGCACTTCCTTGAACGGGATGCCGGCCCGCCGCAGCAGCACCCAGGGCCGCATCGACCACGACGAATAATTCTTGTTGCCGATGACGAGCGTGTATCGCGCCATCGCCGCCCTCAGCGTGCGATCTCGCGATGTGCGCGGCCGCGGTATGAACGATACCGCGAGCGCGGCGAGCCGTTGCCAAGGTACGACGGCACGACGGCCTCGATCGCCGCCGGCACGATGCCGAACGGAAACGGCTCATCGCTCACGTTGTCGACTTTCATCGAATAGTAATTGTCCCGCGTCATCAGCTTGACCGGCAGCAGCTCCATTGCGAACGCCTGCAGATAGGACAGCGCAGCGTTCAGCCCGATGATCGGGCGGCGATGGCCAGTGACCGCCCCCACGAGCGCCACCAGTTCGCGCAGCGTGTAGACCCTGGGCCCGCACAGATCATACGACTTGCCGTAGGTCGCGACGTCGGTAATGCTGTGCACGATCGCTGTAGCGACGTCTTCGACGAAAACCGGCTGAAAGCGCGCGTTGGGGCTGGCGAGGAACATCACCGGCAGCCGCTTGAGCAGCAGCGCAAACAGATTGAGAAAATTGTCGTCACGGCCGTAGATGACTGACGGGCGGAAGATGGTCCAGTCGAGGCCGCTCGCGCGCACCAGCGCTTCGGCTGCACCTTTGGTGCGTAGATATTTGCTCGGGCCATTGACGTCGGCACCGAGCGCGCTCATGTGCACGACGCGGCGCACGCTGCCGGCCTGACACGCCGCAATCACCTTGCGCGGCAGATCGATGTGCGCCTGCTCGAAGCCGCGCGCGCCGCGGGCGTCGTGAAGCACACCGACCAGATTGATCACCGCATCCATGCCGCGCACAAGATGCGCGAGCTCGGCTTCGTTGTGGACGTTGGCTTCGACTACATCCACAGTAGGCAGCAGAATCAGTTGCTTGGCACGCTCACGCTGTCGCGTCGGCACTGTCACGTTCAGGCCTTCCGCGCTCAGCAGATGCACGACGTGGCGGCCGACAAACCCCGAGCCGCCGATGATGCAAATATTGTTCAGTTCCATAAGATTCTCCCGTAACGGATGCGGGTTACTGCAACGTCATACAGCCTAACCATACGCGCCGTCTTTCCCCCTCATCCTTCACCTCTCTCGCCTCATGCCATCGCTCCTACTCTCCCGGCTCATCGAGCGGCTTTTCGGCTGCGTGCTGACGTGGAACGATTACGCCGATGCGATCTTTAAGCGACAGCAGGGTGTGTCCGAACTGCTGGCTGTAATAGCCCGCGTTGCTCATCACTTTTTTCACGTAATCCCGGGTTTCGTTGAACGGTATGGTTTNNCATCGGCGCGCCAGCCGCGCGCGCGGCTTGGCCCGGCATTATATGCCGCCGACGCCAGCACCGGATGATTGTCGAGCGTATCGAGCACGTGGCGCAAGTACCAAGTGCCGAGACTGATGTTGGTCTGGACCTCGCCGGCGCGCACCCAGCCGTAATCCTTGAGGCCGATTTTCTTGGCGACCCAGCGCGCGGTCGCCGGCATCAGCTGCATGAGCCCGGTCGCGCCGGCGCTCGATCTGGCATTCGCGATGAAGCGGCTTTCCTGCCGGATCAGGCCGTAAACCCAGGCCTCGTCGAGCCCCTGCTGACGCACGTAATCCTTCATCACGTCGCGGTATGGTGCGAGGTAGCGCATGCTGAAGTCGTGCAACTGCACGGTCCTGTCGGCGGTGTAGATCGCACGATCGTAGAGCTCGTTGCGGCGCGCGAACTCGGCCGCTGCGAGTAATTGCTTATCGTCGAAGGCGCGGATCGCCCAGATCCATTCGCGGTTGCCCTCGAAGCGCAGATTGAGTCGGTAAAACGCAAGCGCGCGCTGAATTCCAGGCCGCTTGCCGGTGGCCCGGACTTCTTCGCCGTCCGGCTTGTAAGCCGTAGCGGGAATCCGGCTTCTGCCGCCGAGCTCCTCGGCGGCAAGCTGGCCGTAAAAATTGAACTCCGTCGCGAGTGGCGCGAACAGCGCCTGCGCCTCGTCGACGCGGTCCTGCGCCTTCAGCGCGCGCGCCTTCCAGTAGCGCCACGCCTGACCCTGGCTTTCCTTCGCCGACATCGCATCGACCGCCGCGAGCACGTCGGACCAGCTTTTCGCGCGCAGCGCAGCGCGCGCTTTCCACGCCAGTTGCAAATCGTTGAGCTCGCCCGCCCGTGCGTACCACGCGAGCGCGCCAGGATCGTGGCGTTGCGCGCCGAGCAGCGCGATCAGTCCCCACACGTAACCGCGCTCCGCTTCGGAAAAACGTTCGCCGAGCTTCGCCCACTGCTGTGCCGCGAGCGGCGGCGCCGTGCGCGCGAGTCGGTGCAGCGCGTACATCACGGTCTCGCGGTCGGCGCGCGTCTTGAGGTTGAACGCTTTCCCGTTGAGGTAGGCTTGGGGGTTGACCGCAATGCCGGACAGCGTGACCGCAGCGGGCTGTTCCTTCGCTGGCAGGTATTCGGCGACATGGCGCGCGACGCCGGTATTGCCGGCTTCAAGCGCCAGCCGGATACGCGCCCAGACATCGTCCACCGTCAATTGCTCGCGCTCGGCGAGCGTGTCGAACAGCGCATTGCAGCTGTCGGGCTGCTCGCGGCCGCTGAACCAGAGCGCGCGCGCCGCGCGCAGCGCTGCGTCCGCGTCAGTGCGCAACTTGCTCCGCAGCGCAAAACAACCAAGCTCGGCGTCTTCGTTGACAAGCTGCGGATACTCGGAGTCGAACAACTCCCACTGCTGCTTCATACCAAGCACTTTGAGCCAGTCAGCGCGCAGCCGGTCAGCGAGCGAACCGTCCCTGAGGCGCGCGAGCAACGCCTGCACTTCGTCGGCACCCGCGTTCTCGAGCCGCAGCTTCAGCCGCCAGTAATCGACGTACGGCTCGAGCACGTAACCGCCGAGCGATTTCGCGGAGCGCTCGAACTTGACGGCGTCGCCGACCCGGAACGCCTCACGCGCAGCAAGGAAATCGTCGTCCTGGCTTGCGGCGTGCGCGACAACAGCCAGCAGCAATGCCGTGAGGAACAGGATGAAATGCTTGAGCATCGGTTTTTGAAATCAGGTTTATGGCCTCAATTTTAGCCGGTTTTACGCTGCACACTGACAGCTATTCGACCAGCGCACGCACGGGAGTTCACTGCCGCCGCGCGACACTCAGCAGCAGTATTCGTAAATTGATCGGATTACGGGGCTTCCTGTACCGCGAAGTCTTGGGCAACCGGTTGGGCTGGCTTGAAGAAATCGACCAGACACCCCGTTGCCACGGACTATGGCGTTGCGTCCGTGTGCAGCGCGCGTTTAGCTGTCTCGTTCGAATTCGGGATCGTGCGATTTCGCAGTCCTGCGTACACCAACAGACGCCATGCGCGCGCTGAAGAAAGATACGGCAGCGACCAGCACAGCGGCGAGGATTCCGGCTGAAATGCCGAAGGCGGAGTACATCCACGCTCCTATCTGATGAACGATAAGCAGCGCAACTGCAAGAACCACAAATCGCCTAAGCCAGGTATCGCTCATTTGTCGCGTTGGTGACGGAATGTCTCCCATTGCTTCTCATATTGGAATCAACCCAAAAACAACCGGTAAGCGGGATTGCGGGTTTCATCCGAAAACGGATAGCCGAGCTTGGCGAGGAACGCCTTGAACGCCGCCTTGTCGCGTGGCGGCACCTGCATGCCGACCAGCACGCGTCCGTAATCGGCGCCGTGGTTGCGATAGTGGAACAGCGAAATGTTCCAGCCGTGGCTCATGCTGTTCAGGAACTTTATCAGCGCGCCAGGACGCTCGGGAAACTCAAAGCGGTATAGTATCTCGTTTTCGACGCCCGGCGCGTGGCCGCCTACCGTGTGGCGGACGTGGAGCTTCGCCAACTCGTTGTCGCTCAAGTCTACCGTCTTCAGCCCGTGACGGCGCAGCGAGCGCACCAGGCGCTGCGTCTCCTCGCGGTTGTGTATCTGAATCCCGACGAATACGTGCGCCGCCTCCGGGTCGGCGTAGCGGTAATTGAACTCGGTGACGTTGCGAGGGCCGAGCAGCGAGCAGAATTGCTTGAAGCTCCCCGGGCGCTCGGGGATCGTGACCGCGAGCACCGCCTCGCGCCGCTCACCGAGTTCCGCTACCTCGGCGACGAAACGCANNCCGGTCGAAGTTCATGTTGGCGCCGGAGGCCACTGCCACCAGCGTTTTGCCGCGCGCGGACTTGTGCTCGACCCACACTTTGGCGCCGGCGATCGCGAGCGCACCCGCCGGCTCGAGAATTGTGCGCGTGTCTTCGAAAACGTCCTTGATCGCCGCGCAGATTGCGTCGGTGTCCACCAGGATCACGTCGTCAACCAGGTCGCGGCACAGGCGAAACGTTTCCACGCCGACCTGCTTGACGGCAACGCCGTCGGCGAACAACCCGACCTGGTCGAGCGTCACGCGCCGCCCCGCCTTGAGCGAGCGATACATCGCGTCGGCATCCACGGGCTCGACCCCGATCACCCGCACCTCGGGGCGCACGCGCTTCACGTACGCGGCGATGCCGGAAATCAGGCCACCGCCGCCGATCGGGACGAAAATCGCGTCGATCGGAGCTTGCATCTGGCGCAGGATTTCCATGCCGATGGTACCCTGCCCGGCGATCACGTCGGGGTCGTCGTAGGGATGGACGAAAGTGAGATGGCGCTGGCGCGCAAGCTTGAGCGAATGCGCGTAGGCGTCGTCGTAGGAGTCGCCGTGCAATACCACTTTCGCGCCGCGCGCGGCGACCGCCGCGATCTTGATCTGCGGCGTGGTGACCGGCATCACGATCGTCGCCGCGCACTTGAGCTTGCGCGCAGCAAGCGCGACGCCCTGCGCATGGTTGCCGGCGGAGGCCGCGATCACGCCGCGTTTCAATGCCGCCGGCGGCAGCTTCGCCATCTTGTTGTAGGCGCCGCGCAGCTTGAACGAAAACACCGACTGCATGTCCTCGCGCTTCAAGAGCAGCGTGTTATTGAGCCGCGCCGAGAGGTTCGGCGCGCGCTCGAGCGGCGTCTCGGTCGCGACGTCGTAGACGCAAGCGGTCAGTATGCGTTCGAGGTAATCGATTTTCATTGCATAGCCGGTGATTTTNNGTACGTTGTTCGTCGTACGTTGTTCGTTGTTCGAATCACGAGCCACGAGCCACGAGCCACGAGCCCGAGCCACGAACCACGAACCACGAACAACGAACCACGAACAACGAACCACGAACAACGAGCCACGAACAACGAGCCACGAACAACGTGGTTTACTATTTGCCATTCACGATTTACCATTCACCCCATGACTCAGGACGAACTCAAGCAGGCGGTCGCAAAAGCGGCGATCGCATTTGTTCCGGTCGGCTGCATCGTCGGCGTCGGCACCGGCTCGACCGCGAATTACTTCATCGACGAGTTGGCGCAGATCAAGCACAAGATCGACGGCGCGGTCGCCAGCTCCGACGCCTCGGCGCAACGGTTGAAAAAGCACGGCATCGAAGTACTCGAACTCAACAACGTGAGCGAGCTGCCGGTCTATATTGACGGCGCGGATGAAATTACGCGCCGCCTGGCCATGATCAAGGGCGGCGGCGGCGCGCTGACGCGCGAGAAGATCGTCGCCGCGGTCGCGCGCAAATTCGTGTGCATTGCCGACCAGTCCAAACTGGTCGACGTGCTCGGCAGGTTCCCGCTGCCGGTCGAGGTGGTCCCGATGGCGCGCTCTTATGTCGCGCGCGAGCTGGTCAAGCTCGGTGGGCAGCCGGTGTTGCGCCAGGGCTTTACCACCGACAACGGCAACGTGATCCTCGACGTGCACAACCTGAAGATCATCAACGCGGTCGAGCTCGAAGAGAGAATCAATCAGGTCACCGGCGTCGTCACCAACGGGCTGTTCGCGCGGCGCGGCGCCGACGTGCTGCTGCTCGCGACCGCCTCCGGAGTGCAGACGCTGACGCTGACGCGCTAAGGCGTGGTGTTCAGCGCGAAAAAGTCGTGGCGTCGCCGCGCCGATTTACCTATACTTCTTTCATGCTGGGCGCCAGCTCGGATCCAGGCTCATGATGCTCATACTGACGGCAGACACGCGTAGCTGACATGGCCGAATATTCCACGCTTGCCGCAGTCGATCTCGGTTCCAACTCGTTCCACCTGCAGGTCGCGCGTATTGTCGGCGACCAGATATATCCGCTCGATTCGCTGCGCGCGCCGCTGCGCCTCGGCGCCGGCCTGACGCGCGACAAACGCCTGGATGAGGCGTCGCAGGAGCGCTCGCTGGATTGCCTCAAGCATTTCGGCGAGCGCCTGCGCGGCTTCGACCCGCACTCCGTGCGCGCGGTCGGCACCAATACCCTGCGCGTCGCCAAGAATGCAGCGGCGTTCCTGAAAAAGGCGGAAGCCGCGCTCGGCTTCCCGATCGAGGTCGTGGCCGGGCGCGAGGAGGCGCGGCTGATCTATCTCGGCGTATCACACAGCCTGCCCCTGTCGAATGAGAAGCGGCTGGTGATGGACATCGGCGGCGGCTCGACCGAATTTATCATCGGGCGCGGCCACAAGCCGCTCAGGCTGGAAAGCCTCTACATGGGCTGTGTCAGTTTCAGCGTGCGCTTTTTCCCCGGCGGCAGGATCAGCAAGGGGGCCATGAAGGACGCCGAGGTTGCAGCGCGCAAGGAGCTGCAGCCAATCGTCGCCAGCCACGCGCGCGGCAACTGGGACCACGCCGTCGCGTCAAGCGGCACCGCGCGTTCGCTCGCGGAAATCTGCCAATTGAACGGCTTCGGCGACGGCACCATCGCTGCCGATGCGCTGGACAAGCTGCGGCAACAAATGATCAAGGCCGGCGACGTCGACCGGATCGAACTCCAAGGACTGCGCCCCGACCGGCTGCCGGTGCTGCCGGGCGGGCTCGCGATCATGAATGCGGCGCTCTCCGAGCTCAAGATCGACAGCATGACGGTGGCGAGCGGTGCAATGCGCCAGGGCATCCTCTACGACATGCTCGGCCGCTTTTCCCACCATGACATGCGCGACATCACGGTATCGCAATTCATGCAGCGCTACCACGTGGATTCGAAACAGGCGCGGCGCGTCGGTGAGCTCGCGCTCGAGCTCCACCGACAGTTCTGCGGCGAAGCCGAAGGCGACGAGCATGCGCCGCATTTCATCGCGTGGGCGGCGAAGCTGCACGAGATCGGCATCTCGGTCGCCTA
>PLYS01000308.1 GCA_003153455.1 Betaproteobacteria bacterium | reverse complement strand
GACCGAGGCGAAGGTGCCGTTCGTGGTGAGCCAACCACTGAGCGATGCGTATCGCCTGAAGGCCGGCGCGACGATCCTCAAGAGCTACCAGATCTTTGATTTCGCGATTAACGGTCCGGCGCATTGACACCATCCATGACCACGTTCATGAACCCATCCATGCCGAAAACCGGCAAGCTCGCCGTTTACGACGCGCCGAACCAGCCGTTTGCGGTACGGGACTTTCCGCTGCGCGCGCCGCATGCGAACGAAGTGCTGGTGCGCATCCGCATGTCGACCATCTGCCGTTCGGATATCCATTCTTACCAGGGGCACCGGCCGAATCCGTGTCCCGGCGTGCTCGGGCACGAGATCATCGGCAACATCGTGGCGCTGGGCGGGGGCATCACACACGACATGCGCGGCGACAAGCTTGCGACCGGTGACCGCATCACCTGGAGCGAGTACTTCATTCCGGGACCCAACTACTACACTGAGGTGCTCGACCTGCCGCAGAAATCGCCTGGAGTCGGCAAGTACGGTCACATGGCGGCCGCTACCGATCCGCACCATCACGGCGGTTTTGGCGAGTACTGTTACATCCTGCCCAACTCCTGGATCCTGAAGCTCGCCGCGGAACTCACTGACGAAGAAGCGACGCCGATCAACTGCGGCGTGGCGACCATGATCTCGGTGACCGAGGCCGCCGGCGTTGCGATGGGCCACGTGGTAGTGATCCAAGGCCTTGGTCTCCTTGGCCTTTACGGGGCGGCGATTTCGAAGGCGCGTGGCGCGCGCATGGTGATCGGGCTCGATACCGTGACGGCGCGGCGCGAGATGTCGACGCGCTTCGGCGTCGACGTCGCGCTCGATCCCGCATCGATGAGCGAGGACGAGCTCGTGAAACAAGTCCGTGNNGATTCATTCGTGCGCATCGACGCGAACCTGCTCCTGCGCAAGCTGATCACGCTGCGCGGCGTGCACAATTACCATCCGCGCAACCTGGTCGAGGCGCTGGATTTCGTCGCCGCCAACCGCAATAGGTTCCCGTTTCACGAACTGGTCGACGGCAAGTACAAGCTCGACGAAGTTGGCAAGGCGATGAAGGACGCCGCCGAGCGCCGCGTGCTGCGCGCCGCCATCGTGCCATGAAGGTTATGGCCGAGCCCGATCTCGGATTCGAGGCGCGGGGCTTCTATTACGGCGGCAAATGGGAAGAGCCTTCTTCCGGGCGCACCTTCGTCTCGGTGAACCCCTCGACCGGTCGGCCGCTCGCCGAGATTCCGTACGCTGATGCGAACGATGTCGATCGCGCGGTGAGTGCCGCGGCCAAGGGATTTGCCGAGTGGCGCAAAGTCGGCATCAGGGAACGAGCGAAATGCCTCGAAACCTTCGCGAAGAAAATCCGCGAGCAAGCGATGGAACTCGCGCTGATGGATGCCGTGGATTCGGGCAATGCGGTAAAGGGCATGGAAGGCGACATGCACTGGGCCGCCGACAGTCTCGATTACTTTGCCGGTCTCGTCACCGAGATCAAGGGCGAGACGAGCTCGCAGGGCGCGCGCCACCTCAATCTCACGCGCCGCCAGCCGTACGGCGTGGTCGCCAAGCTGAATGCGTTCAACCACCCGTTCCGCTTCTGCGCCGAGAAAGCCGCGGCACCGCTGGCGGCGGGCAATTGCGTGGTAATCAAGAGTTCCGAGCAGGCGCCACTGTCGAGCTTCCGGCTGGCGGAACTCGCCGACGGAATCTTTCCCGCGGGCGTGGTCAACGTCGTGGCGGGCGACGGCGTGACGGGGGCCGCGCTGGTGAGCCACCCACTGATCTCGCGCGTCGGATTCATCGGTTCGGTGGAGACGGGNNCGCCTGGTCGCGCGCGGCGCGGCCGAGGGCCTGAAGCGCGTCAGCCTCGAACTTGGCGGCAAGAACCCGATCATCATCTTCCCGGATGCCGACCCGAATAGAGCCGCGGCGGCTGCGATCAAGGGCATGAACATGAACCGCCAGGGGCAATCTTGCAGCTCGACTTCGCGGGTGTTCGTGCACTCCTCACTGCACCGTGCAGTCGCGGCGGAGCTCGTGCGCCTCGCCGAAGCATTGCCAGTCGGCTTCCCGTGGATCGAAACGAACGAACTCGGACCGATCGTGTCGGCGCGTCAGCTGGAACGCATCATTGGCTTCATCGAATCGGGAACAAAGGAAGGCGCAAAGATCTTGACCGGCGGCGACCGGCCCAGTGACCCGCAGCTTGCGGGCGGATACTTTATCCGGCCGACAGTGTTCGACGACGTGCGCCAGGAAATGCGCATCGCAACCCAGGAAATCTTCGGGCCTGTGATGTCCATTCTGCCGTGGAGCGACGTCGAGGACATGCTGGCTAAGGTCAACAGCCTGGAGTACGGGCTCACGGCGGCGATTGTCACCAACCAGCTCGACAGCGCGATGGAAACCGCGGAGCGCGTGGATGCGGGTTACGTCTGGATCAATGGCAGCGGGCGCTATCTCGGCGCGCCCTATGGCGGCTGGAAACAGAGCGGGCTCGGCGTCGAGGAAACCTTCGACGAACTTCTGAGTTACACCCAGATAAAGAATATTCACATGAGGTGGTAATCGGCTTGAGATGTTGTTACAGCAAAGTTACAGCGGACATGACGAAACAAGGTGTGAAGCAAGGCGCGGAACAAGACGATGTGGAATGGACAACCAATGGAGGCACGACCATGAAATCACCTACAGCAAGCTGGAAACGATTGGCAGCGGTATCCGGTGCGGTATTCGCACTGCTCTGCACCGGGATCGCGCGGGCGCAGACCTGCGAGGACCCGAAGGTCCTGCGGTTCTCGATCATCCCGACGCAGGAAACCGTCCGCGAGCTCACGCTCTACAAGCCGGTGATGGATCTGCTGGCAAAGAATACGGGTAAGAAAATCGAGTTCTACCTGCCGACTTCCTACTCGTCAGTCGTCGAGGCGCTGCTCGGCAAATGGGTCGACATCGCGATGCTCGGACCGGAATCCTACGTCATCGCGCACGGTAAGGATCCGTCGATTGAAGTGTTCAGCACCTATTTCAAGAACAAGGACGGCATCCAGGAAGCCGGCCCCGGCTACAAATCGATGCTCATCACGAAGAAGGGATCGAAATTCACGACGATCGAGTCGACCAAGGGCTCGGTGATGCTGCTGGTGGATCCGGCAAGCACGTCGGGCGCCCTGATCCCGGAAGCGGTATTCGCCGCAAAAGTGGTGAAGACGCCACTCAAGCAGTACTTCAGCCGCGTCGCCTTCTCGGGCGGCCACGACCTTTCGACGCTCGCGGTTGCGGACGGCAAGGCCGACTCGGCTTTCGTCGCGAGCCATCGCTTTATGAACACGATTCATACCGGCAAGGTCAAGCTCGAGGACTTCAACATCCTGTGGATCTCCCCGTTGCTGCCGCAGGACCCGTTCGTTTACCGCAATACGCTGTGCGCCGCCCTCAAGGACAAGATCGCGCAGACGTTCCTCACGTTGGAGTCGACGCCTGAGGGCAAGAAGTATCTCGAGAATGTCGACTCTGAGAAATTCGTCAAGATGACCGATGCCGACTACAACATAATCCGCGAGGTGGGGGTGAAGTAAGCATTTCGATCGCGCTGATGATGCGTATCGAACGAGCGCATTGAGCATGATGCGCCGCGTCGGACCGATTTCCGGCCGGGCCAGCTCACCAGCGAGCGCAATCCCATGCAAGCTGTGTTGGAAGTGAAGAATCTACGCGCAGGCTATGCCGGGCGCGAAATTCTGCGGGGTGTGAGCTTCACGGTGAACGCCGACGATTTCTTTGCGATCATCGGGCCGAGCGGCTCCGGCAAATCGACGCTGATCCGCTGCGTCAACCGCCTGGTCGAACCCACAGGCGGCGAGATCGCGTTCAACGGCAAGGACATCCTCAAGGTCGACCCGACCGAACTGCGTGCCATCCGGCGCAACATGGGCATGATCTTCCAGGAGTTCAACCTGATTGAGCGCCTGTCGGTTATCGACAACGTATTGACCGGTCGCCTCGGCTACACCGGGACACTGCGCAGCCTCTTCCGAATGTTCACCAAGGACGATATCAAGCAAGCGCTGATGCTGCTCGACCACGTCGGCCTCAGCGAACATATCGACAAGCGCGCCGACCGGCTCTCCGGCGGCCAGCGGCAGCGCGTCGGCATCGCGCGCGCGCTGATCCAGAACCCGAAACTCCTGCTGGTCGACGAACCGACTTCTAGCCTCGACCCGAAGATCTCGCGCGAAGTGATGGGCCTCATCCGTGAAATGGGGCGCGAATTCCATGTTCCGGTCCTGTGCAACATCCACGACGTCGAACTCGCCACTGAATTCTGCACGCATGTCATCGGGCTGCAGGATGGTATCAAGAGATTCGAAGGAAGCCCGGGCGAACTCGACAAACGCGCCCTGCAGGACATCTATGCGATGGAGGTGCTTTGAACGACCTTGCGCTCGATGTACGCGTCGCGGATATCGCGGCGATGCGTCGGCAGGCACGCGCCTGGCGCTACAGCGGTTACTTCGGCATTCTTGCCGTGGTCCTTTGGAGCATCCACGCCATCGTGATTGCGGATACTGACTGGAGCCGGATCCTGAACGGTTCGTTGCTGACGACGCTGGGCCGGTTTATGGAATTCGACTACAAGCTGATTCCGGACCTGCTGGAACCGACGCTCGAAACCATTGTGATGGCGACGCTGGCGACGCTGGCCGGCCTTGTCATGTCGATCCCGGTTGCATGGCTCGGCGCATCCAACATCACGCCGCTGGGACGGGCCTCTTACATGGTTGGCCGCTTCCTGATGACGATGTCGCGCTCGGTGCACGAAATCGTGTGGGCGCTGATATTCGTCTCCGCCGTCGGCCTGGGCGCACTGGCAGGCGTGCTTGCGATGGCGGTGCGCTCGATCGGATTCATTTCGAAGACCATCGCTGAGGCGATCGAGGACGTCGATCCCAAACCCATCGAGGCGGTGCGGGCCGCGGGGGGTACCCGGTTCCAGATTCTGATTTTCGCGATTCTTCCGCAGATCGTTCCGGTGTTTCTCGGCAACATGATTTTCGAGTGGGACATCAATATTCGCCGCTCGACCATCATGGGTCTGGTCGGCGCCGGCGGCCTGGGGCTCGCGTTATTCCGCCAGATGGCGATGTTCAATTATGGCGGAATCGCCACGGTCATCCTGGCGGTACTGGTCCTCATCATTTTCGGCGAAGTGGTTTCGCACTATGCACGCAGAGCTGTCATCTGATTACGTCGCAGACCGGTCGCGGCCCCGGGCCGTGACGCACGGCGAAGCCACGCGCAATGGAGCGCCCTCGGCCCGGCCAGCACAACGCTCGCCGCTGACCTGGAGCCGCTTGCGCTATCCGCAGAGCCTCTACAAGTACGGGGCGCTGCTGGGCACGCTCGCCTTCACCGCCTTTTCGGTCGACTACCTCAACATCGAGATCGACCGGTTGCCCGGCATGCTGGGACGTGTCTTCGATGTACTTGCGCATCGCTATTACCCCCCCAACGTCGAGCATGTGTTGCAGAAAGATTTTCTGCACGCCGTGGTCGAAACGCTGGAGATGTCCTATCTTGCGACTGTCCTCGGCATTGCATTCGCGATCCCGCTGGCGTGGTTCGGCTCGTTCAACATGACGCCGGCCAGGCGTCTCTTGTACCCGGTTGCGCGGCTCGTCATCATGGGCTCGCGCTCGGTTCACGAAATGATCTGGACCATTCTGTTGGTGGCCGTTCTGGGCTACGGCATGCTGCCCGGCACGCTGGCGCTGATGCTGTTTTGCATCGGCTTCACGGGAAAGCTTTTCTCCGAGGCGATCGAGGCGATCGAACCCGGCCAAGTCGAGGCGATCCGCTCCACCGGCGCGAACCCGCTGCAGATCTTCGTGTTTGCGGTGCTGCCGCAGGTGCGCGTCGCCTGGACAGGCATCTCGATTTACACCTGGGACGCATTGTTCCGGGCAGCGACGGTGGTGGGATTTTTCGGGGCCGGTGGCATGGGCTGGTACCTGCGCGAAAGCGTGCAGCGCATCGCATCGCACGACGTTGCCGCGATCCTGCTGTCGATCATCATCGTGGTGATCGTGTCCGAAGTGCTGTCAGCGTGGTTGCGCACGCGCATTGCGAGGGCGATCGCATGACTCAGACTTGAACTACGCAAATGCCGGCTCAGTGGCTCAATTTTGCACTACCCGATCGACGCGTCTCGAGCAAGCTTATATCTCAACTAATACAGAAATGGGTAAATGATCAGATCCTTTTGAACTTTCTACCTTCGGTGAATTAGACTTAATGTCCGCACTGGCAAAAATGTAATCCAACCGGGTATCAATTTTTTGCGGATTACAGACCGGGCATCCTTCTGGATAGACACTCCAGGTCGGAGCCGAACTGGAATCTGTATCTTTAAGTAACTCCCTCATTCTTTTCACCGCATTACTATCGAGAGTTGCATTAAAATCGCCCATCACAATTGTTTTTTCTGTTGGAAGAACCTTTGTCAAATTCTCTGCTTGCAGATCTTGTATTTCTGACGGTTGTTGATGGGTATGAACAAGGTGCGTGGAGAATACATGCAAGGAGTTCTCCGGCAATGCAATATCAGCTTGTACCGCGATGCATCTCTTCTTGTCAGACAGTGCGTGGATTTTGGTGCTTATGATCGGATATTTACTAAACACCGCATTACCCATCTCTTCGGTCTCGCCATTTGCAAGAAGCGTATCTAATGCAGCAGCGTATACATACGTATATCCAATCGATGTTAGAAGTTCAATAATTGGTATTTGCTTGCTATGCGGAAGCACTTCTTGAAGACCCATAATATCCGCATTGGAAGATTTAAGAAATCCTGCAATCTGATCAAAATAGCCATCGCACCAAATGTTCCAGGAGAGTATTTTTAATTGCATGGTGTGATTCTAACAAGGCCGAGAACATATTGATAATGAGGCGCTCGAGCGGGATAACCGCAGCTTCTCGAACAGCGCTTCGTGTTACTTGAGTTCCTTGCGCCACTGCGCCGTGGCGGGCGTGATAACGTTCGACTCATGCGCGATCTGCGCCTCCTGGCGATCCACCTGCTCGTCACCCTCGCGAAACTCGTCCGCGCGGGTGGCGCCCACGCCGTCGCCACGGAATCTTTTCTGCTCAAGCATCAGCGTGCGATTAGTAATCGCTCCTGATAGCGCGTCCCGAATCTGACCTCGCTCGATCGCTTTGTGCTGGGATTGACCACCCTCTTCGCCAGTCCTCGCCGCAACCCCAAGTTCGGCTGTGTACGCGTCGCGCAGCAGATCGCTCACGCCTTCGGCGTCGAGTGCGCATATATTAACGGCGTCTAAGTTTGTCGGATGTTCAATCACGCCGTCGCCGGCCAACCTTTGCCGGCACACGTCAGCACCGATTACGACCCGCTGTTTCGCTTCCACCGGTGGCTGGCCAATCTGCGGGTACTCGAGATCGGGGAAATCAAGACGGTTCCATACGCCGCGCTTTCGCATCCGTTCGTCGGGCGGCTGATCGGCACGATTCGCCGCGAGTATCTCGATCGCATATTCTTCTGGAACGCCGTGGACTTGGCGCGGAAGCTGGGCGAATTCAGGTATTATTACAACGAACATCGCGTGCATCGTTCGCTCGATGCCAGGACGCCAGAACAGCGCGCCAGCGCATCGTCACCTACTCCTGCCTCGCTTGATCATCACGCTTGGCGGCAGCATTGCCGCGGTCTGTTCCAGACCCCCATCGCCGCTTGATTGGGAATTCGCGCCCCACAGGAAAAAACGGCTGTTTCCCGTGGGAAACAGCCGCCCGTGCGGCGAAGGAAGGCGTGATCAGCGGCGCGCCAAGTACCGGGCGCGCTCCAGCAGTTCCTCGCCTTGGTCGATCAGCATTTCTGCCTGCTGCTCGTTGATCGCCCCATTACTGAACGCCGCCATCTCCAGCACCGCCTTCATTTGCGAGGCGAGCGCATCGCGCTGGCTGGTGAGGTCCTGGATCCTGGCCTGGGTATGCGCATATTCGCTGTCTTCCGAGTCGGATCCACTCTTCAATGCCTGGGTCGAGGCCGCAAGCGTGTCCATGGCGAAGCGGCCGAACGCGGCATTGACCTGCTTGTACATAGCTCCAAGGCGGCTCAGTTTTTCGCGGTGCTCGCGCAAGGAATGCGGCACTGCCCACTCGTCCAGCGGCTCCACAATGACGCGCCCGTCGTGACCGTAGTCGTCCTTCAGGCCGAGTAGCGTCAGCATCGTGGGGCGCACGTCAGTGTGGTCCGTCCACACGTCCGAGACGATCCCTTCGCGGCGGACGCCGGGGCCGACGAAGCCCAACCAGGTGCGAGCGATTTCCGACTGGACGTCGCCATGGTTCCACGCAAACAACGGGTTGATGCAGGTCTCGCACGCGGAGGTCGGGAAGTCCGTGATGAAGTAGTTCGGGTCCGCGAAGAGCACAAAGGTCGCGTTACGCGCGGGATCGCCCGTCGTGATCATATGCAGCGCCTTCATCCCGGTCTGGTCGGCCATGCGCACCATCAGATTGTCGATCAAGCCCGTGTAAGGGTTGACCGCCGTCAGCATGGCGATTTCGCGCTCGAACCCGCGGGTCAGCGGATCGGTCTGGGCGAGTGGGCCGCCGCCGGCGCCTTTCTTGGCGAGATAGAACGGCGGCGCGTCGTCTCCGTGCACGGTAAACGTGTTCGGCGCTGCGCTCCCGAGGAACAGGTTCGCAAGCACCGGAAACTGGTGCGTGACGAGCGTGTCGATGTTGCTGTTGATCTCGCCCACCTCGTTCGTCCCGTACATGCAAGGCGTCGTCACGCCGTCGCAGTCGGTCTTCCGCACGCGCACGAAATGGTCGCCCTCGTCGACGGTGAACACGAACAGCGTGTTGTCCTTGGTGATGCCGTCGTGTTCGAGCCGTTGGAAGAATGCCGCGAACGCATCGTTGTAAGCCTTCAGTTGCTGGACATACCCCGGCGAGCCGGGGCCGAAGGCGACGTGCTGGTTCCCGGAAACGCCGTGCAAGTCGTGCGCGTCGGAGATATACGCGTAGGTCACCGGAATGCCTTTCTCCTACATCGCCGCGACGTAGGCCAGCGAAACCGCCGCTTCCATGCCGTCGAAACCGGGGAAGCCCGGCTGGCCGAACGGATCGACGATCGGGTTTCCGAGCAGATCGTTTAGCACCGGTCCGCCGGCAAGCAGGGGGTTGATCGACTGCGCGCCGAACAGTCCCTTGAAGCCGGTGTAGCCGTTCGGCTCCGATGGCAGGAGGTCGTCCTGGCCGCCCGCGCAGATCGCGGAGCCCTGGGTGCAGTGGACCGCGAGACCGACGAAGTCCGTCTGCGCCTTGTTGCGCGCGGCGCTGCCGGAGGGAGCGGCGTTGGACGCAGCAGCTTCGGTGAATTGCGGCGAAGGATTGCCGAATACCTTGGTGATGTCGCCGGTCGGCCCGGTGCCGGTGTTCTCCAGGACGATGTTGGCCGTCGCGACGGCGCCCACGTCACA